>NZ_JBGEDP010000002.1 GCF_041206865.1 Mycobacterium sp. HUMS_12744610
AGGACCGCCGGCGCTGCCGGCGAGCGCACCCGGCGGCTCACGCCGCCTTGCTCGTGCTCTATGGTCAAGTTCTGTTGTGCGCCTTGCGTTTTCATCGTCACCGGCTCATTCCCGCTCGGGCTTCGCCCTTCGCTCTGCCGGATCGAATCTCTTTGCATATCAATCACTTTCACTACCAGCGTGGTCGCGACTTCGTCGCTATCCAATATCGTTATTCTACAGTCTGTTTCGTGTCTCCGCTCGGCTTCGCCGTGCTTAACATCAATACTACCAACACTTTTCGGACAATCGCAACGCTTATCGCTATCACTCAATATCCGTTCATACCAACCGAATACGAGACCACACCAACGCGGCGGGGCTCACGCCCCACCGCCCACCCCTGCCGCCCTTACCCCTCAATCCAACAACACACACACGCCACACCGTTGTTGAATCCGACGCACCACACCCCGCACACTCAACACCATGCGACTCCTCGTCCTCGCCGACACCGAACCCGACTGGACCTCCATCCCCCACGCCATCACCACCCACCACGCCGACACCCTCATCACCGCAGGAGACCTCAACCACACCTGGCTCAACAACGCCCACATCACCGACGCACCCGTACCCACCATCGGCATCCACGGCAACCACGACACCACCCCCTACCTAGCCACCCTCAACATCACCAACCTCCACCTCACCCCCACCACCATCAACGCCACAACGTTCATCGGCCTGGAGGGCTGCGTGCGCTATAAACGCCGTGGCCACGACGTTCTCTATACCCAGCAGGAGTATGCGGAGATGATTGCCGACATGCCCGCTGCTGACGTCCTCGTCACCCACTGCCCGCCAGCGGGCATCAACGACCACCCCGACCCTGCCCACGTCGGCATCATTGCCCTTCGCGACTGGATCGACACGCACAAACCGGCGCTACTGATCCACGGCCACACCTACCCGGAAACCCCTCTACGCCAGTACCGCTCTACTCGGGTGGAATATGTCCGCGGCGCGGCGCTCGTGTCGCTCTAGGCACACTGAGGCAAGCCTCTCAGCTGCCCGCGCAAACGCCTCGAAGAAATCACCCTCAGACCAGGATCTCGCCTTCTGCTGGCAACACTGCTGCGAAGTCCAATTCCGAGAACCCCGCGGGCGCATGGCCACCTACGCTTACCCTCGCCCGCGCCCATGATCCGATGACCGCTGCGTTGGATCGGTAGTCGCCGCCCCCTCGGTTGTTACCCTCGCACGTCAGCAATGGCAGCGGATGTATCCGTGCCGTCCAGTCCGATCCGGGGTCAGCAAAAGGCGCTCGTGTCGTATCGACATACTCGCGGGTATCGAGGTTGAGCACGTAACGGCACTCATCGTCCGAAGCAAGCGGAACGTCCACGACGTGAGCAGCCGAAACAACGGCGTTCAGCGTCGACTCATACCCCGGGTACAGCGGCTCCAATCCCGCCGTGATCGCCACACACCGCGAGTAGTCGTGGTCATCGTGGTTGGGCGTCAGAGTCTTCTGCCACAGATTTTCACCGTCCACTTCGTTGTCGGCGTAATCCCCTGCCCACACGACGCGCATTCCGCCATCCAGTCGCAAGAATGTCTCGACGGCGCGAACGAATCTGTTCCCAACATAACTGTGTTCCATCAACTTTAGGCCATTGCCGTAAATGTGCGCCGCGAACCACCACCGCACAGTGGGAGCGACGGGCTTATCAATGATCATCGGTGCGTAGTACTGTCCCATGACGACACTGCCTTTCACGTCGGGCCCACCCCAATGGCGTGCCCATACACTCGTAAAGTGTACCGACGGCTACCGACACCGTTTCTCCTGAAACCAGCCGGGGTACAGCGTGATTCGCTGTACCCAATGTGCGCTCGAACGTCACGCAGCGCGAACCGAGAGGTGTCTGCTGTTCATTAGCAGACACCCCCAATCAACGGCTCTCACACGTCGCCGAACACTTCCTCGCGATGGAAGCGTTCGCCCCGCTCCCGAATTTCCTCCCAGTCCAGACCCAGCGCGTCGAATAGGTGGAGCAGATCACCCAGCAAATCGCCGGTCACTGTCTCCAGCTCATCGACCAAGCTCTGACCACCTAGATGACTCGCGTATGCGATCAACGCTCGCGCCGCCCACCCTGCACGGATGTTGTTGTCGCGCTGAAGCTCTACACCTTCATGCGTCGACGCCAGGGACTCCTTCGGCCTCCCCTCAAAAAGCCGAGCAAGTTCCGCGACGTCACTCGCCTCCATCCGCTGCGCGGTATACAGCACTACCTCCGCGTATCCGTCTGCCACCGCGATCACCACTGAGTGGGGCTGTTCAATGCCCGGACTGGCAGAGTGAACCACCTCCGCAGAGCACTGGCGGCATCGGCGCTGTCGCCTCCATTGCCGACGCCGCGCCAAACCGCCGTGCCCAACTGCGCACCCGTCCCGTCATAATCGGTGTAGTTGAGCAGCCCGGCGTACCGTGGCCGCTGTGACCTGGCGGCGAACTTCGCCACCACGCGGTTGGCCCCTCGCGTCCACTGGAGCTCACCGAGATTACCCCCGGCCAGGCGCCAGCCCCACCGGGCCGCGAGGTCGACCAAGTCGATCAATTCCGCCAACGTCGCCTCACCAGGGCCCTCCGGCAGTGTTACGGACTCGATGGTCCGATTGTGCTGCGGACCCACTGCTGCGGCCTCCAGCGACCCGTAGAGCGCCTCGATGACGCCCTCGGCGGCCTCGGCGATCCCTTCCCGATGATCAGCCATGCGCTCGTCGAAACGCGCCTGGTCCTCCTCGGCGATATCGCCATATTCGTTGCGCATTGACGATACGAACTCGTCCTTGTCACGTATCGCCGCCGCCAAGCCCGCAACTGCCTCAGTAGCCACCAGGCCGGGCGGGTCTGCCCTCTCCGCGGTGGTCGCCTGGGCCGCGGCCAGATCACCCAAGGCGACCAGCAATCGACCTCTCGCCTGACCTACCAGACCCCCACTGAAATCACACGTCAGATCCCTCGGCACACCTGAAACAGCAGTCATCACACAAAACCCTTCGCGAATCGTCGGCCCACCCCAATGGCGTGCCCGGACACCACAATTCTATTGGACGACTCCGACAAAACCCCGTGTGGTCCAATACATATCGCCACTCTTTGAACCTAAACGCCACCACCCCAGCACCCCAGCACGGCCGCGGCGACCGCGCGCCGCCGCCGCCGCCGCCGACGACGACGACTGGACGCAAAGAAGACACCCCCTCCCCACACCTGCGGCGGGTGGGGGTGTGGCACGCCCTAGCACGTTGAGTGGGTGGGCGCATCGCAGCCCACCCACTCAACGTCGTTTCAGCTCCCAGTCAGTCAGCCAGGTCGGCACCCTGCACCGACTGATCCTCGATAGCGCAATACACGTCGTTGCGGTCCATGGCATAGATCGCGTCCGCGACCATCGCCTCGCTGACCTCGCCTCTCGCCTCGTCAGCCGTACGGGCCGTCACCCGCACGTTGACCCTCACCTCGGCGACCACCTCGACATCGAAGTCACGGCTGCGTCCAGGCAGACCGATCTCTTCCATGATCTCGTCGAATTCACGGCAATGCCCGCGTGCGTCAGCCACGTCGTGTGCAGCCTCGATGCGCCTCTGCCATGCACGGCGGTCATCAGCCAACTCCTGTTCAGCCCGCTGAGCCTGCCAAGTCGCGGTTGCAACCGCCCCTGCCCACGCCGGCGCCAGTTCAGCGATGGCCGCGGGTGCCTCCGCCACCAACACCGTCGAGACCGGACCGGCACACACCACACTGCCGCTCTGCCCGACCACAGCGCACCGGCGCTCGCCCGTACGCACGACTTCGGGGTTCTCGACGAGCAACCAGCCTGCGACATCGACTCCATCAATCGCCGAATGTGTCACCACCTTGGGCAGTTCGCCAGCACCCAAGTATTCAGCCACCGATCGTGCCACCGTCGTGCACGACCCCTCAATAACCGCAGTCACAACAACACTCCTTTGAATCGTCGGCCCACCCCAATGGCGTGCCCAGACACCACCGATTCTATCAATCAGCGCCGACATTCACCCGTGAACCGTCAACGTTCTGAGCGGCGCGCCGCCGGAGGAATTACCCATCCGCACAAGGGAAACCAACTCCCCCTCCCAACCCCCGCGGCGGGTTGGGAGGGGGACGGCTAGGCGGTGGCCGGCACCCGGCACCCTCCCCCGACAGGGCACAGTTTGGTCAACTGAGCGAGGAGCCAGGTCTCAGGTGAGCACATCCCGAACAGCGAAGCAGAACCGGTCACGCTCGGCGATTTCCGCATTGATCAGATCTAGTGCCGTGTCGACCAATTCGGCTAGGGCGTGGCTTGGGTTGGCGACGTCGGGCACGAAGATGCGCTCGGGCCGATCGACATACACCGAGACCGAAGAACCCATGAGTGAGCCATCGTCACCCCGTGCGTGCAGGGACAGCACAATGTCTACGCCGTCATAGACACCGTCGCTATCGTGCGCTAAGTCGATGTCTAGGACGATGTACGACGGCACGACACCGCGTCTCATTCCTCCGATGTCAAGCCAGTCAACCGTGGCGCCATTCTGAAATACATCCAGCATGAGTGAGTGCAGTGCGTAGCCGAGATCGGCTGATTCCGACTCTCGCAACATCTCGATCGTCTCCACGACGTCGTCGCGCTGCGGCAGTACACCGGCCCACCATGCTTCATACCTCCCGCGGTTTCGTACCACGGTCATCTCGGCAACGACGCCTCCAATCCTGGTCGTCCTAGCGTCAGCGTCTCGCCACAGGACCACGGGCGACTGTTCGATGATGGCGCCGCCAGTGAGGAGATGCCGCCACCGGTTGCCATTGTCGTCCTCCCACATCAGGGTGGCCCCTTCGTCTGCGTAGGGTGCCAGCGTGGCCAAGACCTTCTCAACGGTGTCGTCGAAGACGCCTCGGAAGCCGTTGACAACTAGGGCGCCAGGCACCTGGTGATCGTCGACGCTAAAGCCGATAGCCGAAAGCTCGGCACGGGCACTGCCCACCGCGGTGACGCCGAGTGCTTCGGTAATCGCGCGCAGCGCGAGCTCCTTCTGGTCACCGGCGATAACCAATGCTCCGTCAAGCAAGTCCGTCATGCAGCTCATCTTCCCCACCTTTCGTGGATGTTATTCCGGGCCTACCCACGTGGCCTGCCCCTACATCAACCACCTTAATCGCGGGTACCGACATAGATAGGTTGGTTGCCTTCAGATCTGCTGCCCGCCAATGGGTTACCCGTCTGCCAAAAGTGTTCTTGGGCAGACGTGTGCGGGGTGGCCTCGGTGATCGGCCACCCCGCGGACGTCATGCCGCCAGGCCCGTGACCAAGGCGCGCACCTCTTCAGGCGGCACCGCGTGATCAAGGGCCGTGCCGAGCAGCTCCACCATCGGGTGGCTGACTCCCTCCCTCACCGCTTCATCGACGGCGACGCCGGCTACCACACCGTCACCCCGCACATATGCCGAGAACGCAAGCTGTCCGAGTGCCGCTACTCTCCAACGGCCCGGCAGCACTCGCGCCAGCAGCGCCCACAGATCCTCCATCGGGGCTGCCAGCTCAGAGACTGCCAGCGCGTAGAAGGCATCTCGCGCACGTGGATCGTCGGTCGCCCCTGCGATGGCGGCGAGCACCAGATCTGAGGGATCAACCCCCTCGCGGTGCTGTCGAGCGGCCGCAATCGCCGTCGCGACGGCATCTGTAGATGGCCCGACATTGGCCATGAGCGGTTCCAGGTCGCCACGGCGTGCCATGTCAGGAGCCACTACAGCTTCCAACTCCGCGCGGCTCCCATAGATCCGTCGCCCAGTCTTGGCTGCAACGAGCAGTGCGTCGCAACTGGGGTTGTCGAGCACGCCCTGGTCACCGCAGCCGTCCGCGCAGTGCCAACGTCCGCCGGTGCGGATCGAGTCGACGACGAATGCGCCGGCCAATATGATGCCGCGCTCGTCCAGCGCGTCGCTCACCGTCTCCACGAGCCGCTGATGGGTGCCTGCACACGCTGAGCACGACGCACCGTCTCCATCGACGATGACCGCGACCGCTGTGTCCGCGCCCTCCTGCTGAGCGGCCAACTCAGCCACCCGGTCAGCCCCAGCGGAGGCATCGCACAGATCAATCCGCAACACCACACCGATCCCATCAGCTGCGAACGTCATGACGACCAACGAGTATTCGGGTAGGAAGCCAACCAGTGCCGGGATCACCGAAATAAGCTGTGGCACAGTGCTGATTGTGTTCATGGTTATTCCCCAATCGGGACGTTAGGCCCACCCCTATGGCGTGCCCGGACACCCACAACCTACCGGCTCCCACCGACAATTCGTGTTCTGCCGGTCAGTTCGGCCTCCGCGCCTCATGCTCGTCGACCGCCGGCACCTCGCCGTAGAAATCGGTCACTACCGACAAGGCACGGACTTCGCGGCCTCGTTTAATCGTGATCCTGATCTGGGTCGGTCGCGGTGATAACGCGCTGGCCCTCGACCACCTTGACAGGCTGCCCCTCGGCCGTCTCGACCTGTTTGATCTTGTCGAATGGAACACGCCACGTCCAACCTGCCACCCGAACCGACTGTGCGTTGACGCGCTCGACAGCTCCCCATCCGACACCGAGCAGGACACGATCGCCCACCATCACTGTGTGAGCATCCCAGATGGATGCACCGGACTCAGCCGCCTGTTCGAGTTCCCTTTTCCAGAAGCCAATCTGGTCGGTCAGCCGCGAGATCTCCGCGACTACTCGCTCCCGATGGTCGCCCACAGCTGGCGGCTGGGTCTCCACGTGTTTGACACCGCGGCCATCGGTGAACAAGGTCCGGGTATGCCCGTCGCGTGCCCGCTCGAAGCGGCGCAGCTCGGCCTCCAATCGCCCGATACGGCGGCGTATTACCGAAGGGCTGTACCGGAAGGCTGTCGTTCCAGCCGCGGCCGCAGCACGCCGGGCGGTCTCCTCTGCCGCGTCCGTGGCATCGAACGCTTTGCGGATCGCATTATCTGCACGCTCGATTGCTTTGCGGTGGCGTCGTTCCGAGTGATGGCCGACGAGGATCGGCTGTCCCAGTGGTGGCAGGAGATCCCGAGCGTGTTTCTCGGCCTCCCAAGCCGCATCCGCCGCGGCCGACCGGCGTTCGGCCTTGGTCATGAGCGCGTCCACCCGATGCGCCTGCTGCCTCACTGCATCCGCTTCGACATCCTCCGCGGCCCGGTAAGTGTCGTCTACCTCGACGGTCACTTCGAAACCTGCTGTCTCCAGGGCCGATTTAGTCGCCTCGATCAAAGGCATCTTTGCACGGGTGTCGCGCGAACGAACTACATACCAGCTGCCCAGATTTCGTGACCACCTCCAGGCGCCAGCCCGACCGGTCCACGGGTCAACAACCGACTTCAAGATGTCGGCCGAACCGTCACCGCGAGCAGTCCCCTCGATCAAGGTGCCGTCTGCGTGTGAATGGGTGATCGTCAAAATCGACATGAGAGTTCCTTGGTAGTCTCGGTGGCCCACCCCTTTGGCGTGCCCCAACATTGCGAACACTACCGGCGGCCACCGACAACAGCCAGCACAGCGGTTCAGCAGCGGCGCCGCCGCCTTGCCTTTGAGTAGGCTCCAATCAAAACCGCCCCCTCCCCTACAACCACGCGGGTTCGGGAGGAGGCGGTTTAGCCAGGTTTAGCCAGCCCTGGGGGCAACATTCGGCGACGCCCAAAGACGCAGGCCCCGAACGCTTCCTACTCGTCCTCGTACCAGCTCTCGCCGCAGTCCATGGGATCCCAATCAGCCGGCGGATGGTCCGGATACCTCTCGCGAATTCCTGCCATGATCGGTGTCAGTCGCTCCACGTTTACCTGCTGGTGCCGCTCACACCGCGGATACCGCGCCCCTGAACCCGATAGCGCCAGATAGGCCACCACCGGCCCGTCGCAACCCACCGGCCCGTCGAGGCACTCATCAGCATCGAATCGGTCCAGAAACTCCTCGTCGGAGAAACCATCCAGAGATCCCACTGTCCACTCCGTTCCCAGGCCCACCCTGGTGGCGTGCCCGACACCTCGCACACTACCGCCGACCACCGACAACCACGACGTCGAGCGGCGGGGGCTGTCGAACGACGACGACGACGACGACTCAGAACCCTCAGAAGTACACCCCCTCCCCACCCCCGCGGCGGGCTGTGGGGAGCGGGCGGTGTGAGGCCTGATTCAGATCAACCACACCGGGGTTTCACGACCTCCCATTCAGCGCCGACAGGACCATCGACGCGCGGACCGCCAGCGGGTCCGACGACTCCGACAACAGAGACTCTGTGGCCGGATCGGTGAGCAGGCTCAAGTGTGCGCGATGGCGGCTCAGACTCACGCATGCACGGCCTGGGTCCACCGGGAACGACTCGACACTGCGGTAGCCTGCCATCGGGTGTAGCGCCACCACTGCTGGTCGCTCAAGGCCCTGCACGGAGTTGCTCGTGCCGATCAGTACGCCGTCAACATCGGCCAGCAGCGCCCGCACGGCACCGGCCTGCGCGACGTGTGGAGTGACCACCGCAATGTCGTCGCCGGTCAGCACTGTGGACTGACCGGAGCGGCAGTAACGATACCCGAGCAATTCGCGCACCCGGTCAGCGACTGCCGTGAGCAAGTTGGGGTCGGTTGGACCATGTCGGGTGGGTACAGAGATGCCGACGATTTCTGGAAGCTCGATCCCGTTGGCATCGAGGATCGATTCGACAGGACGGCGCGATGTGAACGGCATGTCCCGGTAGAAGTGCTCTGAGAGCAGCGCGCAAGTCTGCGGTCCCAACCGCCAGGAGTGAGTCAGCTCGTGCACCGTCACGGCGGCACCATGCGCGGCCAGCAAGGCTGCCGGGGCGGGAAGGTGTGGCCCAGTGGCCTGCCCGTCCCAACGTGTTGTCGAACCCGTCACAACGGGCGCGATCTGACCCGAGTCTCCAACGAGCACGACCTGTCGCGCCAGTGCGCCGAGCGCTCCCACGTCCGCATAGGTCGCCTGCCAAGCCTCATCGATCAATAGCACGTCAGCCGCACCCACATTCGGGTCGACGTACAGCCAACGAGCCGCAGTGCCAATAAGAATCGCACCACCCGTAGAATGCGACCACCGCACGTGACGGCCTGTTACAGTCGGAATGCCCTCCGCTGCCGTGGTTTTGGACTTACTGTTCACGATCAGCGCTGCTCGGTCACTGACCGCCCCAATCCGCCTGGCCAATTCAGCAGCCTGCTCACGCGTCTGGGCAGCAACCGCCACCCGTAGACCTGCTCGGTGCGCCAGCGCCGCTGACAACAGCGTCACCAGCCTCGACTTCCCGGCTCCCGGCGCTGCTGGGCACACCACACATGGATCACCGCTCCACACCGCCAACAGAACCCGCGCCAGCATCGTATCGTTGAGCAACTCTCGACCCGGCCAATTCGCGCTGACATTGCAAGCCTCCACTACCGCAGGTCTTGATACCGCAGGGACATTCGACCCCGGCGCACCACCACCAACCGCCGGAGCATCGCGCCTAGTGAAATCCTTTGGCAGCGTGCGCATCACATATCCCTTCCGTTGTCGTATTCCTCATTTTCGGCTGCGGCGATCACCACCGTCAGCGGCACATCTCGACGCACCGGCGTAGGAGTCACGCCCTGTGACAGCCAGGAGAACCGACGACGGTACAGCCTGGCCAGTACCCGACGCCCTGACCGGATAGTCGACGGGCTGGGTGGCGCGGGAATCACCGTGACGGTTTCACCCGCTGCGGGCCGGTAACCACTGCGCCGCAGACCGCCGATGGCCACCGCCAATGCGCCGTCCTCAACGCTGGTCGTCACGACTTCCCCGCTAAAGCGTGCGTCCACAGCCGGCATGTCTGCCATCGGGGCACCGGCCCAGCCGATAACCGCTGTCCCGACGCGCAGCCGTGTGTCTAACCGGTTGGCGTGCACGACCACTCGCCCTGTACCTGCCGAGGACACGCCCACCACTACGTCACCCGTACACACATGGCCGGTATGTATCCCGCGCGCCCGCCACAGTGGGTCACACAGCAGTGCCGCCTCGAAGACATCCGCCGCGTCGCATCGGCTGCGCAGCCGCACAGCTGCCAGATACAGCGACTCAGGCACATCCCACGACCGCCCATCGCTCAATGCATCCTGGTATGTCCCAAGCAGCCAATCATCGTCCTCACGCGTCGGCTCCAATCCGGGCAGCACTGGCCCCGCAGTGACTGCCCGGTGCCACGCGTGCGCCCCGGCCAGTCCGCCCGCTGCCCCGAACGCCCGCCGCCACAGATTCGGGTGATCCGCGCCCGGTGGCACCCCCAGCACGTACCGCTGCCTCGACACGGCCAGCACGTCAGCCACCGCCGTCGTACCGGGATGCGCCGCCCGCTCCACCCACCACCCGGCCAACGCCGATCCCGCCGCCACGGCTACCGAGTCGCAGCGCGCCGGGTCCGCGAACCGAGTCGCGAGGATCGCGAGGGCACGAAGGGACGCACCGCCCTCGACAACCGCACTCGGCCCCCCGCCCAAGTCACCGTTAGCACAACCTGCCGCACGCGCTATCGCCGCTAAACCGGCAGCGCCACTGCCGGTTTCGGCCCGCCCGTTGGGGCCGATGGCCTGCACTCGTATCGCCCCTCCGGCTCGCCTGGCGCTCACCGCCACGGTCACTTCCCGCTTGGGTGCAGGATTGTGCAGCAGCCGGGGCACCGCCGCACCCACGTCGCGCGCGCTCACCCGTAGCGCCAGATCGAACAGGGCCGCACTCATCCCACGTTCCCGCCCTGCTCCACGGCTACGCCGCGTGCCGCAGCGGCAAAGCCGTCAGCCAGCGCCGCCGTGGCGCGGTCGTCCTCGGTCCGTCGCGCCGCCTCGCGCACGGTCGCAGCAGTCCACCCCGTTCCGGCCAGCACCGTGTCTGCCCACGCCGTGAACCCTCCCCGCGTGCTCACACCCTCACCGATCCCGAAGCCGGGGTTACCCGCACCGTTTTTGCCCAACCCGGCGCGGTGTTGGCCGCGTGCTGCCCGATTAGAGCCACGATCAGGGGCACTGGCAGACGACGGTTCGGCCATGGGGTGCCGCCATCGGTGAACGCCACGATCACGTCGGCGCGCGGTCGACCTGCCAACGCTGCCGCAATGCCCACCCGAAGATCGGTGCCGCCACCACCGGTCAGGTTGACCTCATGGATCGACCGGACCAGCCGTGGTGTCGTCGCCGCAGCATCGCAGCACGTCACCCGCACTGTCGATGCACCAGTCTGGCGCAGCACCCCTCGCGTCTCGGACAATGCCGACGCCAGGTCGTCATCGCCCATCGACCCTGACGTGTCGACAATCAGATCGACCGCAATTTTCGGCGCTCGCAACGTCGGCAGAATCAGTCCTCCCATCGCACGCCGATTGGGCCTGCGCCACGAGTGATGCACCTGTCCCGCCTGATCCTCGACGGCGCGTCGTACCGCCGCACGCAATACCTTCGGCCACGGCACAACCGCAGGGGCAAGCTGCGCCGCCGCCCACCGCTGCACACCTGCGGGCACTGTGCCTCGCCCCGCACCGCCCGAGTTCGCCGCCGTCTGCACCGCCTGCGCCACCGCTGCGCGCACCAGATCGGCTGCCGCCTTCGACAATCCGGCCCCGCTGCCCAAGTCGGCCTCCGCGGGCAACTCACCCGAAACCGGGGTATCACCGGCCCCGGAACCACAGCCCACACCGGTCTCGTCGGCTCCCGGAAACGCTCGCGCCGCCTGTGGCGGAACGAGATGGCGGTAGTAGACCTCCGCAGCATGCCCGTCCTGGCAGCCAATCCCAGCCGGGGTCACCGCCCCGCTGGGCAATCCCAGGCCAGCCGACACCAGGTCGTCATTAATCTCCGCATCCCCAGCGATGTTCCACATCGCCCGGTCCACAGGCATGTCCACCGCATCCCCGCGCGCGCCGTGTTCCCGCAGTAGATGCCCGACCTCATGCAGCAAGACGGCACCGGCCTGCGGAATCGTCCACCCATCGGCGCTACCGAGCATCGCCGGGTCAATGTAGAGACGCCAGTGCCGGTCCACTGCAAAGGTACCCAGCCCTGGCATGGCCACCGGCACCATCGCGAACACCGCCCGCGCGAAGTAGGGCATCGCCTCCACTGCCGCCATGCGTGCCAACCGCACCCGCCTCCACTCGTCGGAGGTCAGTACCCGCACTGCCGCACTCATGCGGCACGCTCAGCATCGAGTCCCGCCGCGACCAGCACATCGCGGAACTTCCGCGCTGCCGCAGGCACTTTCGCGCCTGCTGGGCGCGCGACGGCCAGCGCTCTGGCAGCCGCACCCGCCACATCGGGCGCTCCGCTCGTCGCCGCCGCCACCAGCGGACCCCAGCCGGTCACCCACGCTTCGATGGTGCCTTTGCTCGACGCCCACGCGACCACTCCCGACAGCACCGCCCACACCTGATCCGGCCTGGCCGAGGCCCAGTCCACAATCGACGGGTCTGCGATCACGTCAGCCACCGCAGGCAAATCCATATTCGCTTTCCACTGCAAGTACTCACTGCCAGCGCCATCCCCTACTAGGCCGAGCACCACCGCCGTGATGCTGGCAGTGTCGTCAGCCCGCAGAAACGGCAGCACTCGCGCCGCCGCGTCCCACGACCGCCGCGACGGCCACGCCCGTCCAGCCGCCTCGTCGGTATCGGGGTAATGGTGCAACAGTTCAGGACGGGCCTCGATGAACGCACAGACCGCCCCCACCTCGTCAGCCGTCCGCAACTCGTCGGCGGCAATCGCCCGAGACGCCGGGAGCGTGCGAAATCCAGCCCGCATGCCCGTGAGCCACTCGTCCGTGGATGGCTCAAACATGATGTGCAGGAACCGATTAGCCATCGGCGGGGTGAGGTCTACGCCACCGGCAGAACGATCAGGCGGATTAGCCGCCGCGACGATTCGCACCCCTGTAGGCAGCTTGTGACGACCAACCATTCGTTCCAGCGCCACCGTCAACATCGCTGCCTGCGTAGCAGCAGAGCACGTGGTCAACTCGTCCAGCAGCAGATACCCGCCACCAGCGTCCACAAGCGTTTTCGCCCAATCCGGCAGTGCAACCGTCTGCACCGATCCATCGACCACCACCGGCCATCCCGCGATGTCAACAGGTTCACGCTGAGAACCAATCAACGTCTCCACTGGAACCTGATCCGCCGCCGCCAACGCCCGTACAACGCTGGACTTGCCAGTACCCGGATCGCTCCACAGAAGCACGGCTACACCCGCCCGCGCCGCCGCATCAATCACTGTCACCGTCGTAGCCAAATCAGCCATCACACAATCCCTTTGAGTGAACGAGGCCCACCCCCATGGCGTGCCCTTACACCGCTCACCCTAACAACAGCCACCGACAAACTTCGTGCACGGTGACAGCCCGTTGCCGCTTCTAGCGAGATGCAGCGAAGATTGACAGAACCGACCACCTATACTGACGAAACGTCGCCGGTGCGAGCGCGCCGCCCACTGCCGCTACATGCCGTAATCGGTTGCCGTTCAACCTAATTGACTCCGCCCGCCCCGCCACAACTCCCAATGTTCTAGCAATGGAGTGTGCGCTTTCAATTCCTTCGCGTTTCTCGACACCACCAGCAGCAGCAGCAGCAGCTATCAACAGGTTGAAAGTGTCACCCCCTCCCAACCCCTGCGGCGGGTTGGGAGGGGGTGCGAGCGGAACGCATCGGGCTCAGTCCGTCTGACTGGGATGGCCAGGGCCAGCATGTTTCAGCCACAACGTGCGCCGCTCGACATCAACGAGGTACCAGACCCGGCCACCGCTGGTCACTTCGTACTGCCACTGCTCCATCGCAACGCCGCGGTGATCACCGCTCGCCAACCGTCCTTTCAGCCGATGGTGGCGCGTGCTCTGGACCGGCTGATCTGGCCGAGACCTCAGTTCACGCCACGCAAGCTCGGTATTAGCCGCAGCCTGCTGACACAACCAATCCCACCCCTTAGCAGCCTCATTCGTCGCAAACCGCAGCTCCCACTGCCCCTGCCCCGCCGGCGGCGCCACCCGATCCCCCCGCTTCGGGCTCACCGGCCTGGGGCCGACACAGGACCGTAATCCCCCTCACTGGGCTTCAACAACACAGCCGCCAGTTCCGGATCCGCGAGCACTTCAGCGGTATGGCGCCAACTCTCGATGACCTGAATAACCGGAGCCGGATTGTCAATCGAGTCAGCCGCCCGCATCGTCGACACCAGCTCGACAACAAACTCCTGCACCTCATCACGAGACAGGAACGCCACCCACGGAAACACCTCAGGCAAGACGACCTCTTTCACCAACTCACGCACCCGAGGATCGCGCTGTATCAACGCCACAAACATCCGCGACGTCACCGAAGACGCCTCACGCGCCTGCTCAGCACGAGAAACAGTCGTCAACACCAAATCCTCGGCATCACGCCGCCGCACCAGCAAGAACCGGTCCGTAGAGCGACGCAACCAACGATCCACCGTGGCCTTGCCCTTCAACTGCAAGTCCGAGAACATCACCGCATCCATACTTATAAACTACTTCTAAAGTCTGCGAATGTCGAGCGAGCGGGTTCGATTAGAGCCTTCCGTGCCCTTCCAGAGGAGCGGGGCCCACGACGTCTTTCATTCTTCAGTCTTCGACTGCGGTGCGAACGTCATGGCCGGCGGACGCCAGGGAGCTTGCACGGCGCGCTGGGTGCGGGAGGTGTGCCGTTGGCGCCTCCGCCGTTGGTATGAACCTCTGGTCGGATCTCGACCCACCCAATATTTTTCGGCGGTACGGGGGTTGAACCGCGGACCGACCCCACCCGTGTCCACATGGAGCGCACCAGTCCTCGCCGACGACGATCCGCTTAACGCGGTACGACCCACCCGTGTCCACGTGGAGCGCACGCCCGCATCGACACCAGGCAGGCAGGCCAGGCCGGCGGCGTGAACGCCGACCCACCCGTGTCCACGTGGAGCGCTCGGGCCACTGCCCACGGGCGCAGACCTGGCGCGGGACCCACCCGTGTCCACGTGGCGTGTGTCCTGGTAAGACATTCGTCCCGACCCACCCGTGTCCACGTGGAGCGCACACTAGCTGACCAGCGGTAGTGTGCGCTGATCCGCTGGTTTTGGGTGACCAGGCGATTGCTCGCCTGGGGCGGCCACACCGATTTCTCGGCGTGGTCTTCCCGCGTCAACGCCACCTCGACGCTGGCCCACACTACAAGTGGGGGCGTCGGAGATGTCTCGACGGGCGTTTGACGTCTCCCCCGTGTCGGAGGCGACGGACACCGCATGGGCGTCGATGTTGATGGCCGCATGAATGTCCCGATCGATCGGTCCGAAGCCACATGCGGCACAACTGAACACGCGCTGACTGAGTGGAAGTTTGGTTTTCACTCCACAAGCGGCGCATGTTTGACTGGAGGGAAACCACCGGTCGCATAGCGCGAGGGTGGACCCATACCAGCGAGTCTTGTAGTCGAGTTGGCGACGTAGTTCTGCCGGGCTTACATCAAGCACAGCTCGATTCAGGCCTGATTTGGCGCGCACGTTGCGGCCCGGCTGGTCGATGGTGCCGCGAGCCGAGGCGGTCATGCCGGAGACGTTGAGATCCTCGATAGCCACCCGCGCCCAACGAGTCGCCAGATGTTTGGTCAGGGTGTGCAAGGTGGTGGCGCGTCGTTCGGCGACCTCATGATGCCGGCGCGCCAGCCGGGAAGCGGCGCGGCGCCGGCGGTTGGACCCTTTCTCGGTGCGGGCAAGGGCCCGTTGGGCTTTCGTGAGACGTTTCTGCGCTGCGCGGAGGTGGCGGGGATTGTCGACGATCTCGCCGTTGGACAGGGCCGCCAGATGGTGCACGCCTACGTCGACGCCGACCGACCCAGCGGCCTGCTGGCGTTTCGTCGGTGCGACCGCGACTGCGGTCGATTTAACGAGAACGGAAGCGTACCAGCGGTGTCCACCGCGGGATATGGTGACGGATTGAACGACCGCGCCGCGGTCGATCGCACGGCACAGTGGTTTGGCGGACTGGTGCACGCGCAGTGACCCGAGTCGTGGGATTTGGAGTCGGCGGTAGCCGTCAGGGCGGATTGTCGGTTTCTTGACATCGTGGTGGATGCGGAAGGAGTCGCGGCTGCGTCCCTTCTTTTTGAAGCGTGGTCGGCCGACACGGCGGCCTCGGCGCTGGCCGGTCATTGATGCCGTCCAGTTCTGCCAGGCCTTGTCAGCGTCGATGAACGCAGACTGGAAGGCGTAGGTGGATAGTTCGTGCCACCACGGGCACAGGCCGTCGAGGCCTCGACGATCGTCACCCTTGGTCGTGTTCAAGGCCTTCTGGATCGCTGGCTTGCCCGGCACTCTCGGTGCCTGCGCGGCAGCCGTTTTCGGATCCATGCCGGCAGCGACCAAGTCAGCGATGACGGCGCGGCGTTCGTCGAGTGCCGCGAACTTGGCCGCCAGGGCGTGGTTGTAAGCCCACCGAGCGGCCCCGGCATGCTTGCGGCACAGCTCCTCCTGAGCCGGGGTGAGGTCGAGCGCGAACCGGTACGCACGAAGATCGACTTCGGTCATGGGGGTGACGGTAGCGGCAGGGTGTGACATGTTCACGGTCCGCTGTCGCTGTGCCCGCGACTGCCGCGTTGACCGGTTCACCACGCTGCCCACAGATCTTGAGCTTGGAGAGCAAGTTCGTGGACAGCGGCCGGGTGGACACCAACTTGTTCGAGGCCGAGGGCCAGGGCGAACTCTAGATTGGCCGATGCCAGCCGTAATTGAGCTTCGGTGGGATGCTCTCCGAGACTGTTCACAGCACTCTGAGCCCGTTCCACGGCCGCCCCGAGCGCCGTGACACATCTGAGGTCACCAGACACAGACGTTAGGTTATTTCAAACGTCGGCATATGTCTAGCTATGACAGTGTCCTCTTTCTGTGCCTCCTCTCGCAACCGCTTCCATCCTGGCATTACTGTTTGAATGTGTTTGATGACCTCACCGTCGACGACTTGGCCCACGACCGATCCATCGTCGTTGCGGCAGGGATCCACGCCGCACAGCTCAGGGCTACAGAACGGCTGCTGGAAGGCCCCGCTACCACGCTCGGCACCGCACAAGAGGTCCACCAACTCCTCATTTCGCGCGACACCGCAAATCCCGCTTGGGAGTGGCTGTCTCCGTTCGAAATTCGCTGGTCACTGCTGGTACTCCGCATGGTCGACGGAACCAGCAACCAAGTCGCGGCGATAGCCGACGCGCGGCAACGCGGCGCCTCCTGGGCCGCCATCGGCCAGGCACTCGGCGTAACAGCAGCTTCCGCGCACACACGATTCGCGAAACACATATAACGCGCCCCGACCAGGAAATCTGTCCGGGCAACGCAAGGTCGTCCTCTACGCCCCGGCGGCCGCGGCCTCGGCCGGCATCGGAAGAATCGGCTGCGTGGCCATCAGCACGGCGTACTGCATGTCGGCCAACACCATATGGGTGGGCTTTCCTAGGCCGAGGAGGAGTGCTTCCCAGCCGCGCAGCGCCATTTCCTTACCCGTGTGGATATTCCATTGCGGGGTTCCGTAGTTCGGTGTGCCGATCAACCGGGTCGCCAAGTCGGTCATCTTCGCCGCCAGCAGCGCCTTGATCTCCTTGGCGCCGTCCTCCCGGCCGATCTGCGCCAGCGCCGCCTCGCGCAGCTTCGCATCAGCCTCGGCCTCGGGCCACTGCTCGAACATCTGGTTATGCCAGCCGACCAGCCACCTCGCGACCTCGCGGACCTCCTTTTCAACTTCTTTATCAGGCGTCGACCTCACAAATTTCCAGCTCTCCGGGTCGGCTATCTCCAGGCGGTGCCGACAACCGTTCGGGCCACCCATCTCGTCCAGCGGATTGTTGATGATCACGTGACTGCTTTCATCGGCTGCCAACACCACACCGCGGCCGAACCAGCCCGGCATCCCCGGATGGTAAGCGCGGGCGACCACGATACGGGGTTGCTCCCCAATGGCTTTCGCATACTCGGCCAGCACGAGCGCCGACGGATCCAGACCCCGCCAGCTATACCGCACATCGGCAGGCACCCGCTCATCCAAATGCGCGACCTTCACCCCCGCCGGCAGGAAAACACCCGCCGGGGTCCACGACAGGCCGTGCCGCTCGGCGACGACGAACCGCGTCGACGCCCCAGCCCCGAACACCGCGCACGCCCAGCCGCCCAGAACTACGACGGGCCGCGGAGCATTCAGCGCAGCCACCAACGCCATCGCAGTGCTGAACTCCGGCGTCGAACGCAACCCCTCGCCGACAGTATGCGCACCCATTTGCACAGCCTTGAGTGCCGCGTTCTTCCCACCGAGATTCATGATCCCCGGCGGCGGACCGGACACCGGCCCACCACCACCGCCACCTGGCGGCGGTGCCGCCGCCGGCGGAGGAGCAGCCGGTGAAGGAGGCGGCGCAGCGTTAGGCACGCCCGCTGCCGGCGGAGGCGCCAACGGCACACCACCCGCGCCCGCAGAGATCGGCGGCGTACCCGCCGCCGGCGCGCTCGGCGAGGCAACCACCTGCTGAGGAGCCGACGCCGAAGGGGTCGCCGCGGCCGGCGCTGTCGGCGCCAGCGGCGCGGGTGACGTCTGCATCGTCGAGCCCGCCGGTGGTCTGAATGGCTGTGCAGCAGCAGTCGCCGCCGAAGCGCCCGTTGCGACCGGGGACTGTGAAAAGCCTTGCGCTGCACCGTTCAAGAACTGCTGGGTCGGATTGAGTGAAGCAGGGGACGCCGAGGCCCCGCCGCCAGAGCCGAGCCCGGACAGGCCGCTACCACCACCAAGGCCTCCCCCAGATGGTGCGCTCGGCGCCGACGGCATCTTCGGCATCGCACTACCCACCGACGACATCGAGGACGATGCGGCGGCCGTCTGAGAACCCGTCGATGGCGAGCCCACAGGCGAGGCTGTAGGTGTCCCACTACCGGTGCCACCGCCTGTGACCGGCGATGGGTTCCCAAGATCACCAGACGCTTCCCTCAGGCTCTGAGTAGAGCCCGCGTCCTTGGTGCCTGATGCATCTCGGCTGTCCTGCGTAGCGCTTCCGTTGGAATTCGCATCTCTGCGCGGCGTCGACGACTCATCGGTGCTGCCAGGCTCGCGCCGGTCACCCCATTGGTTCGTCAGCGGCTCGGTCGCCCCGGAATCGCCCGGATTACCAGAGCCTTCGGAGTCCCTCGATCCCCAACTCGCCGGCGCAATTCCGCCGTAGCTGAATTTCTGGCCGAATGGGGCGTTGTTGACGAGTGGTTGTAGGCCAGGTGCTGCCGGAGCTGTAGGCGTATAGATGCCGTCGTAGAGCTCCTTGTTGGCCTTTTTGGCGTCGTCTATGAGTTGCTTGATCTCGGCTTGAAGTTGCTGGATCTTGGCGGCCTTGTAGTCGGACAGCCCTGGTTGGATCGCCAGGGACCAGATCTCCAGCTCTTTGGCCGCGATGAGTGCCTCCGCGACCACGGTAGTCAGGTAAATCGAAAGTTTGGACAGAGCAACTGATTCCGCGCCAAGAGCTGCCTGTTCGGCTGCCTGCGCGGCCCATGTCGACAAGTCGGTGGCCATGCCGCCCACCACCAAGATCGCGTCGATCTGCGTGTCGAACCCTTCCGGCAGGATGCCGCTGATGCGGCCCGCGTCGTCTCGCGACTTTTCCTGAACAGTTTCAGCGGATCCCGACGATTTTGCGAGTTTCGCAGCGACCCCGGCAATCGCCATTTCATCGATCTCAGGCCAATGATCCCCGACCAAATTATGCGGCGACTCAGGCTTCTCAATCACGAGTGTCTACCGCGGCGCCACCGCGTAGCACAAGCTATTGACGGCGTTACTGAAGTCGTTCGCCGCCTGCCACAGTCGCTGGTCGGCCGGTGTGTAATTCGGAAGCCGCGACGCGAACAGCTTCTGATACTGCGCCTCCATCTGCAGGTTGTACTGCAGCACTGGATCTGCCGCTTTGCCCGCCAAACGGATCAGATCCTGGGCCTCAGCGTTCATTATCGGTATTACCGCTGTGGTAAGGGAGCGCTGCTCTGGGGACCATTGATCCGCCGCAATGTTCGGGTCGGTCTTAAGCCACGCCTGACGCTTCTGCTGATATGAGTCGTTCATCGGCGACCACTCTGCGCAGACGGGGTCTGGCGACGTCGGCACGCGAACATCAGCGGATGGAGCTTCTGCGGTGACAGTGACGGGCGCGGCGGCCGGAGCGGCGTCGCGGCTGCCGATGTTGATGAGCCCTCCGATCACTCCACCGATGACGAGTGCGGCAGCGGCGGCGGCGCCGGCAATGACGAGTGTCCGGCTGCGCCGGCTGGCGGCGTCCGGTTCGGTGATGCCGAGTTGCACCATGGCGCCGGTGTTGTTGTGGAGCTCGCGGACGGCAGCGTCGATCGCCGACGCGGGCGTTCCCATGTCGGTGAGCCGCTTGACGTACTTGGCGAGCGGAACGGCGCCGGCGCTGTACATCGGGACAGGGCCGGTTGTGTCGGCCGGCATGAACCGCTGCACAAGGTCTTCACGGAGGCCCGACTCGCGCGCGAGCTCGGCCGCGCTGATCCAGCGGCCCGGCGCTGTCTGAGGCGCGTAAGTCGTCATACGTATCGTGTCTCCCCGCTTTGATTGACGGTGGCGGCGCCTTGCTGGTCCGCGGCGGTGATTCGGTCGGCTGCGTCTTTGATTCCCTGTCGGAGCTGGTCAACCGAGGTGTTGAAGGTACCCACTTCGGTCTTCCACGTCTCTCCCATCGCCTTGATCGCGGCGGCGATCGCGGCGCTCTTGGTGTCGCTGCCGGTGGGGGCCTCTGGCGTGTCGGTGGGCAGGTGCATGCTGACCGAGTGCGCTGCCTGCGCACCGGCTGTCGTGTCGCCGCGGATCGCCATGTCTGTCCTCCCCGTGTTTGTCCTGGGTATTCAGTCTATGTGCTATGTGCAGATTCCGACAGAGACAAGAAACCCGCAGGTTAGAGGCCTTTGTCAACGTGCTTGACGCAGTTGCGGCGGTTACCGGCGATCTCCCGATGTCCAGCACTCCGGTATCGGTCCTGGCAGCGACGGCAGCGGCGTGTCGATCCCATAAGGATCGGCACACTGGTCATCTCGGTCGATAACCGCCCAGCGATCAGGGTCGAGCAGCGCGAGCCGGTAGCGCTCGGCCTGGCCTTCATCCACCCACTGGTATGTACGCTCGGTCAGCCAGTCCTGCCACCCGTTATCTGTTCCTGTTCCTGACGCGAGCCCTGCGAGGTACGACGCTTCAATCAAGTCACGCTGCATACCAGCGTCCGACGTGAGGCCATCGGCGTCATGTCGCAGGGCCCGCTGGACGAGGTCGTGGACTCTCAGCTTGTCGCGATACCAGGCATCCAGCGCCGCGCGCCAGTTTCCCGCCGCCTGATGCGGTTCCCACGCCGCGACCGGCAGTCCGGCGACGTCAAACCATGCGCATGCCGCGAGCAGGTCCACGCCCGCCACTTTCGCCGAGATTATGCGCTCTTGGCGTTCTGCGGCGGGAAGCCTCATGAGGCACCCAGTCAACACTGCGTCGACGACCATCGCGGGCGGCGGCGTCGGCTGGCACACCGCCCTCAATGGATCGTCTATAGCGAGTCCAGGTGGGAAAAACCGGGCGAAGCTCGCCATACCATGTCGCCATGTCGGCGATAGCCGGCCCGTGCGGGCTCCTCGAAGCTGTCCATCCAGCATCCGCAAGTACTCATTGAGATGCGGTCGGGCGTCGCTGCTGAGCTGCTCAGCATCGTCCCGGCCGCCACCAACAGTTTGCGGGTCAAACCTCACGACAAACCTGGTGGTATTGCCCCAGAAGTGACAGACGAGGGTGTCGTCCAGTAGTCGGGCAAGCGTGTTACCCATGCGGCGGAGTGCTCCCTTTGGATGCTGGCCCGCAGAGTCTGCGTGGCTTCGGGGTCGACTTTCACGAGTTGCTCGCAGTACCAGGCTCTCCAGTCGATTTGTCGGCCGGCGGCTGCGAGCGCGGACCGGTAATAGGCGCCGATGGCGATACGCATCAACCGTTCCCCGTACTGCGATCCAGGGGTTGGATCGGGCATTCCTTGCAGAAATGTCTCGGTTCGACCGAACGTTTGCCGCGCGAACTCAGAATAGTAATACCAGTTCACGGGCTGATCGCCCAGCATGCGAGCCAGCACATCCTCCAGCCGCGCACGCATCCGGAGTCGCTGCTCATCGACGGCAACGTGACGGCGCCATGCTTCTAAGACCTCGTAGTAGTCGCACAACGCGAGCGACTCTCGATACCAAGCATCGAGCGCGCGTTCCCAGTCACCGCGAGCCATATGCGGTTCCCAATCCGCCCGCGGGCGTTCGATCATCTCCCGCAACACGAGGGTCGTCGTATCCCAGTGCGCCTGGTCTCGCGCGGGCTGTTCAGCGAACCATTCGCCGTGCAGAGTCTCTCGCCAGTCCACATTCAGAGAACCATCACGGGCACGCATCAGAAGTCGCTTCAGCACCCAAAAGCGGGTGTACGCGAAAGATGTATCCCGTGAGCCGGCAGTGAATCCCAGATCAAGCCGGTCGCCGTCGAATACCTGCCCCATGACGCTAATCGTCCTCGGACACGAAACGTGTTTGCAAGAGGGTGTGATTGTGCGACCGCGAACGCACTCTCACCAGTAGCTTGTGTGCCGGATGCGGTGCACCACTACAGTTAGAGGTATGGCTTCATCGGCCGAGTACCGGCGGCGTATGCGTGAGCGTGGGTATCGCCCTGTACAAGTGTGGCTGCCCGACGTCCGATCGGCGGCTTTCGCTGCAGAGGCACACCGGGAAGCACTGGCACTGGCCGAAGCCGACCGGCACAGCAACGACATCGATTTCATTGAGGCGATCTCCGGGCTGGCCGACGACGAGTGACTCGCGAGGAACTCTGGATCGTCCGTACTGAAGAAGCGCTTGAGCATTCAAGTCGGCACGAACGGAGGGGCATGTTCACCACGGCAGGGCCCACCGCTTGAGCCTGACGGTGACTAGATGGCCGAACTCATTTGCCGCGCACCGAATTAGCAGAAAAGGAACACCGGGCGACGTGGGTGCTGCCTGATCAGCCACTCACACGAAAGGGAATTGCGTCGCCGCAATTGGTGTTGCATACTCCAGATATACCGCCCGTCCCCGGAAGGGGCGGGTTTTCTTTTTTCGGGCGTGGCTTTCACCAGGGGCTGTGGTTTGGGGATGCCGGCGCAGGGGTCGGGTCGCAGGCTGGTGTCGCCACCAGTGGTTCCTACGCGGCGGTGTAGCTGCGGTTGGGCCAATAGAATCGCTTCGTCGTCAGTCTTCGACGGCGATGCGAACGTCATGGCCGGCGGACGCCAGAGAGCTCGCACGCCGCGCAGCAGCGACTCGGTGAATGCGTATCGGGTACGGGATCCGATCCCGCAATGTCCGTGCCTCCGGGTAGACCTGCTCGAAGTCAGATTGGTCGTCGAGCATGTAGACCACGCTCACACCGTCGATGTTCTCGACCGGCAGCTCTGCGGCGGTGATGACGATGAAGTCGTCGAGAGCCTGCATCTCGGCGATCAGGCCCGCTGGCACCGAAGATCCTGCGGGGTCACCGGCGCGACCGGGTGCCCATTTGATGCCTGCCTCCCACCTGTAGTACCGCTTCTGCGGGATCCCGAGTAGTTCACCGGCCATTGTCTTGAGCAAGCCGACGGCTTGCCGGCGCACAGCCAGGTCGACCCGGCGATCGCTCTGTTGGCCACCGAAGACTTCGATGTCGATGCCCCGCCGGCTCAGCTCGCCAGCGGCGCGCCCGATCGCGACATGTTGCAAGGTGAACGGGTAGTGCGTTCCCCACGGAGTCCTTGCCTGTGGGTACATCTGGTTGAAGGTGTCTTGGTCGGCTACGGCAATAAACTGGACGGCTTTCTCACCTGTTCCCTCGGCTGCGGCGACGGCGAGATCTGTCTCCTGCGCGACGAATCGCTCCATCGCAGTGATGCTCTCGACCATCTGGGGTTCGGGCGGCTTCTCACCCTCTTCGACCCCGTCGTAGTCCTCGTAGGAAACCTTCATCGCACGAGCGGACTCTTCGGTTTGCAGGCCAAGCGCGAGTCGCCGAGCTAGCAGATCCGACCAAAGGTACTCACGCCCATCGTCGTCACCACTAAAGACAGGCATGTCCGTCATCACACTTTTCCTCCTCGGCGCCTGCCCGTGTGGCCTGCCCATACATCAGCCAGGGTACGGTCCAGATCCACGGTCCGCTACAGGGATCACCTGCTTGCACGTTCCGCTGCACCAGGACGCCCGAATTGTCGAATCGTCGAGTCGCAATCGTGGCGCTCCGCGGTAACCGCGATGGTCGAGCAACTTCAGCGGCCTCCAGGGGTTGGTAGATTTCTTGCGGTGAGCACCTCCAGTAACGACTGGGGCCGCGAGGACACGCCTCAGAGGCTGTCATCAGCGCAGTACCGCAGCACGCGTATCAGAGAACTCGGCGCGATCCTGTGGAAGGCTAGGACCGGCCAACTCGCACCGGACTGGCGAAGCCAGCTCCAGGCCCCCCACTACGGGGACACGGTTCACGAAATGTATAAGGATGCCGATGACCTCGCTGTCCACGATGTTCGTGAAACCGCCAGTGCCGCATGGGAACCTACAGCACAAAGCGACTGGCGCACATCGCTTGAAGCTTGGTACGTGGCAAGCTTGGCCAATCTCAACGATCGACTTGATCTGGAGTCAGAGACCCGGCAGTCCAGCCGACGCACCCGGTTCAACCTCCTCATTCACCTCTACACCACGCCGCCGCGCATGCAGAATCTCATCGACCAACATCATGCACAGCAGGCCATGATCGACCATGCGCTCGCGCTCAACCTCGCAACCGAGATTCGCGACACCGATCACCTTCACGCGTGGTACCGCGCTGGACTCGCTGCAGGCGGCGACCCAGTCGACTGGCGCACGTGGTATCAGGACCGCATCGCGCAATGGGAGAACCGGGAGCTGGCCACACGAACTCTCGCACTGCTCGACGATCCCGCGTTCTGCGCAGAATTTGAAGCTCTACCCCGCTACTGGCTCAACTGACCACTTCAGTCACCCACCGCCACCACCATCACCCGATAAAGGACCGGCGGCCACCACCCAGTGGGCCTCTGCTGAACACGCGGCACCCGGCCCACCCCGGAACCGTCCACGCCCCGCAGCGTGAACGTCGCGGGCCAAGAGCAACAACAGCACCCAAGCTTCTTAGACCCACTCAGTGAGTCGGGGAAGCGCGGTGGCGAGACGGTCGAATAATGTCGGCCACCCTTTTGCCAGCCAGGACACGTGCCCGTTGGAAAGCAGCGCGGCGTCGATGATTGAGTCGACGCGGATCTGGTGGGCGGGCATGCCGAGCTCGGCGAGTTTGGCGTATATCGGGTTCGCTGGGATGTCGCGGCCGGCGAGGTATGCGAAGACGTGTCCGCGTTGCCAATCCCAGATTGGTCCGAATGTGACTGTGCCGTCGTTGCGGCGCACCACGCCCCCGAACTGCGCGCGGACCTTTTCGCGTGAGTAGTCCTGGTGCGCCGTTGTTTCCCTCGCCAGTCTGCTTCGGTACAGCATGCGCCGGCCGGGAGATTCCGAGGAGCGAACACCCCACATCGAGCCGCGGCCGAAGCGCGAGTGGGCAGCCTTGGCGGGTGTAGTGATCATGATGTCGGCAAGGCTGCCGCGCAGTACCCGGTCTGGCGCGTTGTGGTTGAATCCACCGCCGGCGATGAGCAAGGTCAGCAGATCTGGTTCGGCTGCGATCACGGTCAGGTTGAGTCGCCACTGCTGGGCCAGCTCTTCGATGTACCGGACAGTCTCCGGGAATTGCAGGCCGCTGTCGAAATGCACGACGGGAATGTTCGGGTCGACTTGCCGGGCCAGATCGACGACGACAGTGCTGTCCTTGCCGCCTGACCACGAGACGAAACCGTCATGGGAGTCCAAGTGCCCGGCGATCCGATGCAGTAGATGGTCATAGGCATTCGGCCCTCGCCGTCGGACAGCGATCCGACGCAGAACCTGAATATCAAGTCCGGGAGGCGTGTTCATCGTCGGTCGACAAGTTCGATGCGCATGCGCGGGAATACCTTTTCGAGGTACTCGCGGACGTAGTCCAGGGCCTCGGGCGTTTCCAGGATCGACTCTGTGGTGGTGGTGTTATCCCACCACCACCACACTCCTTGACGCCGGAATCCGAAGGGTGGCGGCACCTGGCCGCCGAGGTTTTCGCGGGCGAAGATGCGAGCGGCCCCGACCACAAAGTACCAGTCCAGGCCCCCGAAGGTGATCGTGCGCGTGCCGTTGTCTGCGAGTCGAGATAGGCGCTGCGGCAACGTTACTCGGGCAAGACAGGTCGAGACGGTTATCGGTGCGCGTTTAACCGACCTGTAGTGGCCGTTGCGCCCGGGTTGATCGTCGCTGGGCTCCAGCCTGCTGGGATGGACGATCCATGTGTCCGCCACGGTTACCACTCCTTCAACTGCACGACGATACGGTCGCCGAACCCGCCGTCGCCGGTGTCGTAGACGGCGTAATCCGCGGAGGTCACCGCGAACTGCATTCCACGCGGCAACAGATGTGTTGTGTCCTCGACGCTGTCGGAACGACCGAGGTACATACCGCGGCTCGTGACGATCTCAAAAACCACGTGTCGCGAACTGTCGTGGCCCGACATCTCGTGCAGGTTGTGCCGGCTCAGCGTGAACTGGTCGAAGGCCACGAGGGAACCTGGCCGCAGGTTAGCCGGCAGATCCTCCAGCTTGGTCACGTCACGGTGCGTGTCTGGCAGACGCACCGAGACATACACGCGGTGAGTCCGGTCGTTGAGCCGCTCATAGGACTGGATGGCGCGATCGAGGCGCTGCACCGTGGCCCGATCGACGTCGGCGAGCTGCTGCACGTCGCCGGCGCTGTTGTGCAGGGCGCGGTTGATCCGCCGCCACTCCTCGGGGTTCTCGTCGGCGATCATCGCTCGCATAGCCCGGTGCTGTGATGCGGGTGCAGACGCCATGACCTTGTTCTTGACAGCGGACCGAAGTTTGCGTTGACGACCACTCAGTGCGGTGCGGAAGTCGCCGGGCGGGGGCAGCTCACCGCGCAGTCGCGGCGACTCAACGGCGCTGACATCACGCGGCGTCGAGCGGTAACGATCCCGCGCGGCCCGGGTCGCTGAGGTGTCGGTGTCCCGGATCTCGTCGGTGATGCGGTTGCTCAATCGTTGGAAGTCCCGCTCTCCCATTACCTCGGCGGCGATCTCGCGGGCGACCTTCACATCGCGTTCGCCGATCGTGCCGGCTTCGGGATCGACGACGAGTGCCCGTTCGCGATTGGGTCTATTGGTTTTCGCGCCCACCAGCTCCACCTAGGCAGATCATCTGCGGCACATTCTCCCGGTTCCGCCCGTGGCTGCACCATGGGAAGGCGCGCCGTGACCAGGCGTAATACGGGGCATAAGCTCAGGCTAGAGAAGATCCGGGCGACGTTAAACAGGAGGTGGCCCCGAAGACGGCCACTGCTGGCCGCTCCGAGGCCACCCTGGGACACCCTCTCCCAACCCCTGCGGTTGTTTCGTACCCTGAGCGTAAGCCATACCGGGGATAGCGTTGGGCGGTCAGTATGTATACCGATCCTGCCGCTGCCGCGTGGATCGTCGCGGGCAAACCCTCCGTCGACGCGCCCCCGCCCGTGCCCGGCCGCTGCGCCCGCTGCGGCACCGAGGGCCCGACAGTGACGGTCTCCCGGATCCTCAGCGACAAGTTCACCGGCTTCGAGGACTGGCCATACGGGTGGCGCAGATTGTGCGTGCCCTGCGCATGGGCCTATGACCGGCGGCCGACCGCCCAGGTTCCCATGCTCATCACCCGCGACACCGTGACCGAGTATGCCGATGGACGCGGACTCGTGGGGGTGCTCACCGCGGGGCCGCTCGCCACCACCTGCGCCGCAGTCCTGCCGGTACGCGCACTGCTGAAACGTCGCTACCTGTTGCCGACCGCCCAGTGGGGACATTTGGCGATCGACAAGCTTGTGCTGCGTTGGGAGTCCACTGACGCCGCGAGGCTTGCGGACCTCGTGTGGCTGCGCGGCGCCGTCGGCGCGACATGGCCGCAGCTATCCCGCGATGCGCCGCCGGCCAAACTCATCACCGGGCAACCTCCGGAGCACTGGCCCCGGATCATCAACGCTTGGGAACAGTTCGCCTCGTGGCGGTCCACCCCGATGGTGTGGGCGGCCGCACGCGAGATCACCGACCCGCCGGGAGACAAACCCGAACCGGTGCGACGCCGGCTCTAGCTCCAGCTTCTCGGCTCCATCGCTTAAACCGCTACGTCGATACGTGCACGTCACACCGATGATCGCCCGTTACAGTTGCGATCATGCTGCTGCCCGACGACCTGCCCCTCACGCATATGGCAGGCGGCAGTCCCCGAGCTCGGCACGCTCGACGACGCCGACGACCTCGCTGAGCGGTTGCTGCTGCATTTGCACTACGCCATCAACTGGGACAAGAGTTGGGTGGCCAACCACCGCGCGACATACTGGACCGACATACTTCCCTCCCGGGTATTGCGTGCCGCCTACCAGAGCAACACTCTCGACGACTGGTGGTCTGCTGCCGCTCATGAGCTCGAAGCGGACCCGCCGCGCAACCAGGAGCGCCGTATCGAGTTGGCCGTATTGCTGCGCCAACCCTCCCTTCAAGTCATCACGGCATTCCACGATCGACTTCACTCTCTGTTGCTACGAGTGCAGATCATCGCTGAGGCGGTCTCCGAGCAGCGGAAAAGCTCGTCGAGGCGGAGCGCTGAATGACCGGGCTCTTGGGCGCAGGCCTCCCCAGTATTTTTGGTTACGAAGACGAGGTGGGCGTGCAGCGGCGACACGCTGTGCCGGTTGCGGCGGTAGGTCGTGGTGTCAGTGGTCACCTCTACCGTTGTGCCGTGGCTACGGCTAAGACGTCCCGCATAGCACCGACACCGACCGCAGCGCCGGTGCGCAAGCCGCGTACGCGCAAACGCGCCAAGGACGCCTCCACGCACGTGCGGTCGTGGCCGCTGCGCCCGGATGCCAGCCAGGGCCGTGAGATCGGGATCCGGTTTTTCACCGGGGTGCGGGTGTATAACGCGGTGCTGGGTGAGTTCATCGACCGTAGCCGCGCGGTGAAGGCCGATCCAGCCTGGCACGAGGCGCGGGAGTTGCCGCACCGCAGCCCAGCAGAGCGTCAGACGCGCCGGGCAGCCTTCCGCGCCGTCGAGCAGGCCCATGGTTTCACGCTCGATGCTGCGCAGTCGTTTGCGTCGTCGCTGCGGAAATCGTGGGTGCGTGAACATTTGCCGGCGCAGGAGACCCAGAACCTGGGGGCGCGGGCGTTTGATGCTGTACGCCAGTGGCACGTCGGCACGAAGGGCAAGCCGCGGTTCAAGTCCAGCAGGCGGGGACTGCATTCGTTGGCTGCCAAGGACGGTCACGGTGCGTTGCGGCCGAACATCGATGAGGCGGGCGCGCTGGTTGGGTTGCAGTGGGGCGCGGGGTTCGTGATCCCGATCGCGCCGCCGGCGGCATCGGGTCGGCGTAGTCGTGAGCAGCGGGCCGAGCTCGGCGAGATCGAGGCGCTGATCGCGGCGAGCAAGGTGCGCTCGACGCGGATCGTGCGCACGGTGATCAACGGGCGCGATACCTATCGCATGCAGCTGGTGTGCGATGGGCGCCCGACCCGCCGGCATAGGGTCGGCGACGGTCTAGTGTCGTTCGATCTCGGCCCGAGCCAAATCGCGGTCGCCGTGCAACACAGTGATGGCTCCTGGTCGGGCTGGGTTGAGCCGTTGGCTGATGCGATCCGGTTAGACACCACGAGGCTGCGCCGCGAGCAGCGTCATCTCGATCGACAACACCGCGCCGGGCCACCGGCCTGCTTCACACCCGATGGCACCCACACGTGGGTGGGGTGCGGGTGGCAGCGTTCGCACGCCGCGCAGCAGACCGCAACCCGGGTGGGCGAGTTGCATCGCCGCCTGGCCGCCCACCGCGCCACGTTGCACGGGGCACTGACCAACCGTCTGCTAGGCCACGGCACCCAGATCGCCTGCGAACATTTGGATTACGTGTCGTGGCAGAAGAACTTTCCGCGCAGTGTGCGCGACCGGGCACCCGGGTTGCTCGTGGAGATGGTGCGTCGCAAGGCTGAAAGCGCCGGCGGCCGGCCACTCTACGAGTACAACCCACACACCACTGCCCTGTCGCAAACATGTCTGTGCGGGACGAAAAAGAAGAAGCCGCTCTCGCAACGGACCCATCGCTGCGCGTGCGGTGTCACCGAAGATCGCGACCTGTTTTCGGCCTACTTGGGACTGCACGTCCGCGCCCAGGCCGATGGGGTCGATCGGCTGGACTTGCCGTCAGCTCGCGAGGGCTGGGGGCGTCGTCACGACGTCGACGAGTCGCCGAAGTCCAGTCGTAGTGCATCAGCACGCAAGCGGCGAGGCCGCAGGCATCCGCCTTCGCGGAGGTCAGTGGCGCGCATCAAAGCCAGGCGTAAAGCCAAAACTGTGATGCGACAGAGCCGCTCGGCGCAAACCTCCACTACCGACCAGCCCACGGCGATAGCCGCATGAACGCGCCTATCGAGACAGCCGGCCAGGCACGAGGAATCCCCGCAGCTCCACTACGGGGAGGCGTCAAGCTGTCAACCGTCCGTTTCGACATCGACATCGTCGCCAAATCGTCGATCGTGCACGGACAGGGCCGCTCCTCTGGCCGGGCCGACACGGTGAGCGTGTTTCGTCGCGAAAAAATCATCACACCCGACGGTGACATGATTCGGGTACCGGTGGTGTCGGGCAACAGTTTCCGCGGCGTACTGCGCCGGATCGGTGAGGGTCTCACCGCCGATGTACTCAGATACGAACAGTCTCTGCCGATCCCTGCAGCTCATCTCTTGACCAACGGTGGTCGGCTCGGAAAGACCGACAAACCGATGACCGATGACCGGGAACGCACACTGAAGGCGTTGATTCCGCAGATTGCGATCTTTGGTGGAGACGCCTCGGGCAGGGTCATGTCGGGTCTGCTGACCGTGAGCAAAGTGCTGCCTGAGGTCGCCGAGCTCGCACACATCTTGCCGCGACCACCGAGCGGGCCGCTTCCCTCGGCCATTCGTGGCATGACCGCCGAGTCCTACACCCACCTGGCCGATCACCGGCCCAGCACCAGTGAGCCACCGGTGATGAACACCGAGGCCAAGGAAGATAGTCCGCTGGGCATCTTCGGGTTCGAGGCCCTATCGGCCGGCACGCGGATGCAGTCGTGGGTGCAGATCTCGCACGCCACTGACTATCAGCTCGCGTTCTTCAACAGCGTGCTGGCCGCCTTCGCCGAGCGCGGTCACCTGGGCGGTCGCTCCGCCGCCGGCCACGGCGCCATCAGCGCGACTGTTCATGCCACGGCACTTCGGGGCGAACTGCCAAACCCGGACCTCGACTGGGCCGCCCAGTTGCGCAGGAAGCGCCGGGCCGCCATCCAAGCCCTTACTGACCTGACTTGACCAAATTTCTTGGGCGCAAGCCTCACCACTTATGGCGGGGTGAGCTCATCTCGTGCGCCGCCGGCCACGCATGCGGGCACGCACACACGCCAGGCGAATTCGCGCCGCACCGCGTAGGCAGTGCGGCATGTGAGGTGAGGCGTAGTCCAGGTCGACGCAGACGCCGCGCTTGGTGTGCTCGGTGAAGGTGAGCATGGTGTCGGTGAACAGGTGTTACGCCTCCTTTTGGTGACGAAGACGAGGTGCAGCGAGGACACGCTGTGCCGGTTGCGGCGATATGGCCTGTTTGTCAGTGGTCACCTCTACGGTTGTGCTATGGGCGAGTCCTATCCCATGGCGCCGGCACCGGCCGCAGTGCCGGTGCCTAAGCCGCGTACGCGCAAGCGCGCGAAGGACGCGCCCACGCATGTGCGGTCCTGGCCGCTGCGCCCGACGGGTGCGCAGGTCTGTGAGATCGGTACCCGGTTCTTCACTGGGGTGCGGGTGTACAACGCGGTGTTGGGCGAGTTCATCGGCCGTAGCCGAGCGGTGAAGTCCGATCCGGCGTGGCGGGCCGCCCGCGAGTTGCCGCACCGCACCAGCAGGGAGCGTTCCGTGCGTTCGGCTGCGTTCCGCACTGCCGAGGTCGCGCATGGGTTCACGCTCGATGCCGCGCAGTCGTTTGCGTCGTCGCTACGCAAGTCGTGGGTGCGCGAACATCTGCCGGCCCAGGAGACCCAGAATCTGGGGGCACGGGCGTTTGATGCGGTGCGCCAGTGGCATCTCGGTAAGAGGGGTAAGCCGCGGTTCAAATCAACCAAACGCGGGCTGCATTCGTTGGCTGCCAAGGACGGTCAGGGTGCGCTGCGACCCAAGACCGATGGAGCCGGCGCGCTGGTTGGGTTGCAGTGGGGCGCGGGGTTCGTGATTCGGATTGCCGCACCCAGCGAGTCCGGTCGCCGCGGCAAGGAGCAGCAGGCCGAGCTCGCCGAGACTGAGGCGCTGATCGCCGCGGGGAAGGTGTTGTCGACGCGGATTGTCCGCACCGTGATCAACGGCCGCGATACCTATCGGATGCAACTGGTCTGTGATGGGCGTCCGACTCGGCGGCACCCGGTCGGCGACGGGCAGGTGTCGTTCGACCTGGGACCATCCCAAATCGCGGTGGCCGTGCGGAACAGTGATGGGGCCTGGTCGGGATGGGTGGAGCCACTGGCCGATGCCCTCCGGTTGGACACCAAGAGGTTGCGCCGTGCGCAGCGGCATCTGGATCGCCAGCACCGCGCCGGATCACCGGCCTGCTTCAAAGTCGACGGCAGCCACACGACGGGCCGCTGCAGGTGGCGGCGTTCGGCCGCCGCGCAGCGAACCATGATCCGGGTGGCGGAGTTGCATCGACGGTTGGCCGAGCATCGAAAGACGTTGCATGGTGCGCTGGGTAACCGGCTGCTGGGCCACGGCACCGAGATCGCGTGTGAGCGATTGGATTATGTGTCGTGGCAGAAGAACTTCCCGCGCAGTGTGCGCGACCGGGCACCAGGGTTGCTGGTGGAGATGATGGGCCGCAAGGCTGAAAGCGCCGGCGGACCACCACTTTACGAGTACAACCCACGAACAACCGCCTTGTCGCAAACCTGTCTGTGCGGGAACCGTGAGAAAAAGGCGCTCTCGCAACGGGTTCACCGCTGCGGGTGCGGCATTCGAGAAGACCGCGACCTGTTTTCGGCCTACCTGGGACTGCACGTCCGAACCGGGGTCGATGGGGTCGATCGGCTGGACTTGCCCTCGGCCCGCAAGGTGTGGGGGCATCGTCACGACGTCGACGAGTCGCCGAAGTCCAGCCGTAGTGCATCAGCACGTAAGCGGCGAGGCCGCAGACATCCGCCCTCGCGGAGGTCGGTGGCGCGCATCAAAGCCCGGCGGAAAGCCAAAACCGTGATGCGACAGAGCCGCTCGGCGCGAACCTCCGCTACCGACCAGCCCACGGCGATAGCCGCATGAACGCGTCTATCGAGACAGCCGGCCGGCACGAGGAATCCCCGTACTGCGGGGAGGACGTCAACTGATGCTCCCGCTTCTGGTGACTGCCGCGACGCCGCACGGGGTGGCTACGTCGCGGCCGTGGGGTGTACCGCTGGACGCGTTGCTGTCGTCGGTGCTGTGGCATCGGCGCAAGTGGGAGGCTCGCGCCGCCGGTCATCATCTGGCCTATCACCCGGATCTTGAGCCTGACGCGATCGAGCTTCCCCTCGCCCGATGCTACGACCCCGACCACGACGCCTGGCACTGGATGGCTACGTTCGCTGATCTGCGGCCGGGTGGCGGCGAGCCTGATATTCGTTGGCGCACATCACGCACAGACCGCCGGCGGCTTCAGCAGCTCGCACCCGTCACCGGCAACGTCGTGTCGGACACATCGGGCCGCTATCTGCAGCGCACCGTTCCCGTGATCGCCCATCCCGTGGCCACATTGACGTGGCGTGCCGTCGGCGATCCTGACGGTATCCGCGAACTGCTCGCCGAATTGCCGTCGATAGGGAAGCATCGCGGCACCGGCGAAGGTGTGGTGGCTCGATGGACGGTCACCGAAGCTCCGGACGTCGCGGCCTGGTCGGCCGGCCACGAGCATGAGCCCGGTGTCTTGGGCAGGACCGTCCCGCTCCGCTGTCTGAAACCCGGCATGGTTACCGGCGAGGTTGGCATTGGTGCTATCCGTCCGCCCTACTTGCATCCGTTCAGCCGAACCGATGCGGCCCACCCGGCGCGGTAGCCCCACGATCGCGAGCGTTCTGCTGCTGCTGCGTGTCAGTAGCCCCAGTCTGGTCCTGGCGGAAGACTTCCCTGGTAGATCACGTTGCCGTTGCCCCATCTGCGATCGACGCCGATCGATCCGTCAGGGTTTTGCCACCAGAAGTTGACGTCGCGCTGGCCGCCTTCGCTCCACTTCTGGAAGTCCTGCGGCGACGGTGGACCTGAGAGCCACACTTTGACCTCGCCGACGTTGCCCGCCGGGTCGATGCTGGTCTCCATGATTTCGCCCGGCCCCGCCGAGATTTCCACTTTGGCATCCGGGGTCACTTTGTCGCCCTCGACCTGTACGAACCGTCCGTTCTCGACATACCAGGTGTGCAGCGCCGGCGTCGGGCCGCAGATCGTCACCGGGTCATTATCCTTCGACCCCAGGTAGCAGGCGTACGGCCGTACATCGTCGGGGTCCGGGGCGCCCTTGTCGCTGTCCGTCGGTGTCGGCGGAGGCTTGGGGTCGACATGCGCCACCGGTGCGGCAACATCTCCCGGCAGCTGCCGCTTTGCCACACGCACCGCCTCAGCGGATTGCGCATACTCGGCCGCCGCGTTCGACACAATCTGCCTCGACTCCGCGACACGGTGCTGCCCGGCCTGGGCCAGACCGATCATCCCTTCCGGTGTACCTCGCTGCGAGCCCAGGGCCGCGCGGTCCTGCGCCCAGCCCGCCTCCACGGAGTTCAGTTGTTGCAGTGCCCGTGGCCCAACGGACTCGACACGCGCAACGGCGTTGTGTACCTGGGCTTTTGCGTCGTCTACCACGTTGCGTGTGCGACCTAAATCGATCGATTGCTCGGCGGCGCGGTGTTGTGCGACCCCGGACCACCCTGTTGGCGGATCGGGTTGCGGCAAGGGCTGGTCAGGAGCCGGCGGTTGCGGGGGATTCCCAGTGCCGACCAGCGCCCGCGCCTCGCGCAGTTGCGCATCGACAAGTTCGGCGAACTCCATCGCACCTCCCAGTAGTCGCTGTGCCTGCTCAACGGAACTCGGAATAGTTCCAATGCCAGGATGCGCGCATCTGCGCCTTCAGAGATGCGTCTGGACCGACGACGAGATCCTCTGCGCTGTCGGGGTTTCGACGCCACGTTAAGTAGGCAGCAGCTCCGGCACACGCTAAGCCTGCCGCGACCCCGACGAGCGGCGATACGAGGATGGCGGCCGCCGCGACACCCATCACCACCAGCGTGAGCCGTTCTTGGTTTCGTAACCGATGTGCGGGGTCACGAAGATCAGACGCGTAGGCCATGAGGCGCCATTGCTGTGCAAAAGCCCTTAGGTCGAACGTTGCATCGGGTTCGCGGTAAACGAAGGCCTCCCACGAGCTTTCACACCACCGCCGGTAGTCTTCGGCCGCGGCGATCGCGGGATCTCCCGGCATTGACCGCCGTCGCTGATGCGCGATGAAACTCTTAGCCAGCCGAGCGTCGCGCCTGAGACCCAAGGCGATCTCGTCGGCGCCGACTTCCGCCGTGTGTCGATTGGAGGCAGGCCCTTGCTGCATAGTCCGAGCGTGACATCGACCGGGACGGTCTTCCAGACCACTGCACCTGCCGGTGGTCACCGTTAGTGGCCGTTAGTGGCCGACACCGTCTTGCGTGCTGTACAAGATGTCGAGTGTTTCCTGACGTCTCAGCTCGTAACGCGCGGTAATGATCCCGGCCGCTTCTCGCCACGTCACTTCAACTGCACCAAGCGCGATCGCTTGCTTGCGCTTGGCGTCGGTGACGTCGTAGTGCCAGTTCTCGGCGGCCCGGCTTCCGGGTTTCGCCAGGGGCTTGCCCGCTCTGGTTGGGTCTTGAAACCACCGCCGTTGCAGTCCCAGCCGGGCGGCGAACCTATGGAGTTCGCCTGGGGTGTCGGCGAACAGGTGCGACCATCGGGTGTCGTAGCGGCCGATGCGCGCGGGGATCCGCGCGTCGTCGACGTAGACGGTCACTGGTCGCTCTGCCGGTCGTCGACGCCACCGCTGCGGTGATGCCCGAGATGGGTGTCCCGTTTGTAGTGCGCTGCCAGTGTGGTGAGCACGGAGCACGGCGCTTCGACGAGGCACTCGGAGAGCAGGGTTCCTTCCCACTCTCCAGCCCACTGTCCAGCAGCCGGTGTGCAGGCCGGGCAGAAGATGCTTTGGGCGGGACAGGTGGTGGTGTCGTCGTGGGCGTTGTGGATCCCGACGTCCAGACATTCCTCACAGACGCTGACGGCCGGCAAGTGGCGGCTTGCAAGGGCGAGTAGTTGCGTCTGGTGTGTCGGCGCGAGCGGGTGTTGGGACCGCATCAGCGCTGGGTCGCCGACGATCGCGGTCAGCAGGTTCGGCCCGAGGTGTGGGTCGACTCCCGCCGCCCCGATGGCGGCGGCGTCGACGTCATCGGGGCGAGCGGCGCCGAGCTCGTCGGCGACGGTGCCACGGTGCAGCGCGAGGATCCAAAGGCAGTCGTGGCATGGGCGACCGTAGCGGTCGGCCGCTTCGCGGTCGTATGGACCCCACACAGGGGTGAGACCTACGGTTCTCTCGCACAGCGCAACTGCGTGTACCACCCGGGGATCTGCTGAGAGATCGAGTGCGTGAGTTGCCGAGTCCCGGGCCACGACGTGGTGGCGGCCGTCGGTGTCGCTGATACCGAACAGCAGCTCGCCGGCGGGGAGGGGTACGGGTGCGGTGTCGGTGGTCATGTCAGTGAATTCCGATCTCGTCTCGTGTTCGTTGTGATACGTCGGCCCACCGCGCGGCGATGATCGTCGACGGTGTGACGCCCAGTTGGTCGGCGGCGGCGAGTGCAGCCAGGAATACGTCACCGAGTTCGGCCAGGAGGTGCGCGGTGTCTGCTCGGCCTTCGGCGCGTTTGAGAAGAGCGCCAACCACTTCGCCGCCCTCTTCGCCCACCTTGGCTACGCGCTGCCAGTCAGATCTCTGCACGCCGAGGTGATCTAGGTGGACACCGACTGCTACGGCCAGCGAGTCCAATGCGTTGAATGGCTGATCTAAGGCGAGATGAGCGTGTGGTCTCACTGCCGGATCGACCAGGGATCCGTTGCCCGTCGCATTGTCGAAGCGGTGCTGGTGTTGGGCTGGGTTTCGATCTCTTGCGGAGGTCATCGTTGTAGTCCAGTTTCGGCAGCGACAGGGTTGGCCTTGCCGGGCGCGGGTTCATGGTGGTGAGGTGATCGCTGCGTCGCTGGGAACCCGCCGCTGGCCGGGGACGAGCGGCCCGACATTGCTGAGGCATCGGCCAGGTACTCGCCGGCAACGCGCCGTTGCTCAGGTGTTACGTCGTGTGAAAGCAGCACCGTGGCAGCGAGATCCATCGCGGCGAGGGAGTATTGGCGGCGGCGGTGCGGGTCGGCGACACAGTCACGCGCTGTCTGAAGATCGCGGCGGGCGTCTTCAAGGGCGTCGGTTGTGGACATCTTGTCTCCGTTCACGTGTCGGTCGTGTGTTCGGCGCTGGCGGACCACCACCACCCGTGCTACGAGGCACGAAGCGCACCGAGTGGCGCCGGCTCCTGCGCCGGGGACAGGCCGGTGCCAGGGGCCGCGGCAATGCCGTCGAGCGCTGCTTTCAGATCGCTGATCGCTTTCTCCGCCGCCGAGACGGGGTTGGCGTAGCCGAGGGTGATCCGCTGAGCTATGCGGTGCAGATCGCCCTGGGCGCGTACGAGAGCGGCGATCTCACGCAACGCTGCAAGGCCGACGGTTCCTTCGCGTGGCGGTTTGTTCTCCGAGGTCCAGTCGATGCGTGCGCCCAACGCATGTTCGATCGCCTCGATGTGCTCCTGGAGCTCAGTGACATCGGGCAGCTGCGCTATCCGGTATGCGACGGTCTTGTCCGCCTCCTCGTTCGCCTTCAGCCGCGCCTTCACCAGCCCGGCCTCATAGCCGGCCTCCAGTTCCTCAGCGCGCAGAGTGTCGTACCGCGAGAACACCGACCGCACGACATCCCAGGAAGGCGCGTGATCCTTCTTTGCGGCCGCAGCGTGGTGAATGGTCATGCGGCTGGTCGATCGGCCCGGCGACATGAGGCCCCACCCGGGCGGCAGTTCCCCGTCGCGCACGATGGCAGGGTTGGGGACGACCAGCCAGAATTGGTGGCATTGGTCCGCCCAGGCGTCGGCCTTGCCAGTCTTGCGACTGCTGATCTCGGCGAGCCAGTCCGACCGGGACACCTTGACCTCATGGCCGATCAGGTGGCGGCCGCTGGCGCTGGTGAACCCGACGTAGATGGCGTCACACCGGCTCCCGGCGCCATACCCGCCGTTGAGGCCGACTTCTGAGACGAATACGCCGCCGGGCAGCCGCCTCGCCGGGTCAATGTAGTGGCGGCGCAGTCGATCCAGGAGTTCCGGCGCCGCAAGAGGCACGGGGCCTTCGGAACGGGTGGTCACCACAGGTCACTTTCCGTGCGGGTGCGGCGCCGCGTCACCGGGGTCCGCCCGGTGAGCCGGTGAAGTCGCTGCGGTGTCTCGGTGGGTTCTGGCAACTGGGCTGGTGCGCGCTGACGCTGCCCCCTCCGCGGTGTCGGGCCGAGCATGTCTCGGCGTGCCCACAGCGCGCTGCGCGTGCGTGGTTTCCGGTCCGCGCCCGTCGCGGGGGCTGGCGGAGTCCTTGCGGGTGTCGGCGTCGTTGCGGCGAGGGTTAGTGGTCTTGTCCACCGCGTCAGTGTCGCCGCGGCTGGTGTCTGTGTTGCCGGAGGTCGTTCGCGTCACGGCGGGTGCGGTGGCCGCTGGTGTTGTCTTCGTGTCGGTGGTCTCCGCTGGTGTCGCCGTGACGGTCGGGTCGGTGGACTCGTGGGCCACCGTGGATTCGTTCGTCGCGCTCGGCTGCGGGTCGTCGCCGATCGTCGATCCGGTGGGCTCGGTGAGCGCAGTGGCTGCCGCCTTCTTCGACGTGGGAGACTTTCTGGCTGCGGGAGCCTCCGCGGCAGTGTCCTCCGCGTCTTCCACCTGGTCCGTGGCGTCCTTGGTGGCGCGCTCGGTCCCAGCGAGCGTCACGCTGTTGCGTTTCGGGGTGACCGCCGGGGTGGAGGTCGCCGCCGTCGCGGCTGCGTGTGGAGTCAGTTCTCCGGTGATGGTCGAGCCGAGGTCGAGTGCGCCAGCGACGGTCCTGAGCCCGATCTTCACCGCGGTCGCGGCGACGTTGATCGCCGCGTTGACACCTGCGGCGAGAACCTTGGGCATGCTGTAGACGAGCGCAGGCATGCCCACCGCGCGCAGGATGCCGCTGGTGGCGGTCGCGGCGTCGCTGATGAAGGTCGTGATCATGGCGGCGCCGGTGCCGGTGAGGTTGGCGCCGACCGTGAACGGCAGGGATGCGAAGCTGCCGGCAGTGCGGGCCACGGTTCCTACCGTGGTGATCCCGGCGCCGACCAGAGTGGTGAGTGCGGCGGTGTAGCTGGACGGTGACAGTGGCGCCGCCCCAATGGTGCTGATGGCATCTTGCACTGCGCCGTCGGTGGTGCCGTTCCCAAGCCAGGTGCTGACCACCGAGGATGCTCCGTCGCTCAGCCGCGAGACCACGACGTCCGCTGCGTCGGTCACCGTGGTGGTCAGTCCGTTGACTCCCGCCACCGCGACGTTGATCGGCGCGGACACGATGCCCTGCACGGCGGTGAGGACACCACCGATCAGGGCATTACCCGGGAATACGTCTTTGGCGGCGTCGATGAGGTTATGCACACCATTGAGTGCGTTGGTGATCTGGGCAGTCACCGCAGTGACGAACGTGCCGCCCAGAGCGATCCCGTTGGTTGCCAGGTCGGCTGCCGCGGCGATGCTCTGGTTGAGGACACGGCCGGCGATCGACAGCGGACTGTTGAGCAAAGCGATGTACTTCGCAGCGTTGAGCGGGTCGTTGACAACGCCAGCGACTGCAGTCAGAGCGGTGGAAAGGGAGCCGGTCAAGGTTGACGTGAGCAGATCGGAGAGCTGCTCGGAAGTCAGCACGATAGTGCCGTCGGCGTCCTTTATCGCGGCCGCCAGCCGCGTCAGCCCGCCGCCAGATACGGTGTGCAGCGCCTTGAGGACGTCGTCGAGCACCGGGTTAGCAGTGGCGGTCGTCAGACCCTGCCACAGGGAATCGTTGAGCGAGACAGCAGTGGCTAGTGCGCTCTGCAGGGTCTGGCCGGGGGCTCCAGCCAGTGCGGTCACAGTCGCCGATGCGCCGTCGAGGCTGGTTTTGAGGTTCGACACCAGTGCGTCGATATCGCGTTGAGAGACCACCGAGGTCAGTTGGACTGTCGGGATGGACACGGTGGGGAGGGAAAGGTGTTGTGGGAGAGCGTGGCTCGCTTGTAGCGGTGTCAGCGCGATGACGCTTGCCGCCGTCAACACGACCGCGGATTTCAGTGGGGAGGCAGCGGCGAGTGCAGTGCCACCGCCGCGGTGATAGCCGCTGGGTCGGGCGGCGACGAGCTGCGGGTTAATGATCTGATGCACAGATACGGCGTTGCTGTTGCGGTGGGAATGCCTAGGCTTGGCGCCGTGTCGACGGGATCCGGAGCAATTGGCTTGGGCGGTTGTCGTGGCCATCGGAATGGTCCTCTCAAGAGACGTGACTGCAGTGGGTCGAGATACGGATTCGTGTTGTGTTGGTGTGCAGTGGAGCCCGGCGCGACTTCCACCGTCAGATTGGTGTGACATCGGTGGCTCAAGGTGAACCTGGCGCAGTGAGCAGTGGCGCCCTTTGCCGACGGTCATACGCGCTGCCGACGATGCGATCGGGTCGTTTCGGCCGCGTAGTTCTCCAGAGCCGTCAGGTCTCCCGCGGCATCGTGTCCGTTGTGACCGGTTGTTCGGCGTTGCACTGCCTGCTGATGCAGATCCTGAATGCTGACAATGTGGCGGTGACCGCGGACGTACCAGTCACACGGGCAGAAGCGGTCACCGCCGTGTCGCTGGCAACCCGCGGTGTAGCGGCTCACGGCGGCTAGCAGCGACGGGTGGGCAGGTGTGGCCAGCGCCAGGCTTCCGGTGATGGCTGGGTGCCCGTTCCACGTCGCGGCGACATCCTCCCCCATGCCATCCAGGAGGTCCGCAAAGGCAGCTAGTTCACCAGGGGCCAAGGGGTTGCGCGGTGGCTGGTGCGGTTGACCGTAGTCGACGTGTGTCACGTCGACTACGACGATCGCGTGGCCGTTCCAACCGGATGGGATGAACCGCAGCGTGCGGTTGTCGACGGAGCCGATTTGTTGTCCGTGGTGTTGTTGCAGCGCCATATCAGGCTGAGTTGTGTCGAACAGCCACCTCAATCCGATCAAAAGCATTGGCAGATGGGGCATCACATCGACGTGCAGGCTGGTTTCGGACTCGGCGACCTCAGCGTGGGGTCCATCAGTGGGGAGCGTGGTCTCAGCTGTCATGGGGATTCGCTTCCTGGGCATGAGGTCGTCGCTGTGATTCGGAAGTGGGCGGCGACGGACGTGAGAACCGAGCACGGAGAGTGCACGAAGCACTCTGGCGCGCCTACGCTGTCTTCGAATTCCCCCGCCCATGCTCCGGCCAGGAACGTGCAGGCCATGCATGCCACCGTCGCGTCTGGGCACACGGAGATGTCGGGCCCGTGCACTTGCGGGCTGCTATCCCAGCACTCGCCGCAGACGATCACGACGGGTCGGTGCCGACACAGGTGCGCGAGCAGCTCGGAGACAACACCGGGTTCGGGGCGCTCGTAGTTCAACTCGTCCCTGTGGTTGGCCAGGACGGCACGCAGCAGTGCTGTCAACAGGTCTGGATTGTGCCCACTGTTCGCGATGAGGTTGCGCTGCAGTTCATCTGGCGAATAGCGGACGATTTCACATTCTGTCGTGCCCTGGTGCAGGGCCACGATCCAGCTGCATTGTTCGCACCGCCGTTCTGCGAGCATGCCGTTCTGGTCGCCGTATGCGCCCCACTTTCGGGCCAGTGTGACGCGTTCTCCGCACACACCGAAGATCACGGGATGGCGGCCTTCGGGCGTGCCGGATTCTGCCTTGGCGGCGATCGACATGTCCACCGCGTGTCGGCGATGCCGCCCTGGGCCGATGCCGAACCGGTCGGCAGCCGTCACCAGTGTTGCTATAGCTGCGGCGCTATTCATGATCCTCTCCCCCAACGTCATTCGACAGCACTTCCCGTCTCGTGTGAGAGCGGGCGGATGCGGGGCGCACGCCCGTGGCGGCGACGTCGGGACCGTCTTTGACTGCAGCGACTGCAGCGGTGTCGTCACTGGGTTGCAGGCTGGGCCATGCTCCGATGAGTTGTGCTGTCGCGCACGGCCACCGGGAACATTGGCGGCATGAAGGCCCAGACAGCGCGGCGAGCGCGCCCGCCTCCAGGATGGGCTGGTGTAATGCGCCGATCGCTGTCGTCCGGATCTCTGCGGCCGTCTTGCCCTCTGGGATGACGATTTGCTGACCGACCGGGCCGGTGTTGTCCTGGATGGGCCAGGGGCCCAGCAGGAGGGCTGTGGAGCAGGGCCAGCGTTCGGCGCACTGTCCGCACGAAGGGCCGCTCAGATCGCTAATCGACGTGATGGGTTGATGCAGGGTGGCGATCGCGGCCAGGCAGCGTTCGGCTGCGGAGCGCAAGGTCTGTGGGATGACGATGCGCGCCGACTCAGATGGCGGATGGGTCATGCTTGCGGAATTCCTCAGGCCCGCATCCGGTCGGCAGTCGACATGTGTCGCTTGCCAGGGTGATGGGACCACCTGATTGCCAAGGGGATGGGACCACCGTGGCGCGTTACTGAGGATGCTCGTCGGTGGGGTCTGGGTCAAGCTGGGGTCGGGTTCGTTGGCGGTAGGACGGTCCTTCGATGACCAGGGTGTGGGCGGCGGAGGTCAGCCGGTCGATGGCTGATTGGGCCAGCAGGGTGTCGGCGGTCATGGTCAGCCATTCGGCGGGCTCGCGGTTCGAGGTCACGATGGTGGTCTTGGTGCGGTGGCGCTCGACGACGATTTCGTAGAAGTCGCTGGTTTCGGTGGCGTCGAGTGGGCGTAGCGCGAAGTCGTCGATGATCAGGACATCCACGGCGGCCAGGCGTCGGATCTCGGCGTCGACGGTGTGGTCGAGTCGCGCGGCGCGCAGCCGGGTGAACAGCTTGTCGGCGCGGCCGAATACGACGGTGTGACGGCGGCGAATGGCCATGTGCCCCACTGCTGTTGCTAGATGGGTCTTGCCAACACCAACGGGCCCGAGCACGATCGCGGACTGGCCGGCGTCGAGGAATCGTAGTGAGGTCAGGTCCCCCAGCAGGGTGCGGTCATAGCGCAGGTCCTCGTGGGCGGTCCAGGTGTCAAACCGCATGGTTGGGTCGAGTCCGGCTTTGGTCGCCCGCAATGCGGCGGAGCGGGATTCGCGTCGTGAGACCTCGTCGGCCAGCAGTGTTTCGAGGAAGCCGATGTGGCTGAGTTTGTGCTGTCGGGCCAGGGCGGCACGTTCGGGCAGGGTGTCAGCCAGGGCACCGAGTTTGAGGGTTTTGAGCAGTCGGAGCAGATCAGCGCCGACCGGGTCGGTGGGGCCACGGTGGGTGGTGGTCATGTCAGCGGTTCTCCTCGGGGACGACGGTCAATGGTGTTGGTTTGGAGCTGAATTCGGCTGGGTCGCGAGCGAATCGGGTCGCGGTGTGGCCGACCGCCTTCGGCAGTGCCGGGGTGCTGGTTTCGGTGGCGCGTTCCAGCATGGAGGCGATCTTGTTGACCGAGACGACATCGAGATCCAGCGAGAGTGCGCAGGCCTGTTCGACCCGGTCAGCGCCGTAGCGGCGCACCAGGCCCAGCAGTCGGTAGACGGTGCGCATCCGGGTCCACGGCAGCCGGTCATCGAGAATGCGTTCGGCGTAGATCCCGACGTTGGGGCCATGCGACACGCAGGTGGCGATCAACGCCGCCACGTCACGCAGGGCGTAGCCGGTCTTGTGTTCGGGCAGATCAGCGGGGTCGGTGCTGCGCCCACCAGGGGGCTGGCGCGGATGGACTTTCACCAGCACCCCGCGGTGATAGAACTTGACCAACTCGGTATCGGCCCGCGCGTCCAGATACTGGCCGATCCAGCACTCGGGCAGCGAGTACAGCGCCTTGGCGACCTCGGCGTGGAAATCGCGGTGCACCTTGACCGTCTTGAACACCGGCACGTCATAGACCCCCGGCACCGGCAACAGCCGGGACTGTTCCTCGGCGACGAACAGCTCGGCCGGACGTGCACACGTGGTGCCGTGGATGCGGGTGCCCGCGGTGTTACGACACCACGCCGTCGCGGCGTCCTGCGCCTGCTGCAGGCTGGTGAATGTTTCACCGTCCCAGAAGTTTCGGCGCACGTACTGCACGGCGCGTTCCACGCGCGGCTTGTCTTTCGGCGATGCCACCCTCGCGGGGTCGGTCAGGAACCCGGCATGCCCGGCGTAGTCCAACCAGCCCTGACTGAACTGCGGGTTGACCGCATCCGCGTCGGTGATCACCGGCTTGAGGTTGTCGGGGATCAGCACCGCGAACACGCCTTCGAAGAACTCCCAGGCCGCCTCACATCCGGTGATGACCGCGGTCAGGGTCTGCGAGTAGGACAGCCACACGAACATGTGCCGGGAGTACACCGCGGTGAAGATCAGCGCATGCACCCTGCGGCGACGCCCATCGTCGGCGTCGGTGAGCATCCCCAGATAGCCGAAATCGACCTGGCACTCCACCCCGGGATCACCATCAGCAACCCGCACCGTCAGGTCTCTGCGGCCGAAACCGCAACGCTCACTGGCGAATCGGTGCAACGTCCGATACGGCACCACACAGCCCTGCCGGGCCAACAGGGTGTGGATCTTGGTCACCGTCAACGGCCGCTGCCCCGCCGTGCCGGCCACCCACTTCGTGATCTGCTCCTCGAACCCCAACAGCTGCTCCCACGCCGCACCGTGCCCATCGGGGCGCACGGGACGCACTGCTTCGGCGACCATCCCGATCAACGCGTCATCAACCGCGCCTAGGTCGTCGTCGCGACGCAGACCAGCCGCCTGGGCGGCCTCGACGTAACGGCGCACCGTCTTGCGGTCCAGACCGCAATGCCCGGCGATCGTGCGGTATCCCGGCGCCGGCAGCCCCGCCACCCCCAGCCACACCCGCAGCACTTCCCTGATCTCGTTCACACTGACCTCCCGAAAAGCCATGCTCGGCGACCTCCGTGACTTGAGCTCTCACGGCGATCGAACGAACAAATGAAAAGACCACCGACACGACGCGCCGGTGGTCCCATAACTGGCAATCCAGGTGGTCCCATCACCCTGGCAAAAATCAGGTCACACTGGTCCCATCCTCATGGCAGGCGACAGACATGAGCGCTTCAGCCGCTTTGGTGATGTTGGTGACGGTGTCGCGGTGTACACCGGTGCGGGTCGCGATGGTGGTAACCGGTACTCGCTGGTCCCATAGGCGTAGGACATCTGCGGTCTGTTCAACAGATTTCACCGTCACCTTTTCTCGTACGAGAGTTTCGGCGACATCGACCCATCCATCGTTGTTGTTCGACGTTTCCTCGTTACTGTTCGAGAGGTGGGTCGGGCGCAGTTTCGCCGCATCGAGTGGGTGAACGGTGTTGAGGGCATGGCTGTTTGATGCGTCTCGTACCGACGTGTCGGTGCCGTCGCCGATACGTGGCCGCGCGGATTCGCCCCCATCGTGCTCAGTCGCCCCGCTGTTTAGATGAGATTCCCCGACGTGACCGTGTTTGTCGGGCGTGGGCCGGCTGGGTTGTGTCCATGGCGACGGTTGGGTGTGGGTGGCCAGTTCGCCGGCGTGGTTGAGAACAGCTAACCGTGCCAGCATCCGCTCGCGCATCACCGGGTCGTCGGCAACGCCGGCAGCCAGCAGCGCGCGCTCCAGGCGGGCTGCGCGCGACCATGGCCAACGCCGTGGCCGTGACAGTGCTGCGGCTTGGTATGCCCTGCGATCGCGGGAGCGCTGCGCGGCATCGCGGTCATCGTCGCCCAGGCCCAAACGCGACAAGCAGCGTTCCCGTAGTTCACGGCCGATACGGGCGGCGGTGCTGGTGCGGTGGTGGCGGGCACGAAGTTCCAGGCCAAGCCCGAGGTGGAGCATGACGGTGCCAAGTACCGGACCGAGCAGGATTCGTCCGACGGCTTCGTCGGTGGTTGACATGGCCCACGCCATGTATGCCATGGCTGCGCACATAGCCCACACGGGTGCCCGGAATGCTCCGGGGTGGCCGGTGCGCTGGACGTTCACGGCCATGCCTGCGCCGCACACCACGAGTGCCAGCTCGGCGACTGCGAACATCACCCACCGTTCACCGTTGGCGGTAGGGATGTGGAGTACGTGTTCGAAGAATCGCCAGGATGTGTTCAGCGACACCAACAGGGATACGACTGCGACGAGGTAACACGCCAGCGCGACCCACGGTGCTCGTTGTTCACGTTCACTGGCAGCGGTGTCGTCGTTCTCCTTGCCTCCCGAGGAGGGGGTTTCACTGTTCACGGCATGCTTACCTGGGTGGCCAATGATCCCGGAGGTGCGCCGGTATGGTCCGGCACTCTCCTTCGGGGCGGTTGCGCTGCTCATCGTGTTGACCGCCCTCGGGAGAGCGGCGTCGTCTACTTGGGTCATCACCATGACTTCAACCGTCATGGGCGCTGGAGCTGTTTTCAAGACCACCCGCAACTGGTGGTGTCCCGCGGCCGGTGGGCACGCTTGCATTCGACAAATGCATTGTTCAGTAGGCGCTTCGGTTCACCCGAAACCGCCGCGGCTCACGCCTTTTTCAGTGGCAGCATGAAGTAGCGGCTGTGCGCGACGAGACGCTCCCGGTCCGGCACGGCGCGTCTGTTGGATCGTGCCAACATCGGCCGGCGGCGGGATCACGTGCAGCAGACGGTGCGGCGACACGGCACGATCGCGATTGTGTCGGGCTACAGCTGGCCGGCTGCTACATGGCCGTGTTGCGCTACTTCGCGGATTGGGCCTTGTCGTAGGCCTCGATGATCGCCGCCGGCATTCTGCCGCGTGCTGGCACCGTGATGTTGTTCTGTTTGGCCCAGACTCGGATCAGATGCATGTCGTGACGGTGCCGCCCGTTGGTGGGTAGTGACCCGTTCTGGCCGTGGCCATTGACCCTGCGGCTCTTGGCTATCCACGGTGCAAATTGCTCGCGCAAGGCTTTGTCGTTCACGAGGTCGATCTCGTACTCGATCCCATCTAGCCCGAATTGTGTAGTGGTAGCGCCAGATTCGCCGCTGATGTCATCGACCAGTTCGATGGTGACTTTCTTGGCCATTAGGACTCCTCGCGACGTCCGGCGCTACGGGGTGGAGGTACCGCACCTCCTGGCCCGCGGCTTGTCTCGTCGGTGCCATCAGGTGCGCGGTGGCGCCCGTTGGAGTCGCCGTTGCTTTCAGGCAGCGGCGATGAAGCCCCGTCAGGTGCGGACGGCTGGGGCCGTTGCCGAGGGCTTCTCCCGAATGCCTGCGCCCAATCACGCTGCTGACCGGCCGGGGGTGACGTCGGTGGTGTCGACTCGGCGGGTGTGGCCTGATTGTCATGCGGGGGTTGGGTTTCAGGTTCCTGTTGCCCGTTCCGGGTGCGCCGTGGCGGTAGGGGGCTCGGCGGCGGAATGCGCGGTGTGCTGGCGCCACGAGGCGGCGGTCCGGTCCACGGTGCGGCGGCCGGGGGCCGGATCGGTTGTGGTGGCGACGATGGCGGTGGAGGGCCGGGCTCACGTACTGGCGGGGTGACTGGACTGCTGGGCTGAGCAGCAGAAGGCGGTTCGGCAGGTGCCGCCGTTCCCAGGGGTGCCGGCAGGACGGGCTCGATTCCTCGCCCTGGGGCGGTCCCCGGTTGTCTCGCGAGATCGTCGGCGAGGTCGATACGGGTACGGGTTGTATGGTCCGCTGTCTGCGGCTTTGTGTCCTGGGGGGCTTCCCGTCCGCTTGGCTGCTGGGCAGGCCGCGCTGGTGTGGGCCGCGGCCGGGTGGCGGGCGGGCGAGGCCGGATGGGGGCTTTTGGACGGTCGGCTTGCCGCACTGGGCCCCTGGCGGTGGTCGGTTGAGGACTGACTCCCAAGATCCGCCGTTCCTCGTGGGCGGGCACGGAGCGTACTCGCGCGCTGAGCCCGGTCCTGATCTTGAGGGTGAAGCCGAACTGATCGTCGGTGTCGACGAGTTCGATATCGGCATCGCATGCCTCGTCGTCGGTCAGGACGGTGACCTGCGGTAGGTGCTCGGGCCAGTCCTTGTCGGTGTCGATGACCAGGACGGTATCGGGGTCCAGCCCTGCCAAGCCAAGTGCGCCGGAACCATGTTGCAACGCGATCGCGGTGTCGCCATCACTCAGATCGTCTTCGTCGTCAGCGGTCCAGCCACCCGGATAGTCATCGAGGATGTCGCCCGACACTGCCAACGACACGATGGGCTGCCACTTGTCGCGTTCATCGGTGATGATCAGCAGCGGTCGGCCGGTGACGCTTGCCCGCAAAGCGGCTTGCCGTAGTAGCACTGAGCTTTGGCACAACACGGTGATCGGCCCGGACAACGAGAGGTGGACCGAGGTGTGGTCGCGGGGATCGCCGATCGACCCGATCAGTGGGCCGGCGGGCCCGAAGGGCAGCATGGGGGCAGCCGAGCGCAGCGCCGCCGCCGGCAAGGGCGCCGTGACTGGTAGATAACCGATCCGGAACTGCTGCCACATCGCTTTTTGGACGCCGTAGAGCGGCCCGAGTCGCGACACCGGAGGCGCCGGCGGTCGCGCATCCGTGCGGTATCGCACCAACGCGGCGATATTCGTGGTGCCATTGGCTCCTGGTGTCAGCCGCACCAGCGTGGTGACCGACTGCGACAGCGGCCAGGTCCACCACTGCGCGGCATCGTCACCAATATGTGCAGGGTCTGCGTAGTAGACCCCGGTGAAGCCACTGCGGCCCTCCAGGTGCGACCAGTGGTCGGCGATCGGCGCATCGACATGCAGCAGCGCGTTGACAGCATCGATCGCTTCGGCGCTGGCGGGGCGGGCGTCCAGGCCGGAACTTGCGAGGGTGTCCGCGATCCGCAGGCACGTCACCGCGGCGACGCGTAAAGCTGCCTCGGCGTCACCTCCCCGCCGGTCGATAGCGGCAAGGTTGTCGTGCAGGTCGGTCCGCACCACGATCCAGCTGCGCCGTTCGGCGGGGGCCACGGTGGGGCCAGTTATCTGCTGGTACAGATCGGCGAATCCGCCCGCGGCGCGGAAGCCGTCGCTGATGATGTCCGCGGTGTTCACCCCGACGTCGAGGACTCGGCCAACCAGACCGGCGATCTCGCCGATGTCGAGCACGTTGGCTGTCCGTTCTTCGGTGTCGGTGACCACCGACGGTGACAGCGGGTCACCATGCAATTCGACAAGGGTGATCAACTGCTCGTTTTCGGCTACAACACCGATAGGCACACCGTTGATGAAGACGTTGCGGGCCGGAGGCGGGGGCTCGGCCGCGACTGAACGTCGGTGACGCAGCCATGCCCACCAGGTGGACATCCAATGAGTGAGAGCGACGTGATAGATCGTGATGAAGACGATGAGCATCAAGACGATGGGCACGGCAGCTACTGCGGCGGGGTGCAGCCGACCACCGGTGGCCATGACCCAGGCCATCCCGGCAAGGATTGTCAGCACTGTGCGGGTCACTGTGACCCGCACGCCGAGCATCGGCGGTTTGGTGAAACCCTGTGCGCTGTTTGAGGACATGTTGCTGCTCATGGATGGCTCTTTCGACGCAGGGCCGCCCAGGCGCCGATCGCCAGCAGGATGGCGCCGGCGATGCCGAGCACAAGGTAGGTGGCGGTACGGCGTGGTGTGTAATCCGGCGGGGGTGGCGGCGGGGCCGGATGGATGATGTTGTTCACCGGCAGCGTCGGCGCGGGATCGGCGACATTCCAGGTCAATGCGGCGAGCGGGTCCACGACGCCCCAGCCGACCGAGGGATCCGGTGTGGTCGGCCCCGCGTGGGCAGTGGCTTTGAGCCGGTGCATCACCTGGTAGGCGTTCAAGTCAGGATATTTTTGCCGTACGAGCGCCGCGACCCCGCTGACGTAGGCAGCGGAGTAGGAGTCACCGAACATCGGCACCAGGATCTGGTCTTGGCCGGGTAGACCGTTGACGAGGTGCCCATCGGGGAAATTGCCTGTGCTGACAATGTTTTCACCCGGGGCAGCCAAGTCCACCCAGGGCCCCTGCAGAGTCGTGGTGGACGGTGTGCCGTCGTTTTGGACCGACCCTACGGCCAGCACGTCGTCGGCCCACCAGGCAGGTGACGCGATCGTCACCACATTGGCCCAGCTCGCCGGGTCGGTGCCGGGCGGCGGCGGGTTCTGTCGGCAGTCGCCACCGGTGTTACCCGCAGCGACCACGACGACGACGTTGCGTTCGGCCACCGCCCAGTGCAGCGCGGCGCCGAGCTCGCGATCGTCGGCATGGCGCACTGCTTTCATGCATGACACCATCGAAATGTTGATCACCGTGGCGCCCAGGTTGACGGCATGGACCACGGCGCGGGCCATCGCGCGGAGATCGATTGCCGTCTCAGTGAGGTTGGGATCGTCAGACTGGTCTGGGTTCTGCAGCCGGTAATGGGCCGATGACTGCCGGATGCTGATGAGTGCCGCATCAGGTGCGACGCCGACGAACGCGTCACCCGGATTCGGTGCTGCGCCAATGATTCCGGCGACCAACGTCCCATGTGCATCGCAGTCGGTGAGCCCGTCACCATCAGTGACGTAGTCCCCTCCGGGACGGAGGTTGCGTAGCCGCGGATTGGGAGTCACTCCGGTGTCGATGACGGCCACCGTCTGCCCGGCGCCTGTGGCGAACGGCCTTGTCGCATCGAGATTGAGTAACCGCCATCCTGGGGGCGGGTCTGCGAAATTCGATCCAGGCAGCACGCCGGGTACTTGGCACTCCGCCAACAGCTGCATAGGCTGCTCCGGCCCGACGGTGTCGGGCGGCACAGCCGCGGCGTCGATTGTCGGTGGAGTCAGCGCGTGGGCAAGTCCTGCGCCGGAGAACACCGCCATCAACACGCTGATGACGCACACCATGAACAGTCGGTAAACGAGGGGCCGCACCGCTTTCACCCGATCCTCAGATCGCGAAGGACCGCGAAGATCCCGGTGACCCAGGCGGCCAGCGGATATACGGTGACCAACGCGATCCAGCCGAAGATCTCGATCAACCGGGCAACTCTCGGATTGACGCCTCGTGGGGTCACTACCACCGCAATGGTCACCAGTACGACGATGGATCCCACCACCACGGCCAGGACCACCGCGGGTTTCCAGCCGTCATGCCAGGCCAGCAGGAGCCGCGCCGCGGATCCCACGATGACCAATGCCGCGCCAGCGAGCATCGAAAAGGCTTGCAGCGCATTCGACATCGTGCGACCCCAGATGATCAGAATGATCGCGACGCACGACACGATGACCAGTTCAATTTTGTGGTGGTAGGAGTGCGGATCCATCGTGAACACCGCGGCTGCGGCCGTTGTCACGGCCGAGGCAACGACGAGCCCGGTGGTCATCTCCACGGCCCGCTGCGACCTTAGTCGCACCGTCGCAAGCTCCCGCTCTCCGATCTCGCCACCGACTTCGATCGTTTCGCCGTCGGCCGGCACTCTGGGCAGGGTGATCCGGGCCAGCCCCGCTGCGATACCGCTCGCGTTCTGTAGGCCGATCAGGCCGGCGATGAGGACGCCGGCGCCGATCGCCGAGGGACGCAGATTCGTGTACTCGGCCACAGCACAGATCACGGCCACGATGGCCATCAACGCGCTCAGCGCCGTGGTGATGGCCAGGTGGCGCCGGGTCAGCAGCAGCGCGCAGACGGCACCGACCGCAACACCCACTGCTGACACCATGACGTGCGGGATCCCTGGCGACGCAGTGCGCTCCGAGATGGGAATCACTTGTCCCACAACAGCTGTGGCCGCCACCCAGACTACGGTCCAGGCGGTGGCGGCGTCGCTGCTCTCGTATCGGCGCGACGCCGACCACATTCCGGTGAAGGCCACCACGGCGCCGATACCGCCGACCAGCACCCACCACCATGAGTAGGAGCTGCGAATCCACAGCAGCCACTGCGCAGCGCAGACCGCGATGCCCCCAAATGCTAGGCCGGCGAGCCCGGCCTGGCGGGCGGCGTGCACATTGAATGGCCGGCCCGCGGCCGCAGCCGCGGTCGCTGCGGCGGCGATGACGTCCTCGGTGACCTTGCGGTACCGCTCGGTGGATTTGACCGCCCGCAGTTCGAGAACCGCGCCGTCGGTGACGCGAGCGTCGTGAAGGGACTGGTCGGGCTTGAGCGGTCCGCCGGTGCGTGCCAATGTCCACTGGCTACCGGCCGGGGCGGTGATGGGGTCACCGTCGCTGAGCTGGTCGACGACTTCGCCGATGTAGTCGCTGATGGGTGATTGGGTCGGCAGCACAAGATCCTGCTGGCGAGCCTCCTGCTCGGAATCGCCGTACCACACCGCGACACGCGAGAGAGCCGTCCCGTTGGTCGTCGGCGCCATCATGCCTCCTGATCCGTTTGAGGGCCGGATTGCCCGTGAGGAACGCTGGGTGCGCTAGCTGGCGGTTTTGGGGAAAAGGTCTGAGACCGCTGCAGCGACTTCGAGGTATCGCCGACGACTCTTCTTCGACAGCAGCTTCAGGTTGATCTCGCGGCCCTCGTGCACGTGCCGATCGAACGGGGTGACGAAGATCCGTTCCTGCGGAATCTTGCGCGTGAACTGCTCCACTACTTTGTCCACCACCACGTTGGGCTTGCCGGCCTCTGTGTGGTTGATGATCAGCACCAGGTTCTCCAGCAGTTTGAGATATCCGTTGTGGCGCAACCAGTCCAGTGTGTGATCGGTCTCTTGTAGGGCATCGATGGAGGCGTTGGTGACGACCACCACGGCACGAGATTCGTTGAGGACCGCCTTCATCAGGTCGGACTTGAGGGCGGTGCCGCAGTCCAGCAGCACTACCGAGTAGTACTCCTGCAGCAACGCCATCGCCGCCTCGAAGTCCTCTCGTTCGACGGTGCGCTCTGCACGGGCGAAGTCGGGCTGGGCGAGCACCTCCAGTTTTGACACCTTGTCGGAGGAGGTGTGGGCGCGCACGTCGTGATAGCGGCTGACCGATGGGTCGGAGACCAGTTCGATGATGCTCAGGTGGGTCTCGCGGCCGTGGCGCTCGGTGAGGTTTCCTGAGTCGTTGTCCAAGTCGACGGCGATCACCTTGTCGCCGCGGACATCGCACATGATCGAGCCGAGCGCCTTGGTGGCGGTCGTCTTGCCGACGCCGCCTTTCAGGTTGAGAACAGCGACGGTGAATGTTGTGCGAACAGGGCGAATCACGCGCTCTTTAAGGCTGATTTCGTATCGTTCGTCTTTGCCAGGCCCGATTGTTATACCCGGAAGGATCTTATTTAGCGCGGCACGCCATCCGTGTTCGGCCGGGACCGACATCCGCCGCACATCGGTCTTATCGAGCGCGACGTATTCCGAGTCGTCGCGAACGTCTCGGCGAGCGAGCACGCGGGTGGCCGGAACCGACGCCGCAGGGGGCGGCGAATAGGGACGGACCTGCTCGGGCTCCGCATACTGGGCTGGCTGCTGGTGGTGCCCGGGTGGCTGCGGTCGCTGCCGATAGGGACGGCCCTGCTCGTAGGGGTGGGGCGGCGCCTGGTTAGGGGCACCCTGCCAGTCGCTGCGGTCGACGATCGTGGTCCTCTCTTCCGGTGATTCAGCGGCTGATCCTGGACCCTGTTGCGGTGGGTTCTGCGGCGGGCTGACGGGGGGCCCTTGCGGCGGTCCGCCGGCGGCGGGGCCCCGCGAAAAAGCTCCGTAATACGGGTCTTGTTCGTTGCTCATAGCTTTACCGTAACACCCTTCTGTGCCGAATTACACGGGCACAAAACCATAGGTAAAAATATAGCGGCACGGGCTGTTTATACCCGTGCCGCTATATTTATCTCGTGGTGTGTTGGCGTCAGCCACCAAAGGACGACGCGTTGATCTGCTCCTGGTGCGCGGTGTTGTTGGTCGACTCCTCCACCGCTGTCAGGTAGGAGTCGACGGCCAGCTTGAAGTCCTGGCCGTGCTGGTTGAGCGTGCGCTGCTCCAGCGTCCACATGTCCGACGCCTCGCCCTGCCAGACGGAGGCACCCTGGGCGAGGTCGCCTTCGAGCGCCTCGTTCTGACCCTGGATGGTGTTGGCGTGCCCGCGCAGGACACCAACAGCCCCGTGAATCGAGGCGAAATCCCAAACTTGCTGTCCCATAGCTATTTAGCTCCTTGTCTTGAGAGGTTGATGGGGTGATGTCAGAAGGGCAGCGATGCGCTGGACTGGACAGTTCCGGCGCCGTCGGAGTCGACGTTGACGTAGCCGCCGGCCGACTGCCCAACCCGCTCGGAGATGCTGTTGAGCTGATTGACCAGCTGCATACCGACCTCGTGGAGGTGCTGGGCCTTTGCCTGGGTGGCGGTACCCGTTTCACCGACGAGCCGGCCCTGCAGCGCCTGCACTTCGCTGAGGAATGAGGTGAGGGTTGCCTGCTCGGCCTGCGCGGTCGACCCGATCGAGTCGGCCACGGCCTTCTGGGCTGCGGTGTCGGTGTTCAAAGCCTGAAGGGCCATGGAATTTCACTCCTTTTGTGTTTGTGCCGTGTGATGCGATTGTCGATATTGCAGATCAGCCGTTGATCCGCGGTGCACTGTCTCGGTGATCAAACCCCCTCTAGAGGTAGGCCCGCGCCCAGAGACAGTGACGACGCGGAGGCTTACAGTGGATCCCGTCTCTCATACCAGCCAAAACGATCTCCGCGGCATACGCAAGAGGACCGCCAGGCACCCCCCTTTCGCTCGTTTGACCAGGTCGACTGGCCATTACCGTTCGTCGAACACTTCGAAGCCCAATGCCGCCACCACCGGCTTCTCCTCGGCCACCGGTTCGTCGAGGGCAACCGAGGAACTCTCCCCGCGGCCATGGGCTCCCGCCATGGGCCCCATCATCCCCGTTCCGCTGCCGACGGCACTGGCGCCGCCAGTGGGCGCCGCCGTCGTGCGCACAACCTCTTCAGCCGACGCCGTGGGAGCCGGCGCGGGCTGCGCCCAACCGGCCGGTGAGCGAAGAGTTGATGTGCCACCGGAATTGGCCGCCGACAGCAGGCCCGCGCCGCCGTATCCGCCGCCCGCGGAGCCGACCGGGCTTGTACCGTAGGCGCCGAGCTGATCGGTGGAGCCGAAATGCGAGACAAGGTCTGCCGGGGAGATGTTCTGATTTGCCAGATCCCCGCCTCCCATGTTCTGGAATATCGACGTGATCTGCTGCAGCGGTTGGGATGCCGTCTGCATCAGCTGTTGCGGAGCCTGACCCACGACCTGTCCGGCCTGTGAGAACTGCTGGGGCACCTGAGACGCCATCTGGGTTGCCATCTGCGTCGCCATCTGGGTGCTTTGAGTCGTCTGACCCGCCCCGTCCTGCGCGGCCTGCGTGCTGGCCTGCTGGCCGGCCAAGTTGCCCGCCGTCGCCGCGAGCTGACCCATCTGTTGCGCCTGCCCCCGGGCGGCACCCTCTGTTGCTGCGACCTGCAGTTCCGCCAGCAACGCGTCGCGACCCATGCTGGCAGGCAGCTGGGCTGCTGTCTGCGCCAGGATCTGCGCCAGACCGGCTTCGGGCATACCGGGTGCCGCCATGATGCTGGGTGCGATGGTGAACGGCGGGAACGTGGTGTTCACTCCGGTGGCCGCCGAATACCCATCCATCGCCCCGGCGGCACGGTTCCAGAGCACCACCAGGTATTCGAATTCGTTCATCCCTATCGGAATGGTGTTCACACCCAGGAAGTTCGTCGCTTCCAGTACCGCGTGGGTGATGTGATTGGCGGCGATCTCACCGAGTGTGGGAGTCTCGACCACAGCGGTTCCGTAGCTGCCTCCTTGGGCGGCCGCGGCCGCGGCCCGCTGTTCGGCCATCGCGATGATCGACGCCATCCAGGCGAGATAGGGCTCGAATGCGGCCTGGGCCTTGGAGGCCGCCGCCCCTTGCCAGGCCGCTGTCACCATGGCGATCTCAGCGCGCAGCGTGGCCATGGCGGCGGTGAAGTCGGCTGCGACAGCCTGCCAGCCGGCCTCGGCTTGCATCCAGGGCTCGACGCCCGCCCCTGCGATCAGCCGCCCGGTATTGAATTCGGGCGGCATCCCATGCCATTCCATTGACCGCTATTCCCCCGTCGGGAAAACCTCTCGGTTAGAGCACCGTGACAGCGCCGGCAGCGTCGACAGCCTCATAGGCGGCCGCGACCGACGTCATACCTTCAGCGGCCAAGCCCAGCATCGCTGTGCCCTCCGCCGAGGTGGCGCTGAAATCCACTCCCTGTGCGCTGAACGCAGTGGAGGCCAGCATCGACACCGTGTCGATACCCGACGGCACCAGCCCCGATACCACGGGCATCGCGGCGGCCGTCGTGGCGCCCTGCTGAGCGGTGACACCCGTGACGCCAACCCCTCCAGCCAGCAATGCTTCGGAATTCACCTGCAACATGTCGAAAACTCCTTCCCTCGGAACACACCCATGAATGAGAGCCTTACACGTAGGTCAATGACCTGCAATAGGACCGTTATACCCTCCAGTTCGACATTCGCCATCCTCAGAACGAGCCGGTGCCCGGCAAAGCCTTCTCCAGTTCGGGCACCACTGGCGTCTGGATCACCTCCTGCCCCTCTGAACTCAGCAGGATGCCGCGACCTTTCGGCTTGCGATCCAGCCGCACCGTCAGTACCGGCCCCTCGCTGCGAATGCCATCCATGATCAGGTTCGATCCGCCGGCCTCGTTGTTGAGCTTGGGCAGCGAGTTCCCGGAGCCGAGCATCCGGTTGGCGGTCACCATCGGACAGGCCACCACCGAGTGGATGCCCATCATGGGTGCGTTGCCCCAGTGCTCGGCCAGCGGCGCGAACCCCGCCGGCGCGGCGTTGGCCACCGACGAGTAGTCGTCGACGAACAAGAAGATCTCCGGGCCGCTCCACCAGGACCGTGCCCGCCGCTCCTGAATGGTTTCGGTGCCTTTCAGGCGCCGGTTCTCCAGCGACCCGGCCACGCCCATCATCACCGGCGCAAGATCGGTCGGGCTGGTCACCAGGCTTGATCGTGCCACGGTCTTCTGGATCTTCGGCGGCGCCGAATACTCGCCTGCCTTGTACTGCGGGTTGGCAACCTTTTCGATGGCATCCCAGCGCAGCAGGTAATCTTCGTCGATGGCATCGAGAAGTTCGGATCCCTTGAGATCCACGACGAAGAACCTGACCTCATCGGGGGTGAATCGCGACGTCAGCGACTTCATCATCGCGGCGATCAGATGGGTCTTTCCGCACTTGGGGCCGCCGAAGATGTTCAGGTGGCGGCCGGACATGAAGTCAAACAGCACCGGTGACAGATCCTTTTCGTAGAGACCGATCGGCACCGTCCACTTCGAGCCCGTCCAGTCGGCGGGCACGTGCAGCTTCGACGCCTCGACCCTCTCGGGAAGAACCCGCACCTGCCGGGCGCCCTCGCCCTGCCACGTCGCGCTGATTTCAGCGACCGCGGCCTCCAGCCCGGCGTCATCGACGGCTTCGACCTCGTCCAGCCGGGGTGCACCGATCATCAGGTGCAGGTGACTGGCCAGATCGAGTGCGCGACCCGGCACATCGGCCGGGATCGACTCGGCGAGCTTCTTGTTGTTGACCCCGGACAATTCGGGCGAGTTCAGTTTGAAGTCGATGCGTGTGCTGAAGCTTTGGTTGAGGCTGCGTCCAAGCGTCGAGAACACTTGCACGGCGACGACGACGTGCACACCGACCGCCAGACCGCTGTTGGTGATTTCGGCGAGTGCCGGCACAAGATCGTCGTGGTCTTCCTTGAACGCATCGAACCCGTCCACGAGCAACAGCACGTCGCCGAAGCCGTCATCGGGCGCTGTTCCTTCCGCGACCTTGTCGCGGTAGCTGGCCATGCCCGTGATCCGGAGCTTGCGAAACAGCTCTGATCGCTTCTCGATCACCTCCGTGACCTCGGCGAGGACGCGCGATACCGCGTCGTTGTCGCGGCGCAGCGCAACACCGCCGACGTGCGGCAGCCCTTCCAGAGCCAGCAGCTTGCTGTCGGAGCTGAAGTCCAGACCGTAGATCTGCAGCCGCCGCGGGCTGTTGAGTTTGGCTGCGGCGATCGCCAGGGTCTGCATCGCCACAGACTTGCCGGATCTGGTGCGGCCCAGCATCGCCAAATTGTTCTCCGCCAGATCGACGGTGAACACCTGCTGGGCGTGCTTGTACGGCACGTCGAGCAGCCCGATCGGCAAGGTCAGTACCGCCTTGTCGCCGGCGTGCAGTCCGCTGTCGGCGACAAGACGGCCCACCGGCCGTGGCTGCAGCAGCGGCGGCAGCCACAACTTGAAGCAGTCGGTGCCGTGGCCGGCAAGTTGGTTCAGGATGACGCTCCCAACCTCGGGCGCGTTGTCCATCTCTTCGGCCGTGCGTTCTACCGGCGCCGCCTCCACCTCATCGTCGGTGTCGTTCTGGCCTGGGATGGGCACGGCGGTCACGGTGAATGGCGCGACACCGGTGATACCGCCCACGGCGCTGCGATCCCCACGCCCCACAGTCAGCTCGTCGGGCGGGAAGTACAGTTCGGTGGGGTTGGCGGCCCGGAAGTAGCGGGGCTCAGCACCTCCGACCTTCAGGTAGCCCTCACCGGGTTCGGTGAGGTAGTAGGCCGCCTTATCTTCGATCGCGGCCTGCGAGTCCTGCCCGCTGGCCGTCTTCATCGCGATCTTCCATCCGCAGTTGGACAACAGCTGTCCTACCGATACGCCGGTCAGCGACTGCGTCGCCAGCATCAGGCAGATGCGGTCGGCGCGGCCCTGGCGGGCCAGGTGCTCGTAATCGTCGCGGAACTCGGGATGGTCTTTGAGCAGCGCGGTGAACTCGTCGGTGACGATCAATAGTGTCGGGAACGGTGGGATCTGCGCGCCCCGCTCGCGAGCCTTGAGGTAGGTTCGCGCGTCCCGGAACTTCTTGCCGGTCGTCGCCATCCCCATCTCGCTGCGCAGTCGCTGCCGACGTTCCACCTCACCGCGCAGCACGGCACTGAGGCGATCGATCATGTCCTGCGAACTCAGGTTGGAGATGATCTCGACGGTGTGCTTGAGCTTCTCGAATCCGTCGAACGTGGACTCACCCTTGTAGTCGATGAGGACCAGGTTCAGCTCCTCGGGGGTGTGAAGAGCGACCAGCCCCAGAAGCAGGTTGACCAGCAGCGTGGACTTTCCCGAGCCGGTGTATCCGAGGATCAGGCCGTGCGAGCCCATGCCCTGCTCGGCTTCCTCCTTGATGTCCACCTCGACCGGCGCCCCAGCCTTGTCCCAGCCGATCGGCGTGCGCATCCGGCCCCGGTCGCCTTCGGGGTGACGGCGCCACAGGCTGTTGCCCATCACGCCCAGGTCGTCGACCCCGTGCAGGCTGGCCCACGAATGAACGGCCTTGCTTGGATCGCTGGTCCGCCCCGACACGGCCTGCTTGTCGGTCACGGCGCGCCAGCGTGCCATCTGCCGCGCAATCTGACGTGCCTGCGCGACCCCCACGTTGTCGACGGCACTGAGCCAGTTGGTCAGCGGATCATCGGCGGTCATCTTCCGTTTGCGGGCCCGCCCGTCCGGGGCGACCTCCACCCGGGCTCCCATGACTTCGAGCCCGTCTTCGTCCTCGCCGCCGCGGCGCAGCACGGTAACGGCTTCCATGCCTTCGCCGCATCCGGCGATGCCACGCTCGACCCGGTCGGCGACGACGATGAGCCACGGCTTATTACCCGTGAACGCTTCATCGGCGGAGAAGTCGCCTCGGCCGGCGAGGATCTTCTCCAGCGCGGCAGGTCCGTCGGCGGGGGTGTAGACCATCCGCTCGGTGCCCATCGCGTCGCGCCGATGCGGGTTCTGGTTGTGCGGAAGCCATTTGATCCAGTCCCATTGCTCGGGATGATCCGTGATGACTGCCACCAACACCAGATTCGGTGGATGAAATACCGCCAGCTGCAGCAGCATCGACCGAATAACCCCAAGCACGTCGCCGGTCCCGAAGAACTGCACGCTGCGGTGAGTCTTGAGGTCGATGATGGTCGGCATTCCCTCGACGGCGCGATGAGCGCGAAAGAACCGCTCACCGAACACCCGGCATACCGGCTCGGTCACGTTTTCGGGCGGCGCATCGACCATCTTCATACCTCCGCCGAGCCGCTGGCGTGCCACGCCGGCTCGTACGGACAAGAAGTAGGTCGGATCCTTGGCGGGACGCGACCGTTCCCAGGTCCGCGGTCCACCGACCATCGCCGCCAGGGCACTAGGCGGAGGCGCAAAGTGCGCCAGATAGTCATACTGTGCGACGGCGCGCTTGTAGACCTTCGTTCGCAGGTTCGACAGCATCTCAAGGTACTTGCGCCGAAGCGCGTTGATCTCAGCGGTTTTCGGTCCACCGCTGTTGCCGTACCCACCCATCATGCCCAGAGCCGACGCAGCGAACATAAGCGGAAACATCAACATGTACGGGCTGGTAATCTTCCTGACTCCAGAGGCCAGGAAGATGCCGATCATGCCAATGATGGCGACCACCATCAGAATTGGCAGTAGCTTCTGCCACTTACTCGGGGGGACAACCTCTTTGATCTCCGGGGGTGGCGGAACCTCTGTTTCGACACTGACTTCTTTGCCGTCCGGTACTTCTACACGGCGGCGCGGCGGAATCCATGGTTCTGTGCTCAATTCCCGCTCTTCCCTCCGTTGAGAACAACCGCCAGCGGCGAGGGTGGCACCGTGTCCTGCGCTACAAGTGCCGCTTCTTTGGATAGTCCGGGCCCAGCCGCCAGGATCGCCAGGATCGCCCAGGGCGCCGGCAGCGGTGAGGACAGGCCCAACGCCGACGCCGGCGAGGTACCTCCGGTGTCTCCCTGGTTCATGAAGCCGTAGCGGACGCCCCGATCGGACACCCACCATTGCGTTTCCGTCGCTGGCGAGCGGGGGTCCGAACCTGTTGTCCGAACGTAGAATCCGGATCCGGGTGCCGCATACATCGACACGGTGGGCCGCGATACCAGGTCATGGCGCCACAGGGTGCGCTGCTGTTCAGTGAGGGGAAGCGCGGGCAGGAACGCCAGAGCCGGGGTGGCTTGCTGTTCGCCCGCCTTCTTCTTCCACTGCCAGCAGGTCACCGGATCGGTCAGGCTCGCCACCGAATGCAGGGCTTTCTCGGGGAACATCGAGGTGTCCAGGCCCGGGGATGCCGCGGGGAGCCGCGCGACGACGTCTTGCGATACCGTCGGGGCGACGTTGGCGCCGAATGCATTGGTGTTCCGTAGAACCGAGGCCATCACTTCGGGGATCTGCTGGACCCCCTCGGGGAGGACGACGTACCAACTCACTGAATTTGCTTGCGGGACGCGAAGGACCGAGCCGATCACCACGCCCGGCGCGACGGGATATGCCGGCGGAGCACCTGCGTCGGGAACGACCGGCGAGGTGATTGGACGGCTCGCCGGTATGGCGTTGAACAGATCCTCGCTGATGACGTCGACGCTGGGGAATCGTTGCAGCCCCAGGCCGAGGACCAGCGCGGTGTCGTCGATGTTGATCTTGCGTCGCACGCCGTTGTTGACCAGCCACGTGGCCTGGTCGGGCCCCTGCACAATGCGGGCCGCCGATGGATCCACCTCAAGGATCTGTTGCTGGTCGCCGGCGATGACCGCTGTGTGCGTCTCGGGCTGCGCGGTGCCGGGCCGGTCGATGACATCGCAGGCGCTCCACACCGAGTCGGTCTGCGATGGCTGAAACACCTGTTCGGGGGCTCCGGCGATGCCCACCAGCGGTCCTCGCGGCATGTCCTGCACCTCTTGGGGTTTGACCTGCGCAGCCTTGTCGGGGTTACCGATGATCAGCTGGGCTGACACCAAGTTGAGGACCGGGTAGAGCTTGTTGTCGATGGTGACGTACAGCTGGGAGGAGTCGCGCGCCTGGACGATGCGTGAGTTGTCCCGTAGCCCTTGGGGTTTGAAGTAGGCCAGCGCGACCGCCGCCAGGCAGATTAAGGCGACCAGCGCGAATCCGCTGAGCTGCGCCATCGCTGTGGACCGCGCCGGGTCGTGACGCATAGTTGTGTCGTACCGGGTCAGCGCATGGTTGAGCCGGGCCACCAGGAACTTGTAACCGCTGACTTGAAGTTTGGAGGTGGGGATGAAGGGCATTAGACCACCTCGGCCAACACGGCGGTGAGATCGATTCCGCTGGTGCTGGATTCAGCGTCGAGGATCTTCTGCAGCGCCCGCACCATGTCAGGACGCGCGATGGTCATGAGCAGTTCTTCGTCAACGTCGTCGTCGCCGGACAGCGCCTCGTCGTTGCGAACGTCGCGGGCGTCGGCGGCGTTTTCCAGCGCCTTTCGGACGAACCGGCCGTTTCCAACGATATCGATCGCACTGCGCGTCGTTGTGGTCATGGCCGCCAGTTGGTCACGGGCGTAGCGAATCAGAGCGTTACGGCGCTCCGTGTCCGCGCCGCTGTCACGCAGCGCAGCGAGCACACCATCGAGCAGCTCGACCGGGTCGCGATTCTGCGCGGTCGTCGACAGCGCGCTGAGCTTCTCACAGACCGTACGTAGAAGTTCGATCGTGTCAGCAGCGAGCGTGTCATCTCGACCTGCGGCCAGCGCTTGCGCGATCTCGACGAGTTCGTCTGGGGTATAGGTGGTGAACCGGAAGCGATGCGCGAATCGTGTCGCCATGCCCTCGTTGGTTGCCAGCACCTGGTCGATTTCGTTCTCGTAGCCGGCGATGATCACGACGAGCCGGTGCCGCTCGTTTTCGATGTGGGTAAGGAGGGTGTCGATTACAGCTTTGCCGAAGGCATCCGCGTTGGAGCCCTTATTTTCGGCGCTCACCAGCGAGTAGAACTCGTCAATGAACAGCACACCGTCCATGGCCTGACGAACGTATGCCTCAGTCTTGGCTTCCGAATCGCCAAGGTGCTGACCGATGAGCTGCTTAGCCGACACCGTGATAACTTTGCTGGTCTTGACGATTCCGAGACCGCACAACGTCTTCGCGATGACGTTGGCCACTGTGGTTTTACCAGTGCCGGGCGGCCCGATGAAGATCATGTGGTTGGCCGCAGCCGGGGTCTTGAGACCAAGTTTGCGTCGTTTCTCGGCCATCCGGATCCGCGACCGGAAGGTCCGGACTTGTTCTTTCAGGTCGTACATGCCCACTTGGGCGTCGAGCTCGGCGGTCGCCTCAGCGAGCTTCTCGGCGCGTTCGGTGGCTGCGCGCGCCTCGGCGAGATCTGCGGAACTGGGACCGGTAGCCGGATCCCAGGGATCAGTACGTTCTGCGATCGCCTCGACGGTGGTGAGCTGAAGACGGATGCCCTTGTCTTCGAGAGCAGCGCTCACCTCCGGCGACGGCGCGGCGGCGTTGACCTTTCGCATGAGGTCTTTGGCGCTGTCTTCGTCTCCGCGCTCCCGCGCGATCAGCGCCGAAAACCACTGCGCCACGGGCACCGCCTCGGACAACGTCGTCTGCTCGGAAACCGTCCTCAAATAGCCGGCGGCCTTATCGAACTGACCGAGATATGCATGGGCAATACCGAGCGCTAATTCAACTGCGACCTTGAGCACCGCATCCCTGTCGAACAATGCAAGGTGCTCGCTCAGCGTATCGATCACATCCGGCCACCGTTGAGCCCGGTAATAGATCGCAGCTTTCACCCACGCCGTCACTGAGGTCGGTGTGGCCTCCGCCAAGGCGTCGATCGCCTCGGCATAGTCGGGAGGGTTGCCCGTGGCCAAGGAGCTCGCCAGCGCCGCGGCGAGCGCCGACTGGTCATAGATCGGCTGCTCCAGCGCGACGATGCCCATGCCGATGTCGAATCGCGGCCACAGCTGTGCCGCAGTGATTCCCATCCGGCTGACTTGCGCGTGCATCTGCTGGCGAGCGCGCCACGCGCGGTACATCGTGCCGGACGCGTTGTCGCCGCACAGCATTCGGCCCAGCCAAGCGTCGCACATCGCCGGGTCGAGATCGGAGGCAGCGGTGAAGTACCGCATCGCCTGTTGGTGGTCAGCGTGACCGCCGTCCAGGAGCCCCAGAGCAGCAACACCGGCTTCGAAGTTCTCTGTTGCCGCACTCATATGGCGTACCTCCTGGCGAATTCGGCGGCTTCCATCTCCCGGTACTCCTCGGGCGTCGGCAGCTTCTGCACACGGCGATAGAAACGGTCCATCCGGTCGGGATCACGCCCCTCAGCGGCCACCGTCGCCAGCGACCACAGCCGCAGTTCCATACGGTATTTCGCGCGGGCAAGCTGTCCCAGAGCAACGATCTCCCGACCCAGGTCGACATCACCGAGGTCCAAGGCGTCATCGTCGAGCATCAGTGCACTGACCTGCCCCCGTCCGTTGCAGCTCACTCCAACCGATCCTGACGGGTTGTAGACAGAGAATTCCCGCGGATAGAAATCTTCGATGTCAGGTATCGCCTTCTCGGTTGTCACGCGCTCACGTCCCTGTCTGAATCCTGATGCCACGTACCGTTAGCGAGCATCGACACAATCTCGCCGAGTTCTTGGTGCCCGGGTGCGACAGTGAGCCCGCGGCGCGCATAAGCCAGGGCCATGTCGGGTTGCTCGACGTGCCGGGCGGCAAGCTCGCGGCACACGTTCGCGACCAGGGTTGTCATCGCAGGCAGCGCCTCAGTGACGACCCATGGTGGCGAATCGGCGCCGAACAGTGGCCCGGTGACGAGTTCGGCGGCGCGCGCGAGGTTCTCGGTGGGTGAGGTCACTGGATCGGATCCCACCAAAGCGACGAAGCGCGCCCAGTCGCTGTCGAGTTCGATGCGGTAACCGTCCTCTGTCGCCACGGGTTGCAGCCCGCGGCGCCGGATTTTGCTCATCGCCACGTGAAAGCTCTTCTGTTTCTGGCGTTCCGGCCCGTAGAGCAGTTCACACAGGTGCGTTGTCGTGATCGGCTGAAGCAGCGCGATCGCCCCGATGATCTGCTGCTGCATAGGTTGCAGCGCTACCCCGTCGGAGTCAGTGACCTCGAAACGGCCGAACACCGTCATCAATCCACCGTGGGGAGCATCATCGGCAGTGCCGGTGGAGTCCTCTGCCGCCGGTTCGGCGGTCTGAGCAGTCGGGTCTTGTCTGGGTTCGGTTGGCGTTGAATCAAAGTCAGTGGCTACGGTCGGTTCTGCGTCGTCGGTGGACGCGACCGTCGGCGTCGTCGGTACGACTGCTGGCCCCTGCCCGTGCTCGTGGGCGCGGTCCGCCTGCTCGGTCGCGACAAGTGGTTCAGAAGTGCCAGGGGACGTCACTGCCGACTCCGCAGGGATCCGCAGCGGACGCACGGGCCAGGAAGTTCCGGCGGCGAGTATGTCCACCCAGCCTGGCTGTGCTCCGTCGATGAGCGGATCAGCGATGACGACCGTCGCGTCCGGGCTCTCGCTGAGCCTCACGCCTGCCAGTGTCTGGTCGTCCCCTTCGGCGCCTTGAATTTGCGCCTGCAGTACCCAACTGTCGATCAGCTCAGCGCGGCCGTGGCACAGCACACCGATCTCGTCGATGGCCAATGCGTTGACGGCGATGACCTCGTGTTCTCCGACACCGACCACAACCAGAACCGGATCTGCTGAGGAATCACGCAGTCCGGGCTCGCTGCCTCGCGGCGCCCGCAGCCAGCCCGGCTCGTCGTCCGGCTCCCAGGGGGATGGCAGCCGCCCTGGCTCGGCGGAAAATTTCACGCGGATCCAGTTCGGGTCGATGCGCACGACGATCACCCGTGAGGAGGTCAATGAGTGCACCCCTCCCAGGAGCCGGCGTGCGGCACCGGTGAGGCATTCACTGACCAGCTCCGCCGGGGTGATGACGGCAGCGGTCATGCGTGCGACCTCTCGGCCGAACCGTTGTGATCGTCGGAGCCGTCAGCAGCAGCTGCGGAGGTGTCGGCCGAGCCGAACCACAACTCAGTGTCCAGTTCGGGTGCTGCCTCGCGGGCGGCCTCTCTGCGGCGGTCGTTGAGCACCGCATAGCATTCGCGGAGGCCAGCCATGATGACGTCGCCCAGTTGCGACGCGCTGTACCGCTGAGTGACGCCTTCGCCGAGATAGACGTCGGTGACCGTGCCCCATCCATCGACTTCCGGCATGACATCCGGATCATCCGGTGCTGCCCGCCGCACCCGCAGATTGTTGAATGCCGCGTCTTGGACCGCACCGATCGCGTCGCCCAGGCGCTGACTCTTGGCCAGCCATTCCTCTACCGCAGGATGATATGCCACCCGTCGTCCCCCTACGTTTCTGTCGGCCGGGAGCGCTTGCGCTGGCCCGCGATCGGTTCGCTCACTTCAACGCTGTCTTTGACCAAGGGTTCGTCGGGGAACCACTCGGGGTTTCGGTCGATCTCTTTGCCGTCGGCTCCCTTGTTGCCATGGGGCATCATTCCCATCGGCATCATTCCGCCACCCATTGGCGTGCCAGCACCGCGCGGAACCGCGGTGGTCGGCACCGCGGTGGTGCTAGCGGGCGGCGGCGCCGGAGCCGGCGGCGCGGCCTGCTCCGGTAGACCAGCAGGCATGGTGCGGCCGCCGCCAGCGCCACCTCCACCGCCGAGACCACCAAGTGGGTCACCTCCAGAACCGAGCTTGCTCAAAGGATTTCGCGGTGATCCACCACCTGCACCACTTGACGGTGAACCACCCATTGCGTTGCCAAGCTGGCTCGCGGCCTGGCTGGCAGCCTGCGTCGCCTGCTGTCCGGCCTGCTGGATCTGCTGACCGACCTGGCCGAGGGACTGACCGATCGCACTGGCCACCTGCGTGGGAATCGACATCAACGTCTGCATCATCTGACCGGCCAGCTGCCCCGTCTGGTTGGCCGGATCGCCCTGCCCCGTCGGATCTGCAGCCTGAGACAGCGGGTCATCAACTGTCCCAAGTTCTTTGGCGCCCTGGTGCGGCAGGTGAGGATCACCGTCACCACCGATGCGCGGAGAATCCCCCGGGTGGTTCACGTCCTCGTTGGTCCCCCCAGCACCTTGCCCGAAGGTGGTCATCGTCTTTGCCGACACCTCCTTCATCTGGGTCATCTCACCCTCATGCTGAGCGGCATCCGACGCGCCGCGAGGATCCCCCGCATTGGCCCTGGCCGCTGCCGCCAGAAACAACTGGCGCGTCTGCTCGTAGTCCTCGGCGCGAGGATGGTCGGCGACAGCCGTGCTCCAGTGACTAGCGACCTGACGTGCTGAATTAGCTTGTGCACCAGCAGCCGTCGCCGAATTCTCCATCCAGCGCCCGAAATCCTGCAGCTTTACCGACAATGCCTCAGCATCCCTGCCTTGCCACGACGCGGGAAGCCCTCCGGCGAGCTGCTGCAACGACTGTGCGGCCTGGCTGAGATTGGTCGCGGCGGTGTCCCAGCCCGTGGCGTGCGCTTCCAGACCGCTCTCACCGGCGCCGGACCGCAAAGCCAGGTCGACCATGTCAGGTTCAGCAGGAACAGTGGCCAGCGCCGCCGGCATGTCGAAAGGCAGGTCCGGGATCGTCACCGCCGGCGGAGCAGGGATGTCGGACGGGGTCACGGCAGCAGCCGCTGCTGCCGGAGTTCCTTGACCGCCCACATTCGCGGCGCCCTCGGCGTCGGTGACGACGTAACCGGTCAACGCTGCGGTCACCGCTTGGCCGCCCTCGGACAACCGAGGGATGCCGGCCGCCAGCTGAGAGCTGAGCTTGGCGGCGTTGACGGCAACCCGGTTGGTCGCCGCGACGGACACCGGGTCAGAGCCCGGCGGTAGCGGCGGCGGGATGGCCGCCGGAGCGCTCAGTGCCGCGGCCGCTGCCGACAGGGCCGCGGCAAGCCGCGGTCCAACTTCGGCAGGGTCGACGCGTACACCAGCCACTTACAGCGCACCACCTGCCGCGGCGTTCACCGCAGTCGCCCCTGCATGGTCGGCATCCTCGTATCGGCCGGCCGCGTTGGCGAGGTTGTCCCCCATTGCAGAGTGTTCACCGCTGGCACCGGTTGCCTGCTCGCCGACGCCATCGAAGAACGCCCGCATCGCGGTGCCCACCGGCGCAGCGACCGGCCCGTGGCAGCGCAGGAATTCCTGCTCGACGTCGGCGATCCACTGTTTGCATGCGCGGCTGTAGTCATCGAGTTGCGACGCCGCCGCGGCGTTGCCGTCGGCGGCGGTGCGAAGCGATGCGGGATCAACGGAAATGCGCTCTGAACTCATGCGGTAATGATCTTTCAGCCTATAGGGGTTTTCAACAGGCCTGCCACCGCTCACTACGGATTGCTCAGCAACTGCAGTCGCGACACCGGACATGAGCCCACTCCCGTCTTTGCTCGCTAATCTATACCGATAATGTACTACGCTAACATGTGTCTGTATGGGGCGCCATCGGTCACACTGCCAATCTATGACGGCCACCCCCTGCGAGCACACATCAATAGCCTCCCCCAAGGCCGCCCCGTGAGCCGCCGCGTCCTGCGCGGATTCGACCCCTCCGCATTCTCCCAGGCCCGCGAAGCCGCCGGCATGAGCCGCAAAGATCTGGCCCGCCTCGCTCGAACCGGCCGCGCCACCATCGACAACTGGGAGACCGGCCGAGTCACCCCACAGATCGACGTCCTCGTCCGCGCCGCCAAGGCTCTCAACGCCCCCCTCGACACGTTCGTCAACATCCCCCCTAACCAGCGATATCCTGGCGATCTGCGCGTCTTACGCGGGCTAACACAACCCCAGCTCGCCAACGCGACCGGCCTGAGCACCACCACCATCGGCTCCATCGAGCGCGGCGAAGTCACCCTGTCCGATGCCAACGCCCAGGCCATCGCCGCCGCCCTCAAACTGAGCCCTCAGACCTACCAGCAGGCCTTCGAACGCGTCCGTACACGGCCGCCCGGCACGCCGGCGTAGACCTGCGCCGGGCGGTTGGCCACCCTCCCGATTCCCTCTGCTGCTCTCAAAGCAACCAGCATGGGCGATACTTTGAGACATGGACCCCGTTGACGCCCTCTTGCAACAAGCGCGCCAACTGCTGGGCGGCGCCACCCCACCAGACCCCGAACCCGCCGCCCTCGGTGAACCCAACCTCGCCGGCCAACACCCGACCAGCTGGGACGGTGACGCCAGCACCCAGGCCGCCACCACCAGCACCACCCTCGACGGCCAGCGCGACCAACTACGCACCACCCATCACAACGCCGCCACCACCATCGCCACCGCCAACACCATCGGACAAGACGCGCGCGACAACCTCACCGCAGTCGAGACCGCCTGGCAACAAGACAAAAGCACCTTCACCCCGACCACCGCCCAGGGCCAAGCCGCCCTACTGCAAGCAGGCCAGCAACGCATCACCGAAGCCACTCAAATCGTCGAAGACACCGCCAGCCAGTACCAAAGCGCCGCACAACAACTCCAGACCCACACCACCGAACTCGGCGGCGACTCCACCGACCCCACCATCCAAGCAGTGGATTTCACCGACCCGCCACAACGCCCACAGACCGACGATCCGCGCAAGTACTGGCTGGGCACTGACGACATCGTGACTCTCGAACCCGGCGCCCTAGGCCCCCACGGCTACATGGAGCTGGCACCGAACTCCGGAGTGTGGGTGCCCAATCCCCGCAACTTCCCCGTCGGGGTGGACCGGGCGCCAAGCAAGAGCCCGATCGACCTCAGTCGCGTCGTCCATCTGGCGCCCGGACAGCTGGGCCCCTACGGCTACGACGAGCTCGTGCCGGGCTCCGGCACCTGGATTCCCAGCCCCAGCTCTCTGGTCGTCACCCCTGATCCGGGTCCACCGCAGTCGCCGATCGATCTGCGCAAGATCGTCCAGGTACCCGCCGGGCAGCTGGGACCATCGGGTTACACCGAGCTGGTGCCCGGCACCTGGGTGCCAGACCCGCGCGCCAACGGGCCTCGATAGCGACGACGAGCTGCCCGAACATCCCCCGGACGGGAGCGGACAATCCCTCGCAGATTTCCACGCCCACGCCGACCTGTCGGACCCGCCGACTAGCATTGAGCATTCCGTTTGATCCCCTCTGTGGGTATCATCGGGAGTCATGGGGAGTAGTGCTGCCTCCGAAGCCGACCTCGCGATCGAAGCGGCCGGCCAGTGGGGCATGTTCACTGCCGCCCAGGCGACTCGTCTGGGCCTCACCCGCAAACGGCTCACCCAGCTGACAGCGGCCGGACGCATCCACCACGCCGATACTCGCGGTGTCTACCGCTTCGCCGGCGCACCCGAGGACATCACCCTCGACACCCTCAGGGCACTATGGCTGGCGTTGGATCCGGAGTCGTTCGCCGGCGAGCGAATACGTCGGCTGCACACCGGCGGCACCGACGCCATCGTTTCCCATCTGGCCGCAGCACATTACGTCCACGGCCTGGGTAGCCTGCATCCCGACTACCTGGACTTCACCGTGGTTGCCCCACGACGCAGCAACAACCCCCTCGTTCGCTTCCGCGTCGCCGAACGCACCTCGTTCCAGATTGTGGCCGGCCTGCCCGTGACGACCATCGCCCAAACCGTCGCCGACCTCTACAGCGACGGCATCGACGCCGGCCACCTCGGCGACATCCTCACCGACGCACTGCTCAGCGCTGCTGCCGATATGGCCGCCATCACCGCCGCCCTCGACCCGCTCACCGACAACAACGGCCGAGACACCATCCTGCACGCACTGTCCGTCGTCGGCGCACCCGAGTCCCTCGCCGAAGCCAACGAACTGCTGTTCGCCAGCCGACGATGAGCTGGTCCAACGACTACCGCTCCGAACGCGCCTTCTGGGTCGCACTGCGGACCCGCGCCACCCAGCAGTCGCGCACCGACCACACACACTCGTCGCAGGAACTCATACGACAGTTCGTCATCCAGAGATTCATCGCCCGACTATTCACCGACACCGACAGCACCCCGTGGGTTGTTGCCGGCGGCACCGGAATGCTCATCAGGATGCCCGGAGCCCGCGCTACCCGCGATCTCGACCTGACCACACTCACTCCCGACCTCGGCGAACCCCATGCCGTCCAGCAAGCATTGTCGACCGCCACCGGCGCCCACGACGCCGACCCCTTCATCTACACCGTCGACACGGGAAAGCCGTTCACCGGCGCGGTGCGCGGTACCAAGCTCCGGATCACCGCCGCCATTTCAACCGATCGCGCCGCCACCTTCGGCCTCGACGTCGCCGCCGACACCATCCTCGTCAGCGATATCGAACACCAGCAGATGCAGCCCGCGGTACCCGGCATGCGAGGGCTACCTACCCTGCCGTCAGTCCCGTTGTTCCCCCTGGCCAGCCAGATCGCCGACAAGGTCGTGGGCGTCATGTACCGCGACGACAAGAACCGCTCCGCCAACCGCTACCGAGATCTCGTCGATCTCGCCCTCTACGCACAGTCCGTCGACGTCAGCGCCGCCGCCCTGCGATCTGCACTTGCGGCCCGCGCCGCAACGCGTGACCAGCCCCCGCCGGACCGTATCGAGATTCCCCCAGGCTGGGAGGCTGGTTACGCCCGCACCGCCGCCCCGACCAGCTTGCCAGTACCCCTTCGCGACGCCGCCACCGCCGCCGATGTCGTCAACGCCTGGTTACAGCCCGTTCTCTCCGGCAGCATTGCAGCAGAACACATCTGGGACCACAGCGCATCGGCGTGGCGACCACCCGATCACGCCCCACATCGGCCCGGCGAAGTCTGGGTCCGCCCCCACACCCGGGACGGACGCGACATCGCCGACTACTACCGCCGCGCACCGCGACGGCCATAAAACCAACATTCAGGCGTTTCAGCCCGCCCGCCGAATCTGTTGAGGCGCACTGTAATCGCGGCTATCACCGCACGCAGCGAAATCGCGCTCACCAAGTCGTGTGCACCACAGGCGCCCGTCGCCGTGCAGACGACCATGGTCCGGCGCCCTGCCACCGACCCATTGGAATGCCTCTATTTCTGCGCGGTGTGCACGCTGGACGGCCGCCACGGCCGGATCGAGGTCGCTGTCATGGCTGGCGACGATGACCAGATCGATCGCATCACTGTCAGCGGCAGAGATAACCGCCAGCGCGCAGAGAACGTCGATACCTTTTTCGCGCGCTTCCACGTCCGATTGCAGCGCTGGGCCCGGGCCAGTGCTGTAGCGCTGCTGCACCACGCGATATCGCAGCGGGCGGTGAGTCACCGTGACAAGGGGGTCGGTCTCCCATTCGCATTGTTGGGCGAGGTTGCGCTGGTAGCCGGCGAGGTCGTATTCAGGCTCCGGCAGGCCGCGGAACACCTGCACCTCAGCGAGTTCTGCCCTGCCGCGCCCGGCGGCAGCGCGCACATCGAGCAGTCGTCGCGCGAACGCTCCCGGGGAAATCAGGCACTCGTGCAGCGGGCGTTCACCACAGAATCGCTCATGACCTCGTAGGTGCACATTCTGGTAGTCGACGATCACTGCCGCCTGGCGTGCGGACATGATGCCCTCCTTGGGTTCTAACCACGCCGATACCGACGCAGGCCTCTGACCAACGCCACGGCGAGCAGGCCGAGTCCGATCGGGATAAGGAATGGCGCAGACCGCGCCGCATCGGAGACGACGATGGACCCGAATCGCCACATCGCTGAGTGGGCGAACGTGTCGAGCAGACTGTGCTGGTGGTAGTGCCCGGCGGCGATGAGCGTGATCATGATTTTGAACGTAGAAGGCCGCGTGGTCGTCTTCCAGAGGACCAGCCCCTGCCGGGCCGGTGAGCTGCTGCTGGCAGCCCCGGTGAAGACTGCGGGGAATCTTGCTACGTTCCTTGATGTGCCCATGCTTGCGCTGCACACCATGCATTCCGGCCCTCCGGAGTTGGCCGACCAACTGCCCGCGTTGGCACGGTTGGCGATCGCTATGGATAACACCGGGGAGTTCCGCTACTGGTACGCGAGCCTGGAGGTGCCGTGGCGGATGAGCTTGCCTGAGGACGTCGACCCGACGCAGGTGCCGCAGGGCTGGTTGCGCCGGGACGGCGGCCGGTTGGTCTATCTCGCCCGCGAGCTGATCGTCGCGTTCCCGGCTGACAGCCCGCCGATGACGGTGGACCAGCCCAACATCGGAGTCGGTGTTGCTGTTGTCACCGATCCCAGCCTCGTTCAGGATCTGACAATGGACCCGGCCAAGGTGGCCTATGTTGGCGGTTTCAGCGGCGATCTCACGGCCGCGGTCACGCCGCTGGCCGCCCGCCCCGCTCGCCGTTGATCCGTTCGGGGCACACCGCGCACTCCCCACTTTCCCAACGCCTCGGCCAGCGATTCATGGTGAATCGGTCGCTGCGGGCCTCGTCAGGCCGGGCAGCCGGTGCAGATTCCGGTGTTGTCGGCGAAGCTAACACGCCAGGCGCACGGACCGCAGATCGTCTCGCAAGCGTCGTAGTCGGTGCATCCGCACACTCTGCATACCCGCGGATAGCCCCATTCGATCCGCGTGATGTGCTGGCCTGTGGTCACGCCACGGTGGGTGGCGCAGTAGAAGTCGATGAACCGGCCGGTCGTCCAGTCGGGGAAGCCCTCGGCAATCACGTCTGCGGCGGTGATCGCTTCCAGCGGTTCCCGTCGCACGTCGAGTGTTTCGACAGTCTCGATCACCTCCAGGGGCTCCCCGTGTCGACGCCCACGCACCTTCTTGCATAGCGTGAGCAAGTCGCCCGGGTACAGGATGCGGTTGCCGCGCTTGTCCATCCACCAGTTGACACGTCGTGTCTGGGTCTTCACTCGACGGCGCACCTGATCGGTGGTCAGGGCCACACTCATCAAACGTGGCATTCCAATCCCTTTCTCCGATTGATCATTGTGCTGCGCGCGACCGCGCCCATACGGGAGGATGCGACGACCGCCAAACCGACTGCGCCAAGAGGACATTCAGCTGCCCCATGACATGACTGATCAGCCCTTGTCGACAAGCAGCACATTGTTTTTCGCTGAGATGGGCCGTTCGCGCGGACGCACACGACGCAACGCTAGACGGACGGTGAGATTTCAGCCCAGGACGGGTTACCGGGGCGCCGTACGGCCTCTGTGTTAGCCCTTCGCGTCCTCCGACGGTGCCGCCTTCAGGTACCCAGACGGTGCCGTCGAACACGCCGCCGGTTCGACGCGCTATCCAGGTCTTGACCGGTTACGGTCTCCGGATTTTCGGTGTTGTAAGTCACGGAGTGCCCGGATCTGGGTTCTGGGTGGTGGCGAAGTACTGCCGAGCCTCCTCGACGTAGCGGGTTGCGTCGGCGACGTAACGCTCGGCATCGGCGCGAGTCTGCGTAATCTCGGCGTCTGCCGCTTGCCGCGCCTCGGCGATCATACTGTCGGCACGGGACTGTGCGGCGGCGACCTCGGCGGCGGCGTCAGCCCGTATGCGGGCTATCTCGTTGCGGGCCTGTTCGAGTTCGGCTTGCGCGGCGGCGCGCTCGTCGGCGCGTTCGGTGGCGCGCTGTTGGGCGCGGGTGTCGGCGGCGGCGGCCTGTTCCTGGGCAGCGGCGACCTCGGCGGCGGCGTCGGTCCGGGCCTGCGCCAGCTCGGCGCGCAGCTCTTCGATGGCTGCTTCTGCTGCTGCGCGTTCGGTGATGCGTTCGGTGGCGCGCTGTTGGGCGCGGGTGTCGGCGGCGGCGGCCTTTTCCTGGGCAGCGGCGACCTCGGCGGCGGCGTCGGTCCGGGCCTGGGCCAGCTCGGCGCGCAGCTGTGCTGTTGTGGCTTCTAGTTCGCGGCGTTGGGTTGCCCATTCGGACTCCCGTTGCGCGGCAGCGGCTTCGGTCTCGCGGATCCGTTGTGCAGCGGTCTCTTCGGTCTCACGGATCCGTTGCGTGGCGGTGACTTCGGTCTCGCGTGCGCGGCGGCGCGCGGCTTCGGCCGTCTGCTGATATTGGTCGGCGGCGGCAAGGGCTGTTGTCGCGGCGGCTTGGGCGTCGGCCTTTTCAAGGTTCGCGTTGTGGGCCTGTTGTTGAGCCAGTGTGCGGAGCCGGTCTGCCTCAGCGATTTTCTGGCGCACGGTGAGCCGCACGGCTCCGGGGCCTAGTGTGCGGCGACGTTCGATGAGTTTGTCGACCGGTGTTCCTGCGACGGCTACCAGCTCGTCGGGTGGTTGGATTCCGGCCTGCTGGGCGGCTGCGACCGCGTCGGCGGCGACGCGCTTTGTGATCGCTGCCCAGTCCTCGATCGGCAGTTCAGCGATGTGCTCTTGGAGTCGGGTCACCGCCTGCGCCGTCCTTGGCCGCTAGCGGTTTCGGATTCTTCTTTGTCGGGCGAGTCGGCTGGGGTGGCAGCATGCGCGCCTGGTGTCGTGTTAGTCGATTTTTTTGTCGCTGTTGCGATTTCGGTGAGGCGTTGTGCTTGTTGGGTGAGGACCAGGCCGAGCTGGCTGAGGTACACGGCGGCGGCTTTCTCCAGGGTTTCGTCGCCGAGTTCTTTGGCGTCGCGGCTAATGCCCTTGAGTAGTTCTTGAGCCAGTTCCGGACCTAGCCCCATGTTGGCGGTGGCGGGGTCGGTTGCGGCGGGCTCGGTGTCGGCGGTGGTGATCACCCAAGTCAGACGTTGCCAGCATTGAGCGATGGCTGCCGCGCGTCGGTGTTGTTCTGTCTCGTGGTTGGACCGTTCGTCGGCACGACGTGCGGCGATCATCACCGTGAGCAGGATGAGCAGGGCAGCCAGGATTGCGCAGATGCCGGCAAAACCGGTGCTGGCCACCCAGTCGCGCATCGGTGGGAGGTCGGCAGCCGCCGATATTAGTGTTTGCGGAGCCATGATCGGCACCCTAACTGGGAGGTAGGAGATGACGGACGGACGGCTCCAGCGGGTTGCTGCTGACGGCGGGCGAAGGTGTACCGGCGGCGGTTGTTCGACACGCTGCTGGCGACCTGGTTGCTTGGTTTGGCGAGTTCGTCGTCGACGGCGCCGGGTTGGCGCTCACCGGTGGCTGTTTTTCCGGATCCGGCCGCGGTGGCGATAGATGGCTGGGCCAACTCGGTGCGCGCCCAGTAGTCGAGTTGCCGATAGGTGATGCCGACGACGGCGCAAGCTGCGGGTCCACGCCAACCTCGGGTGTCGTCGGCGACTGCGGATACTGCGTCGAACGCTTCGGCGTCCAGTTCTTCGAAGCTGAGCTGTTGTTCCGTCATGGTGGCCCTCCCGGGTTTCGATGGTAGGTCGGCCGGATGGGCAGACGCCTGTGACGCACTAGGTTCGCGGCTTTTGTTAGCGCCTGACGCGTTGTTGTCAACGATGCCCATAGCGCCTTCGGGCACGACGGATTACATGCGGGTCGCCGGTGCCGGTTCGATCCGGAGCATGTAGATCTTGGTGTCTGTTGTCGTCGAGATGATGATCCAGTCGGCCCCGCTCGTGGGAGTGACAAGCCGGCCCCACGTCGTGGGGTCATGCCTGCGGCGCCAGCGGCGGCAGGAGCACCATGATCAGGCATGCGTCTACTATACCCGACACTCGAAATGTCGTCTATAGTAGACGTTGCGGCGGCGGTGAAGACCCACGTCCGTCCGCCATGGTCGCCTACGTCGCCGTCACCCGAGCCCGCATGCTGCTCGACCGCGGCGGTCTGGCGTGGATCGACAAACACCAGCGCCGACGATAGCCACACGACCCGCTGGTGCGAGTCAGGCCGGCGGAGTCTGCCCCGCAGTCTCGGGCCCGGATCCACCAGGCCACTGCCGAGCCTGCTGCGGCGGCAGCGAGACCAGCTGCACGGCATGCTGCGATGGCAGCTGGGCCAGCTGGGTCACCGGCACAGACCACTGTGCCTCGTCGTCGAATCCACTGGTCATCTCCGCCTCCCTCTCCTGCTCATATGAGGTGACACTACGTCGCGAAGTCAGCGACGCGCCCCCTGGTCGTTGTCGGTGCTGGCTGGTCGCACCGCTCTGGCCGGACACCATTGCGACATCGCGAGCTTCCCGCGGCCGTTCCCGGTGGGAACCTCGCAGCTCACCAGCGCCAGCCATCCGCCGGCAGCCGATTGCGCCCAGGCATGCAGGCGGCCGGGAACCTGACCGCGAAAGACCAGGCCTTCGGTCTTCACGCGCATCGCCACCTCATCGCGACGGAACGCGTCATCAGGGTTGGTGATCAGCAGGCTCAGATCCACCACCACAGGTTTCGGCGGATCCACCACTCGACGCGTCGGAGGGTGCATCGCGACCGGCCATTCTTCGAACACATGTGTGATTGTCGCCTCTGTCGGGCCCAGGTGTCGATCACTTCACGCCGCCGCCGATCGGGGACAGCTGGGTCAGGCTCGCTGGATGAGGTGCTCGACGAACTCGGGAACTCGGCGTGTCGCCGGGCCAATCCAGTGGTGATCGAACCGCCCGCCGTCGGTGGCGACCTGGTTGATCTCGTAGGTCTCGGCGCCGGCGGCCTTCGCGATCGCGGCGAATTGGCTGGCCGGATACACCGTTCCTGAGGTGCCGATCGCCGCGAAAACACTTACGGTAGCGAGCTTTTCTACGATCATGTCCAGGCCGATCGTGCGCTCGCCGAACCAAACCACGTGCGGTCGCCACTGCGTATCGGTCTCGACAACGTCGTGCGGCCACTCCAGCACCTGGCCGGTGTCGACGTGGCGGATCTTGCGTAGCTCGCCGTGCATCGCGGTCACCTCGACTGTGCCGGCACGTTGATGCAGATCGTCGATGTTCTGCGTGACCAGGTGCATGCGCGGGCCGAGGTGGCGCTGCAGGCGCGCCAGCGAGTGGTGCGCGGCGTTGGGTTCCACCTCGTGCAGACGGCGGCGCAGTCGGTTGTAGAACCGCTGCACGGTGACCGGGTCGGCGGCGAAACCGTCCGGTGTCGCCACGTCCTCGCGGCGATGACCTTCCCAGAGACCGTCGGCGCCGCTGAACGTCGGGAGTCCGGACTCGGCGCTGATCCCAGCCCCGGTCAACACCACAACTTCGGTTACGGCCACTCCCCTTTGCTCCTCTTTCGATTCAGCTGGACTCCAATAGCTGGTTCAGCTTATTGATCTCTTGCTGTCGACGATGTTGGCGCCGGCCGTCGCACACCAACCGCACCAATTCCTCGGTGGCCGGATCCTCGCGATACCGCGCGATTCCCTCAGCGACTAACAAACTGACCAATTGGTGTGGCCGTACGCCCAGGGCGCAACACAGCGCCGCGAATTCGTCGACCTTGTCCTGGCCTACAACACGGTAGGACGTCTTGAGCTCATCCATCCGCGTCCACCCGGGTCATCGCCAACCAGCGACAGCGTGCAGGAACTCAGACGTCCCGCCGGCGCCGGCGCCACCGGCCAGCGCGAGCACCGCGGCGCTCACCAGTAGCCGCCGTACGCGGCGGATGATTCTCAGCACCGCGGCGGCGACCAGGCCAGCAGCGACACCGGCTAGCACAGCAGCGGGATGGGCCGAGACGATACCGACGAGGTCAGCCACGGCCAGCGCCCTCCGGCAAGTCCGCCATGCATGCGAAACTGCTTTCAGCTTCACGCATTCCGGCCTCATACCCGGCCTGCACCTCATCAACGAGGGCGCCGGCGCCGCGCTCGCGGGCGATCCGCGCAGCCACGTTCCATACGCTTTCCGTCTCCTCGTATCGGGTTCCCGACAGTACATAGCCGATCTCTTCGACGACCCGGCACACACCGAGCAGCGAGCCCATATGGATGTGGTTGCATTCATCGAGATATCGGGCCCAATGCGCCACTGCATCGAAATCCCCCGCCGCGATCGCGTCCTCTAGCGTGCCTTTCGGCCGATCCAAGAATCCGGTCATGCCTCACCCACTCTCCCTGCGGCGTTGGTGATTACGGATTGCGAGGGGCGCTTGCCCCCGCCTACCGGCGTTGGGAACTGGTCCCATGTTCGGCCGTCCAGTTCGCGGCCAGCCGTCTTCTTGCCGACCCGCTGGAGGATCTCGCGTAATACGAATCCATGGGGGGCATCTTGCGTTGCTGAGCCATAGATCCGAGGACCGTCGAGAACCCCGACACCGTAACGTCTGGTGCTTGCCCATTCACCGTTTTGCTTATGCAAGAACGCAACACCGTTGGCTAGGCAATGGTCTCGAATCGTGCGCGCCCATTGCGGATCCATCGGGCGAGCGCCAGGACCGGATTCGCCACCGGTAATCACCCAGTCGATCCCATTCAAGTCCAAGCTGGGCAACGCGCCCAGTAGCGGCTCCAGCGACAAGAACCGGACCGAGGCCGCGGTCTCCCGTAAATCGTCGGCGCGCCCGGTGTAGTCATCTGACTCGATCGAGGTTCCTAGCCACACGTTGGGCAGGGGCCACGGGCATTCCCCGTCGGTCCGCTCGAACAACCATCGGATGTTCCATGCCGGGATGTTCGGGCCGTTTCGACGGAGATCCCACAGTGCCTGCATCATCGCCTTGTGGACTCGGCCCCCGTGAGCGAGAAGCTCGCGCATCCGGCCCGGTCGTTTCGTTAGTACTTGGTAGCTGTGCTGCGGAGTGAGTGCCATCGTGGCGAAGATCTTCCCTTGGAAGTCAGCGGCGACGCGCGCGTGGAAGACGTCAGACATGCTGTCCAAGAACACCATTTGACTCTTGCGTGGCCACTTGACGATCGGATCCAGCACCGATTCTTGATGCATTGTCACTTCGAATCCGGGACCGCTCGTGCGTGGATCGCCGTCATTCTGGTACTTCGCCGATCCCATCGCCTTGAGTCGACGGGCCATCGTCATCGCGTAGCAGCGATCGCACCCAGGTGAAATTCGGTCACAACCAGTTGTCGGGTTCCACGTGGCTTCGGTCCATTCGATGGATGTGGCGGTACTCACCGCTTCCCTCCCGGCGAATCATCAAGCAGCCGAAAGCGATACCTGCGGACCACTTTCAGATACCCCTCACTGCCGTTGAGTTCTGCGCAGCGCCGGCAGTCCGATGGTCAGCCCGCGCCTGTAGCGGGTACGGCCGATTCATGCGCTTGCCTCGAACTGGGCTAGCGGATCGACGTCCGGAATGCCGTGAAGCGTCAGAGGCCTTCCGGAATCCAGTTCCTGACTCCACTGAAACACCCATTCGCCCAGACCATCGCCCGCGTCGAACTCTGCAACGAGACGGCGCGCCGCGATGTCGGCGACCTTTGGGCCGACACGCTGCAGCACAGCCAGCAGATACGTCATTCCCCAGCCGTTGACGCTGCATGAGATCGCCTCATGCCAAGCCTCCCGGTTCTTGGCGATCAATTCGCGTTCGCGGATCGACTTGTATTGCGCTGGCCACCAGTCCAATTGCTCCCGCAGCAGCGTCGTCGCGGGTTCACGCTCGCGTGCGGCGCGCTTGTCTTCATCATCGCCCCACAGCGACACGGGGCCGCTGTAGCCCTCATCCATTTGCCAGTCTCGGATGGCTGCGCGGACAGCGTCGGCCAGGTCTGCGTTCTCCGGTCTGGCGAAGTGGTTTCGCGTGTCGAAATCCCAGTCGAAGTGTTTGAGCGCGGCGGCCAGTTTCTCCAGGCCGCTCACATAGGTGCTTTCAACGAGCTGCGCGCCGGTGTGCGTGTGCGTCAAGGCAAGCGTTCCGCGGAATCGCAGATTGCCATCGTCCTTGCTGCACCCCACCGCTGGTGCGATCACCAAGTGTGGGCAGACCGTGGGCTGCGCAGGTACCCACACTGTCTGCACCCGTCTACCATCAATACTCAGCGGTATCGCCTGGCGCACAAAGTCCTTCAGTTCCGGGCCGCATTGCCCGGAGAGTTCTGGTGGAGCCTCACCCAGGGGCTCGGTACCGTCTTCAGTTGCGTTCATCTCTGCTCCCCTAACCACGTCGTGTTGCACCACGCGACCCTGAAGCCGTCGAAAAGTGCGGTCATGAATGTTCACCTTCTCCTGATGGGACTCGGCCCCAGGTGGGGTTTAGATGAGGAAATGTCCCAGTGGGATCTCCGTCTGCCCGATTCGAGGTCTGGTCATGCACAGGTCCGCCTCTTCCCTGTTTCCGGTTTGTGGCCGCGATGAGCACCCGGGGTACGTCGTGGCGATCGCGCACGCGTCCACAGTTGCTGTCGCGCGCGGAGCTGCTCGGCGAAGCCGTGGGTCAGCTTTGGCCAGTCGCCGATGGTGTAGTCGGCGTCGAGGATGTCGTCACAGTCGGGACAGGTGACGTCCTGACGAAACGTTGTGAGGTCGCCGTCTTGTTCGCAAAGCGCTCCGGGGATACCTCCGCCGTCCGGCGCATGTACGTGGATGTTCATCAAACCGCCTTTCCTGGCTTGTGTTTCGGGTCGGTTGTTCGATCCCGCGCATGTAGCCTCACCTCGGTCGCCGGCGTGGGAGTATCCGGTCTGCGACTGACGCCGCTCGTTGCTTGCCTTGCGATGAGTTCGTATCCCACATCCACAACGGAACGTGGTTGGGTGGTGCCTGGGATCAGCCAGCCGGGGGGGCGTGTCATTCCATCTGTGTAAGTCCGGGGTGGTCCATCATCGGACCGCCGTTGGGCGGACAGAAGGAGTGTTTTGTGACCAAGACCATGCAGATGCCGGCTGAGGAGACGACCGCGGCGCGGCGGCTGGCCGAGATGTTCACCGAAGAGACGCTGGACTCGTTGATTAAGGATGCGGTGAAGACCGGGACCCCGATCGACGGCGCGGACGGTTTGCTGAACCAGCTGACTAAGGCCGTGCTGGAGCGGGCGCTGAATGCGGAGCTAACCCACCATCTGGGTTATGAGGCCGGCGATCCGGCCGGACGCGGATCGGGAAATTCGCGCAACGGCACCACGCCGAAAACGGTGACCACCGTCAACGGCCCGGTGCAGATCGATGCGCCGCGTGATCGCAACGGCTCGTTTGAGCCGGCGATTGTGCCGAAGAAGACCCGCCGGCTCAACAACATCAATTCGGTGGTGTTGTCGCTGTATTCACGGGGAATGACCACCCGCGATATCGAAGCCCACCTGCAGGAGGTCTATGGGGCGTCGGTGTCGCGGGAGTTGATCTCCAATATCACCGAGGTGGTGGTCGATGAGATCAAGGCCTGGCAGGCCCGCCCGCTCGATGAGGTCTACCCGATCCTCTACATCGATGGGCTGCGGCTGCGGATCGGCGACAACGGGGTCATCACCACCAAGGTCGCCTATTTGGCCATTGGCGTGGATCTGGAGGGCCGCAAACACGCCTTGGGCTGCTGGATCCAGGACTCCGAGGGGGCGAAGTTCTGGCAGAAGGTCGTCATCGACCTGCGCAACCGCGGGGTGCGCGACATCCTCATCGCCTGCTGCGACGGGCTGACCGGTCTGCCTGATGCGATCCGCTCGATCTATCCCGATACCGTGGTGCAGACCTGCGTCGTGCACGTCATTAGGAATGCGATGCGCTTCGTGTCTTATAAGGACCGCAAGAAGGTCGCCACCGCGATGCGGGCGATCTACAGTGCGCCGACCGTCGATGGAGCCGAACTCGCACTCAAGGAGTTCGACCAGCAATTCGGCGCCCAATATCCGGGTGCAATTGACGTGTGGCACAACGCCTGGGGGGAATTCGTTCCGTTCCTGGACTATCCGGTGGAGTTGCGCAAGATCGTCTACACCACCAATGCGATCGAGTCGATCAACTTCCAGTTGCGCAAGATCACCAAGAACCGTGGTCATTTCACGGACAAGGACGCCGCGATGAAGTTGCTGTACCTCGGGCTGCGCAACATCTCCAGCGAGAGAGGAGGCTATTCGGGTACTGGAACGCACAACTGGACTGTGGCGCTCAACACACTCGCCAGACTATTCCCTGGGCGAATCCCATTGTGCTAGAATACAACTCGTAGTCAAATCACCTCTGACTTACACAGAAATCGTGACAGGCTCAGCCGGGGAACCGCACCGTCACCGTCTCCCCGAGTGCCCCGAGGTCCACAGGGACGGAGATTTCCACCCAGCCGTCGACGCAGGACCACTCGGCCAACAGTTGTGGTTCGGGGCCGTCGTCGTTGGTGCAGTCGATGCGCATGGAGTCCAGCCACACCGCGGCCGGCAACCGAATCGCCTCATCGGCCATGGCCGCGGCCCCCTTGCGCCTTACCTGAACCACCTGTGCCACAGGTATTTACATTCCACGACCCGTTATCGGTGTAATCCGTGTCATCCAAGTCCCACAGCTGCCCATTCGGGTCGAGGACACTGTCGTGCCCGCAGCCCGGACACCGGAACGCCGATAGCACCCCCACTGGATGGCGGCCCCTTCGCAACCGTGCCCGGCCGATCGCCGGCGGGGCGGTGTCCGGATCCGTCCAAACACGTCCAACGTTGATCATCCGCGTATCCGTGGACCCGCAGCGATCGCACGACTCAGGCCGCACTCGCCTTGGTGGGCAGATGAACACCTCGCCGGTGCTCGACCAGGATCCCCACTGCACTGGCAGCCCGTCCCACCGTGGCGGCAGATCATGCGCGCGCGGCCACAGGTCCAGCGCCCCCTGCCCGACCTCAGCCATGACGCCCACCGTGGTCGCCAGCCAGATGCGCACTCCACTTCTCCTCGAACACAGCCAGCGCCGAAGCACGCTCCTGGTCAAGGTAGTGCTCGTACTCCTCACGATGCGCTTCACGCAGCCGCGCTAACGCACGCCCGGGAGCCGGCGAAAGCTCCCACGACCGCAACACCGTCCGCCGCATGCCGCAGGCGCACTCATTGACCTCTTGCACGGCCGGCTGGTCCAGGTCGACGATGTCGACAGCGCTCGCAGCCAGGTCCATGTTCTCGATCGTTCAACCCGCCATACCTGTTTTCAACAGGACCATGACGCCCGGCAGCTACCGCTGCAGCAACCCTGCAGAGGCCTGCCCCGGTCGCCACCGCATCAGGTCGCCCCGCGGACGGCGACAGCTCGGCGGTATCACCGTCATCCGGCACAGCAGCTCAGTCACCTCGGGCACGGGGTCAGGCGCGGTGGGGTCAGCAACCAGGACCAGGTGGGCCTGGTTGACCCGGCCATCCACGGCAATCCTTCGCAGCGGGCCCCGGCAGCTGTCCCCGATCCCGTCGACGATCCCCTTCACGGTGTCGACGACCACCAGAAGCGGCGCCGCCGGAAGGGGATACATCAGGTCGACGCTTCGCTGCAGCAGTGCACTGTGCTCGGTCGGCGTGGTCGCCACCTCGACGCCGGGCCAACCGAGGAACTCCCCATATTCGCGGTCGAACTGCCGCAGGATGTGAACCCGCCAACGCGCACGAGCGGCCGCCACCGCGATGTTCTGGGCCGTGATCGTCTTGCCGCTCCCAACGACGCCGCCAAGGTGCAGATGCGGCCACAGGTCGGCCTCAGGTCGCCACACGACGTCATCACCCAGCTCTGTGACGGCGATCGGCATGCTGATGTCGGACGTCCCCGAGGTCTCGGGCGCGAAGTCGGCCTCGGGCAACGCGTAGACGCCGTCTCGCTGCCGAGCAACACTGATCATCCGACGTACTCGTGGCTGCGACGGTATGGATAGTGACGGATGCTTTCGGCGTAAGAAGGACAGGTTCATACGTTCGATCGTCGATTCCCGGCAGTGCCGTCTCAAGAGGAGCCGGGCCGGGAACCGGCTAGCGTCTACGACCGTCGTCCAGTATCGGACGCTCGGTCGGCCAAGCTTCTATGTGCCGCGCCCGGATGCGACGTTCGCACCCCGACCCGGGGCCCACGCCGTGGGCTACCGGCGGACCGTGGCGGGTGTCGCAGGCGCTTCCATTCGAGGGGATCTGGGGGCGCACCTGCGACAACCCATGATCGACGCTACAGCAGCCGATCAGGAACGCCTCGCCGCGAGCGCGTCGCAACGCCGCGCGAACTCCTCGCACTGCTGGGCTTGTACAGCATCCCCGCCTTCCCGGTACTCGGCGGCACGGCCGCGGTAGTACCGCGCTCGGGTCGGGAAATCAGTCGGCGTCCGCGTCATATCCCGTGATTCTGCGCCACGGGTACGACAGCCACAGCCGTCGCAGTCGGTGCCCGCCAGGCCATCAGCAACTCTTCTGCTCGACCACAAGGGTGGCCGACTCGACCACACCGAGCGCAAGTCGCCACGCTTCGAGCCGGTCGCTGTATGCGGTCTCAGGGCGCGCGCAGCCGTCATACCAGTCCGCCCGCTGCTCACACTCCAAGTAGCTGGAATGCCAGCCGTCCGGGTGAAGTACGAATGGGTCAAGCCACCAGCGCCATCCGATCGAATTGGGGTGTCCGCGTCCGTCAGCGAGCTGGTGCAATCGTGCGGTTACCTCAGGGCGCGAGTCGCGGACTCGATGCAGCTCCGGCCATGGGATGCACCAGCGTGGCCGCTGATCCCAGCCCAGCCAAGTGTCACCAGCTTCGAATCTCAGGCCGTCATGCCAGATCGCCCACGCCCAACCGGGCTTGCCGGCCGGCCCTCGACGGAAGCTCGCCTTCGCCTCCCCGCGATCAAGTTTGCGCTCGATCGCATCCGAGTGCAGCCACCAGCCAATGAGGCCCGGCCACGGTGTCTCGGTGAGGAAGCGACTGGCTGCTGAGGACGCGTCGCGCGCGGCGCCAGCGCGCGCATCTTCAGCAGCTTCAATCTCACCGAAGAGGTCGAACTGTACCGCCCGCGTCGTCATCGAGTCCTCCTGCACCGCTTTGATGTTCAGCGAGTAAGCCGTGCGATTTCGGCTGCGCTCGGCACGTAGCGCAGCGCTCGAACCCGCCCCAGATGCGCCCGCTTATCTGGGCGGAAGTTCGGCTGGGGACTTCCGTCGTAGCGCACTGGCGGGTCGCCGGCACATTCGCAGGTGGGTCGGCTCGGCGTCGTGTAGGGCTGCCCGCACCGCTGGCACCAACCGGCCTTCGAGATAGCGGTCATCATGATCTCCTTTGCGTCATGCCGGTGGTCATCTCTCGGCCCACCATGTGCGGCACCTTGGCGCGTCGCGACGCCGAGTGATTTCGCCAACGAGTACACCGTCGCAGGTCTTGATCGTCGCTTTGCGCCAACCCTGGTCATAGAGACGTTCGGTAAGGGCGGCTGGTGGCACATCCTCCACGGCGCCACTGCCCGCAGTGCCCGACTTCTTTATCCCCGTATAGAACAGGCGCTCAATCATTTTCGGAACCTCCCCGGTTTAGTAGGCTCTCAACTTCTGACGGCGTGAAGGGTAACCTTCGTTGCCTCTCGCGATCGTGGTTCGTCTTCAAGCTTCAGCCTTCGTGGCTCTATCCAGGAGACGTCGTGATTGTTGTGGCTCACGGCAATGCAGTTCGCGGCGGCGGCTTCGGGGTGACGCGATTGGTCGAGAACACGACCGAATCGGCGTAGCCGTCCGCATTTCCAGCTGACGCGCTGACCCGGTTTCACAGCGCTGGCCTGCTGCCTGTTCATCTCTGCTCCTCCCCTTCCAGCCGCCCGACGTAGCCGGCGGCCGCGGCCTCCTCGCTCCACAGTGCGTCCATGCGCTCAGATAGCTTGCGGCGCCGCGCCGTTGCGATCTCCATGTCGATGTCGGCAGCCGCTAGGTCGGCCTTTAGGTCGGCGTATTCACAGCGCCCTTCCACCCGCGCTCGTACGTCTGCGATGGTTGGTGTCTCCGACTTCGGGTTGGACGCCCTGGCCTCGTTCTCTAGCCGTTCGAACGCTGCCAGCGCCGCCGGTAGATCGGGGTACTCGACTGGGTGGTAGTTGATGGTCAACGAATATCCGTCTTCACCTCCGCGCTGCCAGGTGCTCATGTGCACAATTCGGCCGTCTGGCAGCGATCGGCTCCAATAGCAGCCAACTCGCGCTTGGGTCCATCCAGTAAACGGATCGTCGACCTCATCCGGGACGGCGTATTCGTGCTGTGCCGCGCCTCCCGCACGAAGCCGGGTGGCGATCGGAGTATCCCGTCGTGACATATGTCTACTATAGTCGACATCTCCGACAAACGCGCGCCGTCGGCGGCAAGGATCCGAGCACGCGATCTGCCCCCGGACAGCGCTCGATGCCGCTAATGGACGATTGGATGCTGCCGGAACTGTTCGAGGACTTCAGGTCGGAGGGGGGCCCACCCATCGGTTTGTCACACATCGGCATGGCCCTGCGCCTCCTGCCTATTCCGAACTGGCCGGGGATCGTCGGTGTCGATGTAGTCGCGAGACTCGTTGGCGCTCACCGGGGCTAGCACGTTGGTCAGTGTCGCCGTGATGGCGGCGATCTTCACTGAAATGGTCTCGGCGTCAGCCGACAACGCGCGCAGTTGACGGGTGGCCAGCTCATCGACGCCGGTTTGTCTGGCCAGCGCATCGAGTTCCGGGGCCAGGGCCATCGAGTTCTCGATCGCTCTGAGCGCCGCAATCTGACTCGATAGCTCTTCGACGTTCACGGCGTACGACCACAGCGCAGCTACACGTTCGTGCAGCGACTGGACGATCCGTTCGAGCAGCTCGTGCTCAAGCCGGAGGGCGGCGCGGGCCTGCTCATGGTCACTGGTTTCGCCGGCGGGAGCCTCACCCAGGCGGGCGCGCATAGATGCGATCCTCATCGCGTGCGCCCTGAGCTGCTCGGCCTCCCGCTCGGGCGAGAACACGATGCGGTGCTCGTCGAGCACAGTGTCAGTCCATGCCGTGGACGCCTCGATCCTCTTCGCGAGGTGCTCGGCGACCGCGGCCAGCCTGATCTCCGGCCACTGCGGGTCGACCGGCACTGCGCGCCGTCGCATGGCATCGATCTGATCTAGCGTCAGCTCGTAGCGCTCAGCGCCTACTTGTGGGTTCTTCACTGCGCGGTTATCGAGATATAGCCGCACGACTGTGGCGGCGCTGCCTGCGGCCGATAGCACCGGCGCTCCCAGGAGAACACCGGTGAACAGCTTCCCGAGTGCGGCATCGCTGATGCCGACCCCGTAGCCCAAGACGGCGAGCAGAGTTCCGATCGCGGCACACAAGTAGGAAGACTCCGACAAACGCGGTGCCGGCGAAGACGACGTACTCTCCGGTCGTCCACAGCCGACGCGGTGGCGCCTCGCCGTCACTGTTCACCACACGCCAGTCCGACACGAACACATCGGGGTCGGCACCGTCTTCGACCCGGCTACGGGCGTAACCGTTCAGCTCGAAGAACTCAGGAACCTGGTAGCCATGACGGCGCCGCAGCTCGAGAACCTGCCGCGTCGTATCGTCCAGTGCCGACGGCACCACTACTCTCGGTAACACGTTGTCGGGCACCACTTCTGAGCACAGCCCATCGACAGCGTTGCCCGCGCGTAGCTGTTCCTCGCAGTCCAGCTCGCGGTAGCCGGGCTCCCGGCGCAGCCCCATAACGCCACCTTCTGTATCGGTCATCGTCGCATCATCCTGCAGGTCTGACAGTGTTTGCAGTGTGAGGGGCGTCAGGGCTGTCCGGGTGGCCGGCCGCGGTGCTGGTAATCGAGTAGTGCGGATTCGACACGAGCGAGTTCCTGGGGGCGATGAATGGAGACTGCGATGCGCAGGAACTCTGCCTGCTGCGTTCGGGTCCACTCGTCGTGCATCGGCAGGTTGTCGAGCACATCGCTGACCGTCAGGCCACCGTGCTCCATGGCTCCGATAAGCACGGCGGCCAATTCCCGGTCGGTCCGTACCGAACCTGACCCCAGACGGTGGATGTCGAGCTCATCGGTCAGTGCCCGGTCGCGCCTGGTGATTGGCCGCAGCCTGCCAAGCAGCGGGGCGGTTGTGCCGATAACCCATAGCGCAGCCTTGCTTGTCACCATCGGAACCTCTGCCCTTCGGTCTGTGTTGAGCTCTTGAGCTGGACGATGCCGTTGTACGCGCGAACGACTACATCGCGCTGCCGAGCCAGTGCCGACGTCGTCATGGCAGCGCCATTTCCTGCATGATGGCCAACGCGCGCACTTGCGTGACGTCCTCCAGCCAGCGGCCGCGGCCAGAGTCGTAGCTGACGTGGGCGGCGTTGTTGGCTTCCCCGTATACGGTGAGAGATTCCGATCCGTAACGCTGCTTGCTGATCGTCCAGCAGCGTTCGACGTTGCGCGCCATGTAGATCTCCAGGCCCTGTCCAAGCGCGGACTTCAGCAGGCGCCGCACGCGGGTGTTGCTGACGGCGCTCACATCGTCGAGCGTCATGGGACCGGGATCCTCGGGATGCGCGCTCACCGTCAGAACCACCTCTGCGCAAAGCCGAGAGTCGTACGCCAGTGGGCGATTTCAGCCGCGTCCCCGAGTAGCGAACCGGCCGCGGTGCCGCGCAGCTCAGAGATGCGCGCCTCGACTAGTTCCTTGTTCGGTGTGCGTCCGTGTTTGCGCGCGAACACCAGCACCTCATTTGCCACGATCTCTGCCGCTTCGGTCTTAGTCACTGCGCGCTCACTCTGATCTCAGTAGGGGCGGTATTCGGCGATGTAGGCCGCTGCCGCGTTGGTCTCTCCGTTGGGGTAGCGATGCTGCACGAGGCGATCGTGTTCGCGAGCCTCGGCCATCAGTCGGGCGGTGTGCTCGGCGTCTGACACGAAGTTCCGGCAGGTCGGTTGCCTGGGGTGGTCGTACCGTCCGTCATGCGTGTCTCGGGTGTCACACCAGCCATAACGTGCCGGGCCTGCATCCGGTGTGTTGCTCATGGATTCGATGCTCCTCCGCGGGTGTGACATTCCGGCGATGCTTGGTGGTGGTCTTCAGCCGAGGGGATTTTGGCCATGCCTCGACTGAAGACCACCGTGGACTAGCTGGCTGCGATGTTCAAGGTGATTCGGCGCTGCTCGCCGTCGTCGTCGGTCAGGATCACATCGACGCCGGTGTCGTCGGCTTCGATGTCGTCGATCGCGATCCCGTCGACGTCGTCGTCGCCGGTCATCAGTTTGGCGAGGGTGTAGTAGATCTCTTCGTCAGTCAGGGCCTTCACTGTGGCCATTTCGCACTCCTCCGTGGGATGGGGTACCACCGCGCCGACTTTACAATGTTCTGATTGTATAGTCAAAAGTATTGTAAAGTTGGCGCGTGCTCAGGCTGCTCTCCCTACGCGGGTTCGCCCGCCGGCGTGGACTGTCCTACGGAACGGTGCTGCGCTATCACCACGAGAACCGCCTCCCAGACCCGGACGGCGTGTTGACCGACGACGCCGGCGGCGATCTCCCCGATGATCAGGTCCACAGCCACCCGGGATGGCTGCTCGACACCATCGACAACTGGCAGCGACCCGGCCAAGGCGCCCGAACCGATCTCAAGGCGCGCCGGCAGCCTGAGTAGTAAACGTCGGCGCACTGTCAACGAATGCCCCCGGGCCTGCGTATCGCTCAAATAGAGTCGCGGCGTGCATGTTTGGGCCACTCGGGGTCGGCCCGCCAGGGGCCGGCTACCGGGCGGTGGGGAGCTGGGCCCAACAGGTGGTGTAGCGGGGGGACAGCATTCGCCGGTGCATCGTCCACGAGGGTGCTCGTTTGAGTCCCGAGCGGCCGTAGCCGATCGAGGCTCGCCCGAAACGGTTCTGGATCGCGTCGACCACGTCCGATGCCGAGGGTGCCTTGTCGCCGTGTAGCCCGGGTGTGGCGCCGGCGTCGGTGAGACCGGTCAGCATGAGGGTGGCCCGCACGTAGCGCACGCCGGGGCGCAGCTTGGGCAGCAGCCGGTGAGCGGCTGCGATCAAGTGTTCGGTTGCATCTGTCGGCGCGAGAAATCCGGCACTGACGTAGGGGTGATGCGCGGGGCTCCGTGCGTAGCCGCTGGTGGAGGCACTGATGGTGAGCACGGTGGCGTGTAGGCCTTTGCGCCGTAGCCGTCGCGCCAGGGTCGCGGCGTAGTCGGTCAGCGCTTCTCGCATGGTTGCCGGATCGTCGATCGGTGTCCCGAACAGCCGGGAGTAGATGAGCTGGTGGTGGCTTTCCGGGTGATCGCAGAACGCGATGCACGGCAGGCCCGCCGGTTCGCGCACGGTGCGTTCACCGGTGACGGTGAAGAGCCGACGGGCCCACGCCGGATCCATACCTACCACGTCGGCGGCAGAGTGGGATCCCCAGGGCTGCCAGCCGGGCGGACAGTCGGGCACCTATCCCCCACACGTCGCCGGCGGCGGTGCACTCAAGAAGCTCGGTGCGCTCAGCCGGCGCCAGCCCGCTGACGTCACAGATCCCCGAGGGGTCCAGCTTGGCGTGGTGAGAGCCAATCTTGGCCAACGTCTTGGTGGGGCCGATCCCGATCGTCACCGGCAGGCCCAGCCAGCGCAGCACCGTGTCCTGGATGACGGCGGCATCGCGTAACGCCCGGTCGGCCGGCAGAAGTACGAACGCCTCGTCGATCGAGTACGGGTGCACTGCGGCCGCCAGCTCGCGCAGCACCGCGATCAACCGTGCCGACATGTCGCCGTAGAGCTCGTAGTTCGACGACCTGGCGATCACGTCCAGCAGAGCGAGATCGTCACGAACCTCAAACCACGGTTTGCCCATTGGTATGCCAAGGCTTTTCGCTTCCGGCGACCTCGCGACCACGCATCCGTCGTTGTTCGACAGCACGACCGCCGGGCGGCCTCGTAGCCGTGGATCGAACACCCTCTCACACGAGACATACATGCACTGGACGTCGACCAGCGCCACGGCATGTCCGGCCGGCACCGTCATCTGTGAGGTGGGATCAGGGCGCATGGTGCAGGACGTAGGTCACCGTGCCCCATATCTGGACATCGCGGCCCGGGAGCACGATGTCGGGGAAGTCGGGGTGTGCGGCGACCAGCCGCGGCGGGGGTGGCCGAAGGCGCAGTGTCTTGACCACAAATTCGTCGTCGACGACGGCGACCACGATCTGGCCGTGGCGGGCCTCGATGGCTCGGTCCACGATGAGTTCGTCGCCGTCGGCGATGCCGGCATCGCGCATCGACCAGCCCGAGACACGAATCAGGAATGTCGACGACGGCCGCGGGATCAGATGCTGCGACAGGTCGATGTGACCGTCGATGTAGTCGTCGGCTGGTGACGGCCACCCCGCCGAGACCCGTGTGGCCGCCACGGCCACCACGCACGGGTGCACGGCCGGTTCGATCTGCAGAACGCTGAACGACGTCACGCCATAGCCATAGAACACCTGTTCGATAGCCAACACTGCGTTTCGTGCCCGCCCGCGCTGTCTACACTAACTATGGATTCTATGGTTACTATGGATTTATGAATTTGTGGCAGCAGGGCTCCGCGTGGTTTCAGCCGGCACTCGGCATCGACCGCGTCGCCGAGCTCCTCGACATCCAACCCGCCTCGGTGCGCCGCTACCTCACCGATCACTCCGGTTTCCCCGAGCCGGCCGAGCAGCGCGGCAACCGCAATTTCTGGACACCCGCAGCGATCTACCGCCACGTCTGGGCGACCAAACCGCATCTGCGTCACCGCATTCCACGCCTGTGCCCACTTGCCGATGACATTCCTCCGGCCGAATTCATTGAGAGTGAGGTCATCGAGACCCGGGGCCTCACCTATGTCCTGCACACGTGGGAACCTGGCGATCGCCGCGGCCGGGTCGGTGTCGCCTATGCCAAGGACTTCCAGCGCATCGACGACGTCGCGGTCGTCCATCTGCTGTCGCTGCGCCCCCACCTGTCCGCAGTCACTCTGGCGAAAAGCGCCGCCAACCTGCACCCTCCCAGCCAGCCACGGATCGTCGTCGCCGACCACGCCGGCACCGACTGGTATCCATGGGAAATCGGCTGGCTCGACCTCACCGCCCTCCTGCAGGTCGACCTGCCATGGTGGTCCTACGGGCTGACCGACGTCGACGCCATGAACCGCTGGCGCCCTGGTACGCCGATCGCCCAGATCCGGCCTCGCGCGGCCGACTTCACCGCCGACCACTTCGAACGCTGCCGCCCCCGCGACGGCTCCCCAGCCGATCGTGCGCTCGCCGAGATCGCCGACGCCACCGACCGCGCCCTGGCGGCCGCGTTCGGCATTTGGCCCTCCGGCCAAGACCAGATCCCGGACCGCCCCGGGCTGCAGCACGCCGCGGCTGCTGTCCTCAGTCCGCGGCCGCCCGCGCCGGTGTCACCCGATGTCATCCGCGACGCCCTCCGCCACCGCGTCGACGATAAAGACCTCGCGGTCCGCGCCGTCGACACCGCCCGCGGCTTCGAGGTTGTGCATCCAGCCATCACCCACGAGCTACTCACCATTGACCGCGATCACTGCTCACGCCTGGCGCACGAATGGTGCCACCGCCTCACCGCCGTCGAACCCGCGTACTCGAACGAGATCGGCTATCACTGGGTCACCCACACCATGGATCAGCAGCCATACCAGTGGTGGCGCGATCCGCTCAATCCGACGGTGTGGGCGATCAGCGCCGCCGACGGCACCACCTACGCCACGCTGGGCACCGGCATGCCGGCGCGGGGACGCATCGAGGAGCTGGCCATCGAGGACCGCAGGCCGTTCTTTCGCGACAGCGCGGGAAACACCTTCCCCGTCCCGTCCGCCGACGGTGCCATTTACCGAACGGACGGCAGCTCAGCTACCCGGCTCACCGCAACGATCCTCGCGCTCATGGACGACGCGTCCAGGGACATCTTCCACGCCGACCACGATCGCGATGTCCTCGACACCGAGGCCACAGGCCTTTACGAAGCCATCTGCGACAGCCACGACACCGTCATCCTCTCCCGCGGCGACCTCGAAGAGCTCCGCGAGGAGACGCCGCAAGGCGCAGCCCGACGTGAGGAGTTTCTCGCCCGCGTCGCGCCGTTCCGCACAGGAGGCTTGCTCGACAAGCCCACAGCGTCCGCTCAGACCCCGCAAGCCGGCCCATGCTGGACCCAGCGACAGGCGCCGGCGGCGAGCAGATTCTGATCGTCGCGGACCTCCAGATTGTCCGATAGGACCGCGAACTCCTCGTCAACGCGCCGCCGCTGCGCCGTGTACGCAATCTCGTAGGCCAGGACGCGGTGACCTGGATACAGGCCGAGGATGCGCTCGTCGCTGTCGTATGTAAGCAACCAACGCGCAGCACAGCCGGTGAGCGCGTAGGCGAGGTTCTTGTGATCGTCGAGCGACATGCCATCGGCATACAACCGGTTGCCCTGCACCAGGTAGGGGGGGTCGACGAACAGCAGGATCTCCTCCTCAATCCCAACCGATCCATTCAGCTCGGCGATGCGTTCGATGCCGTCCCCTTCAGAGACACGTATGCGGGGACTGAGGCGGCCAATCACGTCGATGCGATCAGCCAATCCCTCGGAGTTCCAACGGGATCGAAGGTGCCAGCGGCCGTTCTGATCCTTGCCGCCTATCGGGCCGACGCGCGGATTCACCATGCCCGAGCGTGAGCACCGGTTCACGATCAGCGCCGCGAAGGCAAGATCCGGATCGTCAACGGCGGCGCCGCCCTCTGCCGCGGCCAGCACATCCCGCGCAGCATGCCACGTGGACACATCCGGCTGACAGGCCCGGACCCGTGCGGCCAGTTCGCCACCGTCGCCCACGACGGTCCGCCAGAACGCCGCCAGTGCCCGGTTCTTCTCCGTGAGCCAAACCTCGTCGACGACTCCGCGTTCGAGCAGATGCAGCCCCGCTCCCGCACCGCCGGCGAACGGCTCGACCCACACCTCGACATCGAGCAGACCGAACTGGCCCTGAAAGACCTCGGCCAGCGCGCTGGCCATGCGCCCTTTCCCGCCGGGATAGCGCAGAGGGCTCAACCATCGCACTGAGGACATCCCAACTCGCGCGCCTGTCGCCCGGCCTACTGCCGGCGTTCGACAAGCGAGCTGAGCACGTCGATCAGGTGGCCGATTTCGGACGCCAGCTCCCCCAGTTCGGATTCAGGGCATCGGCTGATGGTGCAGTCGACCCACCGCCCGGTCAACCTCATCTGCTGATCCGTCGTCGTCAGACTGACCGTTCCGCTCATCTGTCTCGAATCTCCTTCTACCGTAGAGCTATTCCTGGGATCTCCCCGCCCCCGAGGGCTCGGCGAAAACAGTCCACGGCGTGCAGCGTCGTTGCCCATCTGGGCGGCTTTCGCGTTTCACCCAGAGCCCCTGCGCTCAAGCCAGGACTGGAAACGCTCTGCGTCGTCACGGATTTCGTTTCGGACAGCTTGTTCCAGGGCGTCGAAGCCGACAAACAGGCCAGGTCGTGCGACAACGATCCGACGAATGTCGCGTACCACCTGCCGGATACGTTCACGCGAGATTCCCTCGCGGCGCGCGATCTGATCCAACGACTGGCCCTCCAACCGGGCGAGCAGGATCCCATAGGCCCGAGCGGCAGAGTCGGGGTGCTTCATGGCCTTGGCGAGTGCGTCAGCGATGCTGAACAGGAGCCGCCCAGCGCCGATGGAATCGACGGCGCGCTCCAGGTCCGCATCGACCTGCGCACCTATCCCCCCGACCGGATCGGCGACCGCCGAAGCGTCTCCGCTCATGGATTCCCCTTCAGCGCAGCAAGTGCGGGCGTCTGAGCGACGTCGTCGCATCCGGTTGGGAACCACTGCGGCTTCCAGCTCGTAGCGACGAACGGCCGTTGGTCGCGGTAGTAATCGTCGCCCAGCAGGACCGCCAACTCCTGTCCTGCCTCACCGCGTGACGCGAACGACTTCGACAAGGCACGAATACTCCCGTCGCCCAACCGAGTTGAACTGCAAACACGGCATCTCCGGCTAGCGCGGAGTGCACGACTGCGCGGTCGATGTAGTCACGCAGATCTTCGGCGCTATCGATTGTCAGATCATCGAACTCGCCATGCTCGCTGTACCACTCATGGATCAGCGCCTCAAACAGGGCTCCACCGATGCCGGTGCCGTTCAGATCCTGTGCCATGCTTCTGAAACTCCCTCGTTCGATGCCGGTCATGCTCCAGCCTGTCCGCGCCGCCAAGCGCTGGTGTCCAAGGGCCGTCACGATCATTTGATCTCGGCCTTTCGTACGTAGTGAGCATCAACCAGCACGACTGCGATCTTCAAGAGGACCAGACTCTGGCGGCAACTCATGCCCGGCGAAGGATGCCCTCCGACAGCTGCTGAGCGAACCTATTCGGAAGGGTTGACGGCAGTTCCGTACCGCTTGATCCAATTCTCGATCGGCATCCGCCAATCGCCCTTGTTGGTTGGACTATCGGTGTAGGTGTAGAACACCTCGCCACGCCGGACCGCAGTCACCCTCATCACCGCAAGGGCATGCGTGCCGTCGGGGAGCTGCCGCCGATAACTTAAGTGGGTGAATTCCTGACCACGCTTCGGCTCGTGATCACCCATGCGTCTCGCCAGCCTGAACCCTGGAGGGAAGGCGCGTTTGCAGCATTCGACACCAGGCGGCTTCGTTGAGCGCGATCGAGGTTCCGAGACGGGTGTAAGCCCGCTCCCAATCACTGAGGCTCCACGATGCGGCGTCAGCCCCGGTTCTGCATTCGTTGCGGAGCAGTTGTGCAGCGCGCCGGTGAGTCAGCCGAGCCGGCATCGACAGGATGGCGCGCGCCGCCAGGTATCCACCGGGCACAGCGGCCAGCCACACCGCCACAGCCCACCCCGGCCATTGCTGCTCGCTTCCCATACCCGCAACCGCGATCGTCAAGGCTCCGACCATCATGACCCGCCCGGCACCGCGGCTGCCCAGCAGCAGAATGGGAAGTGGACCAGCCAGGCCAAGCCAGCCCACGGCACCGAGATATCCCCAGATGCCCGGGCCAATCATGCCCGCCAGAATCGAGACGCCGGTCGCCATCACATGGACGATCACGGCGAGCATCATGACCGCGCCGGCGATCGCCCCCAGCCTCCGAACCGGCGCCGAGTAAGTGAAGGGTGCCATAGCTAACATCCTCTCTCACGGGTCTGACATCTCGTCGCCGCGCTGATCAGCACCACCGGCGCGACCGGTCTGCGCGGTACCGGAGACTCCACCCGCCGCCACCCCGCGAGGCCGAGCGGCAAACCACCGCTACCAGCGAGTCGCAGCTGTCGCGGGTCATCGATACTGTGTGGCAAAACATGATTCCCCGGGGGGACACCAAGTAATGACCATCGTCGCCGCACGTTCTCACGCACCTCGAACCTCATGACCAGGCACGAGCTGCGTGACCTGCGCTGGACGCTTCGATCGGTGGTCGGCGAGGTTGCCGCGACCGGGGTGGCAGTGGTCATCGCCGACGACAACACCGACGTCGCCGTAATCGTCAGCATGTCGGACTACGAGCGACTACGCGCCAACAGGCCGCTGCTTTCTCGGATCAGTGCTGGGCCTGGTGGGGGCGGGTTCGGCTGGCGAAACCTTCCCACGGTCGGCACGATTCTGCGCAAGATTTTCAGTCGCCAGGCGCTGACTATTAGGCGCATCGATCGGGTGACGTGGAATTCTTGACCGGCTTCGGCGGCACTGATGACGTCCGCGGTGTTGTGGCGCAGTTGGCGGGCACCGACTGATTCCCTCGTGGCCGCAACGCAATGTATTCATGAGCGTGGTTCCCGGGTAGCCGAGCCTCCGGCGGGACTCGAACCCGCAGCAGCGCGAGGTAGAGGCTCGCCGCTCTGTCCATTTGAGCTACGGAGGCGGTGAACAGTTGGCGGAGGACAATGGAATTGAACCATCGGGTCGTTATGCCCGGCACGGGTTTCGACGCCGCTTTGCCGCCCTGGGCGCTGCCCTCCCTGACAGTGGTGGCTGTGGAGCCGGATGCAGGACTCGAACCCGCGTAGCCTGTTTACTAGACAGGTGCTCTGCCTGTTGAGCTAATCCGGCATAGAGGCAATTGTGGTGCGCCGGACGGGATTTGAACCCGCTACCGTCACCTTATAAGAGTGCTGCACTGACCGTCCGTGCTCCCGGCGCCTGTTGTTTTCGGTAGTGCCCACGGCGGGATTTGAACCCGCACGGTTCCGGTGTAGGAGACCGGCGCTCTGTCCGTTGAGCTACGCAGGCTGGGTGGGTGTCCCGTGTCCCCGGCGGGATTCGAACCCGCACCGGTGCCGGGTTTAGGCCGGCCGCCTCTACCAAGGGTTGGGCTACGGGGACGGTGCGGTGCCCACGGCTGGATTTGAACCAGCAGCCTGCGGCTTCGTAAACCGATGCTCTGTCCGTTGAGCTACGTGGGCGTGGCGGTGTGCCCCCAGGCGGACTTGAACCGCCAGCCTTCGCCGTCGGAGGGCGATGCTCTGTCCGTTGAGCTACAGGGGATTGGGAATGTTGGGGTGACGGACGGGATTTGAACCCGCACCCGCCGGGATCACAACCCGGTGCTCTGCCAGAGTTGAGCTACCGTCACAGCGGAAGTGGAGGGGATCGAACCCTCAGTCGCGGAGGCCGCGACGACGGCTTAGCAAGCCGCTGCATTACCGTTCTGCCACACTTCCCGAATCGTGGTGGAGTGCCGGGGTCTCGAACCCTCGCACCTCCTGCTTGCAAGGCAGGCGCTCTGCCATCATGAGCTAGCACCCCATGGCGACCCCGACGGGGTTTGAACCCGTGACCTCCACCGTGACAGGGTGGCGAGCTTCCGACTGCTCTACAGGGCCAATGTGTTTGGTGGTCCGGGGAGGTATTGATCCTCCGGCCTCCGCTGTATCAGAGCGGCGCTCTCACCGACTGAGCTACCGGACCGTGGGTACCCCGTGCGGGACTCGAACCCGGCTCTGCCGCCTTGAAAGGGCGGCTGACTAACCCATATCGGAACGGGGCTTGGGTTGTTGGTGCCGTCGGCGAGAATCGAACTCGCAGCCTCCCGGACTTCACTCGGGCGCTCTGCCAACGTTGAGCTACAACGGCGTTGGGTAGTCCGTACGAGATTTGAACTCGCGCCGTCTGGTTGAGAACCAGGTGTGCTGCCGAATTACACCAACGGACCCTTGCTGCCTCGGCAGGACTCGAACCTGCACTGCCCGGAACCAAAGTCCGGTGGGCTACCGAATTACCCTACGAGGCATTGTTGTTGAGCTGCCCCGCCAGGATTTGAACCTAGACTGACTGATCCAGAATCAGCTGTGCTGCCGAGTTACACCACGGGGCAAAAGGCTGGTCTGCGCGGAGGGATTTGAACCCCCTGAGCCGAAAGGCAACTGATTTACAGTCAGTCGTGACACGCCGTCGTCACCGCGCGCAGGTGGGCTCCCCGACCTGGACTCGAACCAGGAATGAGCGTTGCTCGGCGGCTTAACAGGCCGCTGCCCTGCCGTTTAGGCGACCGGGGAATGTGTCGGGCGGGCCGGGGCGGACGAGGTGATGGAGTTCGTCCGCCCCGGCACAATGGTGGATACCGGGTCCGCTCAGGCCATCGCGGGAACGCGGTAGCGGTCCCGTTCGCGTGGCTCGTACGGTTCCCAGCGCAGCCGCATCCCGGCTTCGGCCGGGGTGCGGTTGCCTTTGCGGCCGTTGCACTGCGCGCAGGCGGTGACCAGGTTGTCCCAGGTGTTCTGGCCGCCGCGGGACTCGGGGGTGACGTGGTCGAGAGTGTCTCCGTGTCCGCCGCAGTAGGCGCAGGTGTAGCTGTCGCGGGTGAGTACGCCGTCACGGGTGACCCGGGTGCCACGTCGGTACGGAACGTGGATGTACTGGTGCAGGGCGACCGACAGGGGCAGCTCGATCACGGTCGATGGGCTGTGTATGTGCACGGCTGGGCTGTGGCGTTCGATCACGTAGACCGATCCCCGCAGCAGCAGCCGTACGGCCTCCTGCCAGCTCACGTGGGTTAGCACGCGGTAGTCGGCGTTGTACACCGCCACGGGCTGCCGGCGGTGGGTGGTGCGTTGACGAAGTTGCCTCATGCCGCGTGCCTCCTTTCTAGGTTCGTTGTTGCGGACTTGTTCGGTTGCGCGGGGTGGATTTGAACCACCGACTTCTGGGTTATGAGCCCAGCGGACTGCCTAACTGTCCTACCGCGCAGTGTGTTTCATGGCGTGCCCTTGGAGAGAATTGAACTCCCGACGTCCTCGTTGTAAGCGAGGCGCTCTCCCACTGAGCTACAAGGGCAAATGTTGGTCGGGATGACACGATTTGAACGTGCAACGGCCTGCACCCAAAGCAGGTGCTCTCCCAAGTTGAGCTACATCCCGTTGCCCTGCCTGACGCTGCGTGCCCGCGTGCGCCCTGTCCACCCCACCTCTGGTGGGCGACTTGCTTGCGGTCCGGCGTGCACTCCGGATTCGCTTGTGCAGGATTTCGGCGTCGCCGTCGCGATGCCTGGCAGGGGTGACAGGGATCGAACCTGCAACCTGCGGTTTTGGAGACCGCCGCTCTACCGATTGAGCTACACCCCTTTGGAGCGACCGGCGGGAATCGAACCCGCGTGGACGGCTTTGCAGACCGCTGCCTTGCCGCTCGGCCACAGCCGCGTGGAGCCGTTGACGGGACTCGAACCCGCTCTGTCAGTGTGGAAGACTGATGTGCATTTCCTGTTACACCTCAACGGCATTGGCGAAAATAGTGTGGTGCGCCGCCAGGGACTCGAACCCTGTGGTGCGCCGCCAGGGACTCGAACCCTGCTCTCAGGCTTAAAAGGCCAGAGCATCACGCTTCAATGCTTACGGCGCGTACATCGTGGTGGTGCGCCGCCAGGGACTTGAACCCTGGACCCACTGGTTAAGAGCCAGTTGCTCTGCGCTTCTGAGCTAGCGACGCGTGGTGCCCCGCGAGGGAGTCGAACCCCCAAAGCACCTGATCCTAAGTCAGGCGGCTTTTCCAATTTGCCTAGCGGGGCACGGCAATTGGTAACGTGTGCGCTCGGCAGGATTTGAACCTGCATGCCCGGTTGGGCACCCGGTTTTGAGCCGGGCGCGTCTGCCAGATGATTCCGCCACGAGCGCGGATGCCACCACTGTGAAGTTCTCAAGGGACTGACGCAGCAACGCAATTCGCTGCTGGTCCGCGTTGCACACCGGCGTGGTGTGCGTTGCTGGTTACTCATGGTGCACCTGTCAACGGGTGCTGTCTAGGGGATTATTTCGCCGGAATTAGTTGGCGCACATGGTGTTTGGGTGCACTGAACTATAGGAATGTCAGGCGACATTCCTAGCAGCGCAAACACCGATAGTGAGAGATATATGAGATTGTTCTTCTGGCCCTAGCTTCCGGTCGGGGCGCACGCCCACGGATGGGGCGGAAGGCTGCTCAAGACGGAATAACCGGAAGCGACTGGGCTGGCTGATGCCGCCGCGCGCGTCGGCCTGGACCGTCCACGACGGGACGAATTCATTGGTGAGGTCCGCGCACGACAAGGCCGCCGATGATGCTTTGCGCATCCCAGCGGTCACGTAGTAGTCGCGGCGGATCATGGTCACGGATTCAACGGTAGCAGCGCGCCCCGACATTCCCGGAACAACTTTTTCCGACCACCGCTGTCGACCTCCCCGATACCGAACTCGGGCGCGGGCTGAGCGCTATCAGATTCCCATCGTCCGTGGGTTGGCCAGCGGTTCCCACATTGGATCGGTAAACACGTCGAAGCCAGGCGGCACGTTCGCGGACAGTTTCGCCAGGAGCCGCAGGTGCCAGCCGGCGTCGGGACCGTTGACCGCGCGCACCGTCACGGTGGCCTGACGCCGGTCTGGGATCCGGCGGACTTCCTCGACGAGCAAGTTCGGTATCCATCCAAGGGGCACTTCGCCGCAGGCGGTCGTCAGGATGGCCCGCGGGTTGGCCCGGTTCGTCGGTTCGTCGCAAAGGCCAAGCTCGTCGCCTGGACGAAGCTCCGACAGAGTCCGCTCAAGTTCTTCCCTAGACGCCGTGGTGACGGTGTCCCCGACGACTATGGGCCGCTCAAGGACGTGCCGCATCCCGTGCACCAGGAATCCGCACTCCAGGCGGCCAGCGGCGATACGTGGGACCGGGAAAAGCCGGATAGTGTCGCCCTGACGATGGCCGCCAGAGCGTGTGATCTGCTCCCATGGTGAAGCATCGGCACCCAACCCGAGGCGGGTCACCCAGCGGGCAAAGTCGGGCCGACGAGAACCCATCGCACGCTGCGCGAACAGCGGGAACAGCACCGGCGACTCGTACCAGCGGTCAAGGTCGGGGAAACCAAGAAACGGGCGGAATCCAGGCACAGTCAGGGCGTTGCGGATGTAGCAGAAGCTGTATGTCTCACCGTCGAAGCCGAGTAGGCCCACCGGGGAGATCGACCGCTCGATCGGGTGCTGCCACGTCACCACCAGCTGGCGCAGCGCTCCCGGCGCGCGCACACCACGGGTCGTGCTCGAAAACGCCATGTAGTGCCTTTCCGTACCCAGCGCTGCACGCCGCCGTCCTGGCTGAGGCGCGCGGCGTGCTGCTGCACTACTACTACTACTCGGAGTCTCGGACGTTTTGACTTCCTCTCCAGCGTGAACGCTGGAGATTCCTCCGGGATCATGCTGCGGTTCCCGGGATCGTTGGTTCACGCATCCGGCTACCGTGTTGGGTGCCTTGCCCTTTCGGACTGCGCGTGCTCTGTGACTCACCACGACCGCTGGTGGTGAGTCCCGCCTGTCCGGCGGTGCTGAATGCTTTGGTCAGGATGGTCAGGGCAGCGTTGCGGTCGGCGTGCTCGGTGTGCCCGCAATGGACACAGGCGAACAGCCGACCACATCCTTGGCGTGACTCGGGGTCGCGGGTGCCGCACTGGCTACAGGTTTGTGACGTGCCCGCGGCAGGCACCGCGACCAGCTGTCCGCCGTGCCGGGTGGTTTTGTACCCAAGCTGGCGGCGGATCTCGAACCATCCCTGGTCGGCTATGGACCGGTTCAGGCCGCGCTTCTGCGCGACCCGCTGACCCGGCTGTGAGACCGTGCCTTTGACAGACTTGGACATGCTGGCAACCTTGAGGTCTTCCACCGCGACGGTGCCGTGGTTGTTGGCGAGGTCGGTGGTGAGCTTGTGGTTCCAATCCAATCGGCGGCGTGCTTGGCGCGCCTTCAACGCCGCAATCTCGGTGATGGTGCGGCGAAGCCTGTTGCTGTACCTCCCTGCATTGTGTTTCTTGGCGTAGGTGATCTGACGCGCCTTACGGCGCTCCAGTCCGGCCAGCCTCTTCTTCTCTCCCGTCGTCAGGGTGTCGGGCCGCTGCCGAGGGGAGTTTTCGTCAGAGATGAAGACTGAGCAGGCGATCCCCACATCCACCCCGACCGGGACGCCGTCGTTGACCGGACGATGTTGCGGTTCGGGCTGATACACCCCGAACGCGATGTGCCAGCCCAGCCCGTCACGAGACACGGTGGCGTTGCGCACCGTTCCGCCCAGCGGCCGCGACAGTCGAAACCGCACCCACCCCAGCTTCGGCAGCCATACCTGCGCCATGCGTCGCGATACCCGCCGCACCTTCACCGCCTGGCCGGGGAACGGCACGGTGATCGTATGGTCGCGTTTGCGTTTCGGCTGCGGATACCCCGCCGGATGCAACGGATTCCAGAAGTTGGCGTACGCCTGATCGAGCTGTCTGAGCACTTGCTGCCCACACTGGGCCGGCAGCTCACGCACCCAGTCATATGCACCACGCAACTCGGTGAGGTCGCGGCACTGCTCGGCCGCATGCAGCGTGACCCGCTGCGCGCCGCGATAAGCCCACTGCCGCTGCAGAAGCGCAGTGTTCCACACCGCCCGACACGTATGCGACCACGACACCAAACGATCCGCCTGCTCGCTGGTCGGGTACAGCCGGTACCGACGCGCAGTGTTGGCCTTCCCACGCGGCGGGAGACCGACCCCCAGCTCCGTCATGGCTGCAGTATCGACCACACCACCGACAGTATTCATTGGTTTATGGCGATCAATACGTCCTTACGCACTGGTCGACACGTGGTTTTTCTCATGCATGTGCATTTGGTCTTCGTGACCAAGTATCGGCATCCGGTGTTCACCAATACCCACCTGACCCGGATGGAAGAGATCATGGCGACGGTGTGCGAAGACTTCGAGTGCAAGCTGATCGAGTTCAACGGCGAACCCGATCACGTGCACCTACTGGTGAACTTCCCACCCAAAGTCGCGGTATCCAAGCTGGTCAATTCCCTCAAAGGTGTCTCCAGCCGCCTGCTCCGCAAGGAGTTCGAAGATCTCCGATTCGCCTACTGGAACGGGGTCCAACTCTGGTCAGGCTCCTACTTCGCCGGATCCGTCGGCGGCGCGCCAATCTCGGTGGTACGCCAATACATCGAACAACAATCCCGCCCCACCCCGTAAAAGAAGATTCACCGGCCCGATGGCCGGTGCCCGGGCTTCAGCCGCCGACATGGGCGAAGGCTAGCTGACGGCTCCGACGATCAACGCCGTGCCCGACCAGCCGCTCTGGTCACCAACTCGGCGCGCGATCCTCGCAGCCGGACGACCTTTCTGCCGAACCGCACTACGCACCAACATGTTTGATGCATTCACTGCTCGGAATTATCAGTCGGTTCGCTCTTGGGGCCGACCGTGATCGTCGCTTTGTAGTCCTCGGGAATAACCATGACAACTGCGCCGGGGTGAAGTGCCACGTCGAAGTCGCCGACTCGAAGCACGGCTGGAGTCGTCGTGGCCGCGGCAGGGGCTTGAGGATCATCGCGCCGACCCACCTCGCGTTGTTCTTTCCCCGGCTGTCGCAGCCGCGGCGAGGATGGCGCGCGCCTCCATGATCAGGCCGGGCCCCGATGTGCTGATCGCTCGGTGCACCGGATGGCCGGCCGGGTATCGGGTAAGGACTTCTGCGATCCTGGCTCCCGGATCCACCGGCGTTCCGTCAGGGCCGGTGCACAAGTCGGCGCAGCTGAGAATCGCCAGCATCGCGTCGGCCGGCGCGGGATAGCTGACCAGAACGTCGTGGAGGCCGCGTTCTCGCGCTTCGAACAATGCACCTGTGTGGTGGGCGACCAGGCGGATAACTTCAACTGGCATGTCGCCGCCGGGAACGGTGTTGGTGGCCAGGTAGGCCGCGCCGTCGAGTGGATGAAAATCAGTGTTGATCAGGTGGGGTGCGTAGCCGATGTCGTGCAGCCAAGCTGCCGCGACGATAGTGTCAGTGTTCTCCGGCGCGAGGATCTCAGCGAGGTCCGCGGCGGCCGCCGCCACTCCGATGGTGTGCGACCACCTGCGCGGCAACGTGTCGGCGAGAAGCTCCTCGGCGATTCGCCGCGCACGGTCAACATTCACGGTATCCACGATGTTGATCGTCAGCCTCGGCTAACTGGTTCTCAACAGGACGTAGCCGGCTCATTTCGTCGGCGGTGAGGCTGCCCGCCACACAGGCGACCAGGTGTCGAAGCGTGTCGGGCCCAGGTACCGCAGTCCAAACCCGTTCTTGAACAAATTCGGCGAGGCGTCGTGTGCCGGATTCTCGGCGACCAACTCAAGAAAGTCGACCGCCGCGTACTCGCCATGCTCCGCGCGTGCGGCAGCAACGTCCTCGTCAGTCTGCAATCGACGAGTTCGCGCTCTTGGTGATCGCGTCGATGTCCCAGTCGTGCAGATTCAGTCCGACGCTGGCGATGATCTCGACGATCCGCCGGCGACTCAACTCCCCTCAGTCTGAGGGCAGCACGACAGGTACGCTTGCGGCGCCGAGCTGCCGTCGACGCGGTGACCATTTTCTGGCTCGTCGAGGTCCGCCAGTACCGAGGCCTCTTCGGCCTCCAGCATGGCCACCGTCGACGCCGCCCGTCCGTACGCTGCGCGGTCCCCCGGACAAGTGCCGGGGACCACCGGGTTCCTTATCGGTTCGGCACACAGCCAGTCTCCCTTTTTGGGTTGCACTGCAATGCTTTACGAGTCGGCCGTCCCCTTCAAGAGGCGACACAGTCCCCTAATGTGACCGCGCGACGCGCCACGCGACAGGCACCTACGCGAACCATCTGCCCCGGTGTCGAAACGCCCTTGCCACCTTACGGCATTACGCCGTATCGTGGCCGTATGGGAATAGCGACGACGTTCGACCGGGGAGCAGCGCGAGCGACCCTTGTTGAACGCGGTCTCACGCCCCTCGCCGCTGACGAGTTCCTGATGCGATCCCTGCTGACGGCCACTGAGGTCGCCACGGTCCTGGGTGTCAAAGACTCCCGCGCGGCACGGGATACCTTGCGCCGCTGGGGCGTTAAGCCCATCAGCCGAGGCCCAGGACGCAGCGGTGAGAACACCTACCCCGCCGAACTCGTGTGGCAACACCACCAGAACCGCCCCGGCCGCGGCTGGCGCAAAGGCCGATCCACACCTGAAACCGACAAGAAGGACACCACCATGGACTCTGCCGCCCCGACAACAGCCCTCAGCGACGTCGAACCCTGGTACTCACACCATGACGACGTCGTCGCCCTGGCATCAGTCTTGGTCGAAGCCGACCGACTCAGCACACCACACGATGTCATCGACTTCTTCGCCAAGCCGTGGAAATGGGGCGACCAGTGGATGATCTGGGCCGTCGCCGGCCGACCGCTCCCCCCGTCGCCAGATGACCTCGCTCAAACGCGCTTGCTCGGGCCCGGAACTCTCCGGCGTGAACTGGAGCGCAGATACCAAGACGACACGGCACAGTGGGAGGCGCTCATCATGACGTTTAACGAATTCGAAGCCGGCGACACACTCGCGCCAGACCAGCTCGACGACGCCCACGCCACGGCGAACGTCCGACCGTTCAAACGCCCGAAACGACACGGCACGAACAAGGATTGAGGCCGACGACCACGAGCGACACCACGGTTCCGGCAACCTATGCCGCCGACACCGACCGCGTTCCAGTCGGACTGACTGGCAGCCACCGCGATCGCTACCTCAACCTCGAACCCGAGCAGCGACGAATCTATCGGTACCACTACGACGCCTGTGGCCGCCTCGCCTCCCACTGCTACAAGCTCGCAGACCCTCTGATCACCATTCTCCTGAGTGCCGCTCGACGGCCGACCATCACGGTGCAGCAAAGACGCCCACAGTAGATCCTCTCGACTGGCTGACCAGGACCGTAACGTCAACGTCGCAGTACGAAAGCAAGCATTCGCTCGACCGTTCAGCAAACATCTTAGGAGTGGCGTCGAATTTCGACGCCTTCACGTCGCGTCGCGACGCATCTGCACAGCGTCCCCCGAAGTTTGGCCGCGTGATCGGGCCATGTAGGTGTCGAGGACGCGCTGCATCTCCAGGACTGCCGGCGCCGCAAGATCCAACCCGCAGGCCGCCAGCAGTTCCTGCCGCGCCGGTTCGTAACGTCGCTTCAACAGCGACGCCGCCCTGGCCGGGTCAACGTGCACCAGGTTTGTCGCAAGTCGGGAATCTACCCCTTGCGCTCGGGACAGGGGCCTGTACCCGAGGGTGTGGCGGCCAGGCGCTATAGCTTTGCCCTGTCGGGTGTCGGCGTGCGGGTGGTCGGGGTGGTGTCGAACAGGACTCGGAGGTCGGTTCCTTGGTAGGCGTTGCAGTCGACGGTGTGTCCGGCGATGTTTGCGCTGTTGGTGAATTGCCACGCGGCGGGGGTAACACCTCCGTAGGGTGCCCATCCTTCGCCGGTATTGCCGCCAGAGTCGGCGTAGATGGTTGAGGCGTAGCCGGAGCCGTCCGGGTACCCGGATGACACCAGGGCGTCGGCCAGGCCGGACAGGGTGCCGCGGCCCTGCTGCCGCCAGTACCACTGGGGGTAGTAGCCCAGCTGCACGATGATCCCGGCGGCGTTGAACGCGTCGACCACGGCGGTGAGATTAGCCAGGTCGCCGCCGTTGTCCTCCCAGTCCAGCATCGCGCGCGTTCCGCCGTTGTTGGCGTGCCAGGTTCGCACCTGCGAAGCGGGGTCGTCGGTCGTCACGTAGTGGTAACCGATGACGGGCAGGTTATGCTGCTGGCACCATTGCCGCACCGGCGGCCAGTACGGGTCCTCGTAATAGTTGCCCTCGGACACTTTGTGGCACATCCCGCTAAAACCTTCTGGCACGAGCTGTTCCAGGAAACTAATCGCGTCCTGGACAGACGACCAGTTGTTGTTGCTGCAATCGGGGTAAAACAGCGTCACGGCCGGTGCCAATGGCCGGTCTGGGCAAGATATTTGGTGATCCGCACCAGCCCATCACGGTCGCGGCGCACCTGCCAGCACAGCCCGTTATCGGTTTTGACCGCGGTGGCGACCGCCCCGGCTTGGCGGCGAACTTCCCCGGCCCGCGTAGCATGACCATGTTTATTCACCGGCGACCCCTTATTCCGTCTTATTCCGTCACGTCACCGGGAAATGGTAGCGCCGATATGCGGGCTGGCAGGTGCCCTCCACCCCACGGTTGGGTGGCTCTGGCATACGGGTGTGACCTTGGGTTCAGATCGTTGGCTTCTACCCCGAATCCAAGCCCATAGGTCACACCCGCACCAGGAGCCACGCCGGTCATGAGACGATAAACGCCGGGGTCCCAGCCCCACACATCGGCCTTTCCGGCACCCTGGGCGGCCGGGGGATCGCACCCCCCGGCTTCCGCCATTTCCCCCAGGGGGATGATCCGAAATGCCGGCTTCGAGCGTGGATCCTGGTGCCCGCCCCGGCCGGATGCCCGTCCTGAGCGATCCGCCCCCGCGGCCGGTCACCGGTGCCGGGACCTGCTGGCGGCGCTACGGCGTTCCGTCGGTCCCTGGGGTGCCGCCGAAAAAGCCGGCGGTGCCGCCGGGACCTCCGTTGCCGCCGCTGGCACCGTCACCGCCGTTGCCGCCGTCGCCGTAGAGCGCCGGGGTGAACTTGCCGTTCATACTTGCCCCGGCGTTGCCGCCGTCGCCGCCGTGGGCGGGGTAGGCGCCGCTCCCGGCGTCACCACCGTTGCCGCCGAATCCGAACAATCCGAGGCCGTCACCGCCGTCACCGCCGTGGCCGCCGTGGCCGAGGGTGGTGTTGCCGCCGTGCCCGCCGCCACCGCCGAGACCAGCGCCTACCAATGCGGCGCCCAGGCCGCCGTCACCGCCAGCACCGCCGTGCCCGCTGGCGCCGGTAGCGGCGCCGCCGGCCCCGCCGCCCCCACCGCTGGCGATGCCCACCAACGTGGCGCCCACACCGCCGTCACCTCCGGCACCGCCGTGACCGCTGGCGCCGGTGGCGGCCCCGCCGGCCCCGCCGGCCCCGCCGTGATCGAGGCTGCCGCCGAACAGGGCGAGGCTGACATCCATGCCGCCGGTGCCACCGGCGCCACCGTGCAGAGCGGCGGCCCCGCCGGCCCCACCGGCCCCGCCGTGGGTGACGTCGAACCCGGCAAGCGCCAAGCCGGCGGCACCACCGCCAGTACCACCCACGCCGCCGGTGCCGTCCACATGGGTGGCAGCGCCACCGGCACCGCCAGCGCCGCCGTGCGCGACGTCGAACCCGACGAAGGAGACGCCAGCGCCGTAACCACCGGCGCCACCCGCGCCGCCGGTGCCACCCGTCCCGGTGGCGGCACCACCGGCGCCGCCGGCGCCGCCCACCGCGTAGTCGATCCCGATTAGGCTGCGGCCCGCGCCGAGGCCGCCGGCGCCACCGTGCCCGCCGACACCGGAGGCCCCGCTGGCCGCGCCACCGGCGCCGCCGTGCCCACCGAAACCAAGAAACAGGCCGGCGTCGCTGCCGCCCGCGCCACCGGTCCCGCCGGTGCCGGTGGTGGCGGTCCCACCGGTCCCGCCGGTGCCGCCCCACGACAGGAGAAGACCCCCGGCCCCGCCGGCCCCGCCGGTACCGCCGGCACCGGTGGTGGCGGTCCCACCGGTCCCGCCGGTGCCGCCGATACCGAACAGCAATCCCGAGACCCCACCGGCCCCACCGGCCCCGCCGGCTCCCCCGTTTCCGGCTCCTGTGGCCGGCCCTCCGGCCCCGCCGATTCCCCCGTCGCCGAACAGCCACCCCCCGGCCCCGCCGGCCCCGCCGGTGGCTCCCGGAGCGGTGCTGGCCCCGCCATGCCCGCCGTCGCCGAACAGCCACCCCCCGGCCCCACCGGCGGTGCCCACACCATCAACGGTGGTGCCGTTGGCGCCGTTGCCGAACAGCGGGCGCCCGGTGAACCGCAGGAACGGCGCGTTGATCGCCCCCGACACGTCACACTCAACGGTGTGCAGGGCCTGCAGGCGGCTGGCGCTGGCGGCCTCGGCCGCCGCGTAGGCGCCCGCACCGGAATTCAGGGTGTCCATGAACCGCTGGTGAAACACCGCCGCAGCCGCACCCGCGGCCTGATAATCGCGCGCGAACTCAGAAAACACCGCCGAGATCGCGGCCGACACCTCATCGGCGCCCGCGGCCGCGATCGCCGTGGTGGCCGGTGAGGCGGCCGCGCGGGCACTGTTCACCGCCGAACCGATACCGGCCAGATCAGACACCGCCGCTACCAGGGCTTCCGGCACCACGGCCACCGACGTCATCGACACCACCACTCAGCCATCAGACCCTCACCCACACCGGGCACAAAGCTACCAGCCCCGGTGACGTGACGCGCCGGCGCACGCTAGCCAGCTGGAGCCCCCGCCCTTGTTGCTCGGCGCGACTTCGGGGCTGGCGCGCGCGCCTCACGCAGACACGTGGCTACACCACGAAACCAGCCTTACCGCCGCGTCTTACACATGGCGCCGACAGTAGAACCAGCCCAAACGCCCAATTCAGCGCGCTTCGTTACTGATAAGACGCGGGCGACCGACGCTATCACGTGACATCGTGTGATGCCATAGCGAAATTGTTTCGGGTTGAAGCAATTTCGCCGTCGACATCGTGGGAGCGGACTGGTGATCTCCTGCCAAATTTCTGTGACATCTTGGGTCACATCTGTCTGTGAAATCCGGCCCATGCCGAGGTGCGGTCTGCTAGCGTCAGCGAACTATGATGGCACCGATTTACCCGCAGCCCGCAGCGGTTTTGCAGTTGCCTGCGGACAAGTCGCAAGCTCTGGTCCAGCAGTTCGGAAAACAGGGTATCGGTCGTAACCCTCAACTGGTCAGCACCACCACTACTCCTAGCTGGTATACTGTCTACATCGTCACCAATCCGTCCGGTGCAACTATCGTTGACGTGGTGCTGGATGGCGCAGGGCGGGCCGGGCGGTGGCGTCCAGCAGCAGTGGAACCGCGGGCGACAACGGGTGGCAACGGCGCTGCTTGCTTCCGCTTCCACACCCGCTTAATCCCAGGGACGAGGCACCGCGAAAGTTACGTCCCACGACCATAGCTTTGCGAGGTTAACGAAATGAGCAATCTGCAAAATCCCGGGGCCGTTGCTGAAGCTCAGCAGCAGATGACGGATGCGCTCAACAATCTCGTCGCCGCGTTCGGCATATTCATTGAGCATGTCATCACAGACCCATCTCTTATTTTCTCAGCAGCAGACCTTATTACGGAGGTTTCAACGTCAACTCCTTCTATAGTTGACGATATCGTCGAAATTTCTGGATGTGCTGCGGAAATCATTGTCGATGCTTTACCGTAGATGCGGCGGGGTGGCATTTCGCGGCCGACAGCGGATAGTTCCGTGTGCCGTTCATGCATAGTTTGGCCAGCGTCTTGGGCTTCTAGGGATATTAACAAGGAGGCTTATTCAAAACCCTGGGTGAAGAATATGAGGCCGCGGATTGCGGTGAACGCGGTCTGGAATGTTGACAGCGGGCGCCGGTAGTCGGTGTGGAGTATTCTCCATATTTTGATATTCGCGAGTCAACGAACCTACAGAAACGTCAGTAGATTCAGGCGAAAGCCACCAATAGTGACTGTTTGATAGATTACGTCAATTCATTAGGGGGCGAAATCCGCGGCAAGGCAAACGCCTACTTGAACCCAGTGCAGTGCGATATCGGCGGCAAGAAAAAGCAACGACAACGCTTCCAAGAGGTCATCGAGATCATCAAGGATAAGATGGCCCGTCAAAAACCCGGCGAATGCATTGGCAGCCTCGGTGACAATTCCATAGAGCGCTATCAGGAACTGATCTTCTGTCACGTTCTCGACATTACCACCAACTCAGCTTCATTCAACCCCCGAAACCACTGCCACGTAGCGAAAGTTGACTGCTTGATCCTTGGGTCGTCAGTGTGGCGCGACGCGTGTGGCCGGGTGTGGCTGTTGTGATGTTTGGTCGTGGGTGTGACGAGCCGGGATCGGGTGTCGTTCGGGGGTGTTGGGCGGGGCGGTCCGACGGGCCGCCCCGATAGACCGCAGCCAACGCACGTAACCGCACCGCCAACAACCGATTCTGCGCCGTCGTCTGATCCAACTGGCGCTGGATCGCTTCCAAATCCTGATCCATCGTCGCGACCACCAGCTGCGCACCCGCCCGGGACCTTCCCAGCAGCGCATTCACCGCGCTCGCCGCCCGCGCCTGATGGTGAATCGCACCCGATCGCGCGGCCCGGGTCAGCAACAGCCCCGCCAGGGCAAGGTCAACGCAGGCGAGCTTGATCGTCCTGTCCCAGCTGCTGCCACCTTCAACGATGGCAAACCGCTGGAATGATCGACCGACATCAGACCGGCCGCCGAACTCGCAAATCACCGGAACAGAGGTCGCCTGACAATTCCCGATCGACAAGGATCGACATTCCTCCTCGTAGTACAGCGACTCCAGTCCCTGAACAAGCCGTCCAAAGTTGACTCAGCCTCGATATAATGGCCAACGCACGCCGGCCTTGGACTGCCAGCATTAGGCAGGAACCGGGATGTATCCCGCGCCGGGGCCACCAGTGCTGTTGACATCATCAAGGATGGCGCTGAACGTCGTCATCTCTATGAATTGATGCGGCGGCGCTCCCTGCAGGTCGGGCGGGATGAACATGCCACCGGTGATCAGGCCGAGAAGCAGGCCATCGGACGTGGCCGGGCCGCCGTCATCGCCTGGCTGATAGGCGCCCCCGCCCATGGACATTCGCCGGTTCCGGAATGGAAGGGAGCCGATGCGGCCGCAGAAGTCACCGGTGGCGGCCCCGAGTCGGCACACTGGCTGGCCCCGCTCGAAAGGGCTGGTGTCGATGCCGTTGATGACGAATCCGGCGAAGTTAGCAATCGGGGTGATTTTGGCGGGGTCGAATTTGATCACGGAGTACTTCAGACCAGGGTCGTTGGCAAGGGCCACCACGGTGCCTACGGGACCGAGGTTTTCCGAACCCTCGGCAACCACTGGGGAGTCAGGTCCGCCGCAGCTCGCGGCGGTGAACCCAACCAGGTCTCCGGTTTTGTCGTGGCCGATCGTGTTCAGCGTGCAGTACGTGCCGTCGACGATGATGCCCGCTCCGCCGCCCAGCGGGAGCGCCGCAGAGGCGGCGGGGGCACACACGACGGCAAGCAGCAGCACGGACACGCACACTCCGGCCCACCAGCGATATCCCGCCCGCATCATCGACAGCCTCCCCCGCTACCGGGTCGTTGGTCACTCGTTCAGTCACGTCATCAGGGGTGTCAGCATGGGGCGAAACCCATCCCAATCATCGCGGCACGGCAGCGGCGGCCATGCTGATTCCGCGACCTAAGAAACAGGACTGGGGGCGCGGCGCGGTCAATCGCAAGCATGCGGTGGTCAGGTATGGAAGTAGAGGTATACGGCGCCGTCACCACCGTTGCCGCCCGGTGCGTTAGTGCTTGAGGCACCACCAATACCTCCGGCTCCGACGGTTACTGCGATCTCGGTCATCCCGGAGCTGATGGTCTGGGTGTATCGCTCGACCCCGCCACCGCCACCGCCGCCCCCGCCCTCGGTGCCAGATGTGCCGCCAGCGCCACCGCCGCCGCCCCCGCCCGGCGACGCACCGTTGCCCCCAGCGCTGTTGTCACCTGCGGCACCGCCGATACCGCCCGTGTAACTTTGCCCATTGAAGATGACGCTCGGCGAGTCACCACCGTAGCCCGCAGTGCCTCCATCGCCTTCGCCGCCTCCGGTGCCGCCGGTGGCATATATCGAGACACCTCCACCGTTCACCGATGCGGTCGTTTCGCCGCCGTCCGTCCCGCCCGCGACGCCGGACTCGTCGTCGTATCCGCCGCCGCCACCACCACCGCCACGCGCGATCATGTCGACCGAAGTCGCACCGGACGGGATCTGGACGGTGTAGGAGCCGGGAGTGGTGATGCTCACCAGTTGAGGGCTACCTGCAGTGCCCTGTTTCTGGAACTGTTGCACCAGAGACTGAGCCTTGTCAGTAAGTTGCTGGAAAGTTGTTGCGAGCTGCGGGTAGTTCGGCGTAGTCATAGCTCCTGAACGTAGCAGGCGAGACGCTGCGGCGTCAGGGGTTTCCTCGGAATTTGAAGGACGAAACCGCGCCTGATAGCAGTGAAGAAAGTCCTCACCGCCGATGTCAGACATCATTGTTTCAGGAGTCGGTCGTGATCTGATCTGCGCCAGCGAGGGCGACTCGACGGCTGCGCCTGGGAGCGCCATGCGCACGATCGTCGCTGCCCGATGTCCGGCCGGCCGGCGGAAGTTCTCTCACGGCTCACCGGTGGGCTGGTCTCGGTGGCGGGTGGCGGACGCAGGGCGCAGTGCAGCGACCGGCGCGGACGGAAGCGCCAGCGGACGGAAGCAGAGGGAGCGCAGCGGAGCCCGGAGGTAGCCACCCGCCAGGGCGGATCTGCTCAGGTGGGTGGTGAGCTGTGGGAACGGTGCTGCGGTGGCCGAGGCGGCGGGCCGGCAGCGGCCGTGTCGCGGGGATCGCGGGAGTGGGCGTTTACCCGTAGAGGCGTTGGCGGAGTTCACGCAGGCCGGACAGGCGCGGGCGTCGGTGCAGGGCTTCGATGTCGTCGATGAGTTCGGCGACGCGCGGTGATTCGGCGAGTTCTTCGGCAGCGATCTGTTCGGCTTTGATCAGGGCCAGCAGTGCGCCGCGCCCGGAGCGGGTGAGCAGGTGGGCGCGGGCGAGGTCGACCAGGTACCGGGCTTGCCGTTCGGGTGAGAGCTGCTCGGGGTGGCGGACATGGGCGGCGCGGTCGAGGGCTTGTTGTCCGTTGCCGAGTTCGACTGCGACACCGACGGCGTGCATGGCCACGTTGGTGGGTCCGAATTCGGTGTCGTGGTGGTTGCGGTCGGCGCTCAGGACGGCGGCGAGCCGGCGTGCCACCGTCAGACATTGTTCGGCGTCCGCGGTGTTGGCGTCGCGGGCGTGCAGAATCGCCAACAGCAGCGCGCTGGAGCCCACGAGTGAGATCAGGGCGTGATCGCCGCCGGCGATGATGGATTCGTGTCGTTGGGTTGCTTGGGTTAAGACGTGGCGGGCCAGTGCTTGTTCGCTGGAGTCGAGCAGGGTGCGGGCCATGCGTAGTTGACCGGCCAGGATCAGGGCGGGGTCGTGGGTGCGTTCGGCGGCGGCGATGGCCCGGTCGGCGGCGACCCATCCCGCACCGCGGTCACCGACTTTGACCAGCATCGCCGCGGCGGCTTGATAGGTCTGGGCAAGAAGCGGAAACAGTTCGGGACGTTGGGTTTTCGCGGCGGTGCGGCTAGCGTTTTCCAGCTCGCCGATCAGGGCGGCGATGGCTGGTCCCATGTCGCGGTAGGCGCTGGCGTGGATGCGCTCCCAGATGTGGCCGGTGCGTTGTCGCAGTGATTCCACATCGCAGGGTGGACCGTCGGCTACCGGTGTGATGATGCTGTCGGGGGCGGGGTGTCCGGCGATGGCCAGACGAAGCCGCTCCACGTAGGGCCGGTTGCGGGCGGTCTCGGCGTCGGGTCCCAGGGCGGCTTCGATGAACTCTTGCAGCGGGGCGCCCAGCAGCGCGGCGAGTCGCCCCAAAACCGTGATGTCGACCAGCGGCAGTTCGCCGCGTTCGATCTGGGCGATCCAGCTGACCGATTTGTGCATCTGGCCGGCCAGGCGCTCCCGTGACCAGTTCTTTTCTTCTCGGTAGGTACGAACCAGGTCGCCGGGTGTGGGGTCAGCGCGGGGCACCGTCGCCTCGAAGGGGCCTTCCGTTGATCGCACCGGCAACGGGGGTAAGTGTCCACACCTCGGGCGGGCCGGCCAGATGCTGGGTCCGCTCGGCCAGGAACCGGCGGGTGTGCGGCGCGGCTTCGTGTGCTTGGAACGCGTCGTGGCTTCGGTAGCACTCGTAGAACACCCGCACGCTGGGCTCGTCGGCCTGGGTGTGGCTGGCATACACGATCGTGTCGGGTTCCTCGGTAGTGATCGCGGCCAATGTGTGCGCGACGAGTGCGTCGAAGGCGTCCTCGTGTCCCGCGCGAATAGTGAACCTGACCAGCAGTGCGAACAATGTCACTCCCAACGTGCGACACGGCTGTGGCGCGTTGTTGTCGTTCTCGTGTGCGCGGTTGCAGCACACCCTACCGGGCTGCCTCGTTGGCGGCGTTGACGACAAGAGCGGGCACCGGCGGGGGCGGCGGCAACCCGTGAATCCACGCGCGACGGTGCGAGGCACCGCACAGTTTTGCACAGCCGCGCTGTGTGTTTTGGTCCTCCGTTCTCGACCTTGGCTGGTGTCGGGCTGCACTGGGTGGCGCGTCCAACAACACCGTTGGGCCGCTCACCAGAGAAGACAGGACACATCATCATGAAGTTGCGAATCGAGACCACCGGCGTGACGTTTCTGTGCACCCGGATTCCCGAGCAGCGCACCAATTTCGACACCGGCGCACCACGCATCGACAAGGCGACCGGGCAGGCGTTGTGGCAGGTCCAGCTGATCGCCCTGGACGCCACCGGCGGCGAGGTGCTGGCAGTCACCGTGGTTGGCGAGCCGAAAGTTACTGTCGGCCAACCTGTTGCGGTGTCGGATCTGGTGGCGTTGCCGTGGTCCCAAGACGGCCGCTCGGGCATCGCGTATCGCGCCGAGGCCATCACCGCCGCCGACCCGGCAGCGGCCGCGAAGGCGGGCCAGCAGGCCCGGTAACCGAAGGGCTGGCCCGGCAGCACCCGCATGAGCGCGGTGTGGCTGTCGGGCCGGCCGCCCCGGCAACACCACAACCCGTCGCAATGGAAAGCGTGCCATCATGTCGAACACCTCAAACCGCTACAACCGCAACACTAATCAGTCATCTGATGATGACTGGATCGGTGAGTTGATCTGGGGATTGGTCAAAGCCGCCGGGCAGCTGCTGTGGTGGGCAATCCTGTTCCCGGTCCTCAGTATCCCCGTCATCGTCTCGATCTGGGTCGCCATCGGCCACGGCCCCCGCGCAGGTGCGCTGACCGCCGCCCTAGCTGCTGCGGCCTATATCGGCTGGGCAGCGCTGGAGCCGTCCTCGTTCACCGCGTGGGTAACCGCGCCGGTGCGCCAGCGCTGGCTGTCGTGGTGGCGGTATCACCGCACCTGGGACTCGGTGTGCGCGCTGCACGGTTTGACCGCCCGGCTGGGTGAGCGCACCCTGATACCCGCGGTGCGGTCGGTGCAGATCGGAGACCACGCCGACGTGCTCATCGTGCGGCTGGTGGCCGGCCAATCGATCCGTGATTGGCACAAGTGCGGCGACGCGCTGGCGGCGGCGTGGCGCGCCAATCGGCTCATGATCCGCGCCACCACCCCCGGTGAGCTGCGGATCATCATCAGTCGCGGTGACGTGCTGGCCCAACCCATTGCCCTGCCCATGCCGACGCGGGCAACCTTGGTCGACTTGACCGCGGTGCGGGTCGGGATCACCGAGATGCGGACCTGGTGGCAGCTACCCGTTGTGGGCCAGCACATTTTGATCGCCGGTGCCACCGGAGCCGGGAAGGGCTCGGTGTTGTGGTCGCTGATCGCCGGACTGGCACCACAGGTCGCGACAGGGCGGGTGCGGTTGTGGGTGATCGACCCCAAAGGCGGCATGGAGCTGGGTGCGGGCGCCCCGATGTTTTCGGTGTTTTGCCACCACACCGGCCAGCCCACCGTTGAACTGCTGCGCGGGCTGGTGGGGTTGATGCAGGCGCGGGCCAACCGGCTGCGCGGACACACCCGCCTGCACGCCCCCAGCACCACCGAGCCGTTGATCGTGGTGATCATCGACGAGATCGCCGCGCTGACCGCCTATGTCAGCGACCGCAAATTGCGCACCGAAACCGAGCAACTGTTGGGCCTGTTGCTCTCCCAAGGCCGCGCGGTCGGGATATCGGTGGTGGCCGCGGTGCAAGACCCGGCCAAAGACACCCTGCCGGTGCGGCAGTTGTTCACCGTGCGGATCGGGCTGCGCATGACCGAAGCCACCCAGACCGCGATGGTCTTGGGTCAAGGAGCCCGCGATGCCGGCGCCGAATGCGACCTGATCGCTGATGCCACGCCCGGTGTCGGGTACGTGATGATCGATGGCACCGCCGACCCGATACGGGTCCGGGCCTTTCACGTCACCGATCGCGATATCACCTTGTTGGCCCGCACCTTTCGGGCACCGCGTTCAGGCGAACAGGGAAATCGGTGAAGACCGTAACGACGCAGAGCCCGGTGATCGTGCTGCCGGGCCTGCCGGCCACCATCGATGCCGATGCGGTGGTCACCCAGATGTGCCGGCGCGCCTCCTCACCCGGTTTCGGGTCGTGGTGGCGGCGAGTGGAATCGGTCGGTTACTGCGCCCACCCGATCCAGCTGCTCGGTGCCGACACCGCCGGGCGTCAGCACACGGTGTGGACGCGCTGCAACAACCGCCGCGCGTCGGTGTGCCCGTCATGCTCAGACCTCTACGCCCGTGACACCTGGCAACTCGTGCACGCCGGAGCCGCCGGCGGCCACCACGACATACCCGTCGAGGTCGCCAACCGTCCGCAAGTGTTCACCACCTTGACCGCCCCCAGCTACGGGGCCGTGCATAACGCCACCGGAACCCCGTGTCACGCCATACCCAACAGGTCGGCGGGCCGCTGCCGGCACGGAAACTGCCTGCGCTGCACCATAATCCACAGTGTCGATGACCCTGTGGTGGGCCAACCATTGTGCGCGGACTGCTACGACTATCTGGGACATGTCTTGTTCACCTGGCATCTGCCCGAACTGTGGCGGCGGTTCACCATCGCACTACGGCGCGCCGTGGCGACGCACCTGAAAACAGTTGGCGTCAAGCCCGGCTCGGTGCGGGTCAGCTTTGTCAAAGTCGTTGAATTGCAAGCCCGCGCCATACCCCACATCCATGCCCTGATCCGCCTCGACCCGCCACCCGCCACCAACGACACCACGAAATCAGGTGACCACGATCGTCACGGCCCCGCCGCCCCGCGGGGTGGTGGGGTGTCTCGTCCGGTAGCCGAGCAGCATCCCGGCTGGTCGTCACCGATCACCGCCGCCGAGCTGGCCGCCTTGATCCAACACGCCGCCAGTCGCGTCAGTATCGACGTGCCCGCCGGCGACGACGATTACCCCAACCCGGGCGGGGTGCGCACGGTGCGGTTCGGCACCCAAATTGATACCCAACCATTGACACCCGAACCAATAACCGCAAGCGATTCCGAAGTCGACGACACCGCGCGCATGACGACATCGCGGTTGTCGCCGCGCAGGGTTGCGGCATATCTGGCGAAATACGTCACCAAATCCCTGCACGACTTCGGCATCACCGCGCGCCGGCTGTCCGCAGAAGCGATCGGCGAACTCGACGTTACTGAACATGTGCGGGCCATCCTGTCCACCATCGCCGGACTCGCCGAACACCCAGCCTCCGCAGGCCCGTCGTTGGCGGGGATCGGGCGCTGGCTGCACACCCTGGGCTACCGCGGCCACATCACCACCAAATCGCGGCGCTATTCGACCACCATGGGTGCCCTGCGCGCCGCCCGCGCCACCTGGACCCGTAACCAGATAGCCAAACATTCAGGGCGACAGGACGATACGCAATCCGCCCATTTCGCTGACGACGTGACGGCGAGCACAGGCAGGCAGCAGCAACCGATCGACACCGATGAGATGCTGTGGGAGTTCGACCGCGCCGGACACACCAGCGCCGGTGACCGCGTCCTGGTCATCTCCGCAGCCCTGCGCCACATCAGCGCCCGCATCACCGGTATCACCGAATCCCGGACTGTCTCCACCCGCATCCCGCCGCCACCACGCGGGGCAGGGTGATGGCCACGACGCCCGCGGGCGGCGCCGCCAACAACCACGATGCCGGCGCGGTCCCGCTGCACGAGCGCCCGGAGTTCATAGCCTGGCTGACCGCCTCATGTGAACGCCAGAACTTGGCGGTCACCGTCACCGACCCCACCACCCTGGCCGCCATCGCAACCCTCCTGCGCTAAGCACGCAATGGCACCGTACCGTCACCGGCCAACCGGATAGACGACGAAAGCCGTTTCAAAACAACCCTTCCCGGCGATAAGAGCATTCCTGACGTCTGGGCTGGCGGGCTGTCCAGGCTCGAAGCTGGCTTCGAGCGCGCGCGGCTTTGGCCTTGACCGCCCACCAACCCAGAGACACACTCGGCACTCGCCAGGGATCATCCACGACGCCGAAAACCTAGATACGCCAACAGGGTTGCACGCGGTTAATGTCCAGACTGCGCGAACCCGGGGTGCCCGGTGCGATCACCGCGTGATCCAAGATCGATTTAACGATGCTCCGCTGACGTTCCACGTCGAGGTCGGGCCACCCTTGGCGCAATGCCCCGCCGGTGCCCGCCAACTCATAAACCTCACTGGTATCGGTGGCCTCAGCGATGTCACGCCTGGCCTGCTGGATGCGGCTGGTGATCGGGTCGCGGGCCGCGATCCACTCCCGCGCGCTGATCGCGCCGTCGGCATACAACCCGGCCAGCTCATCGAGGCGCGTTTGATCGGCCTCCACGGCCGCCGCCAACGCCGCCACATCATGATTAGGGCTGGCTTTGCCGGCCAACACCTTCGCCAGATCCCGAGAATCCAGGCGGGTCAACACCGCATCAGTCAACAACGCCTCAACCGGTTCGGCGACCACCGTCAGCCGACCACAGCCGCCATGATCGGGTCCTTTCAGACAAACATAGCGGCGCACCCGATGATCGGGATTACTGTGCCGGGCTTGCGAATACAGCCGATTACCGCAACGCCCACACCGCAGCATCCCCGACAACACATACGTGCGCGCCGCCCGCGTCTTGGTCACCGACCGCGCCGCGATACGCGCCAAGATCCGGTCCCGCTCCGCCGGGGTGATGATCGCCGGCCATTTCGCGGGGCCGATCACCTCACCACGATGCTCCCGCAGCCCGGCGATACGGCCCGAGCACAGGATCTGGCGCACCGCCGAGGTCTGCCACGACTTGGCCACCGCCGGGGAAACGCCGGAGTCGTTGAGCCACACCGTCAACGACAACAACGACTGGCCCGCCAAGTAGCGGTCCACCATCTCACGCACCACCGCCGCCTCCGACGTCCGCAGCGTGATCTTGTCGTCCTCGTAGCCGAACGGACGCACCGAGCCGTGCGGTAGTCCCTGTTCGGCGTTCTGCAACATCTTGCGGCGAATACGTGCGGACTTGCGCCCGGACTCCTTGGCGGCGAACGCGGCGAAAATCCGGGCCATGAACAACCCGTCATCGTTACCCAGGTCAATATCGGCGGTCACGGTAGCCACGTCTCGCACACCCACCGACTCACACAAAGCGACAAACTCTTCCAACTCCACCGGTCGGCGATGCAACCGGTCCAAGTTGTAGACGATCACCGCATCCCGCGCCCCTGATGCCAGATCGGCCAGCATCCGCGCATACTGCCGACGCGGCTTGCCCGAGAACGCCGACACATCGTTATCCACATACTCATCGCCAACCGGCCAACCGCGGTCAGCAGACAGCTTGCGGCAATCCTCCAACTGCCGCGCCACCCCCAACCCGGTGCCCTCCACATCAGCCGAGATACGCGCGTAAATCGCCGCCGACCGCACCCCAGCCCGCTGACCAGCGGATTTCATCTTCGCCATGGGGGTATATTAGCAGCATCTAACCTTGGGATTCGCGGTGATGTTCCATGCGTTGTCGACCAGCTTGACGAACTGGCCGACAGAGTCGGCGCACGCTCGTTGGATCAGCTCCGAGTACGTCTCACCCGATCTGCGGGTGACCGATTCCACCCCAGCAATAATGTGCGCGGGAATCCCTGCCCGGGCCAGATCCTCCGCCGTCGCCGCGGTGTCTTCGAGGACGTCATGCAGCCACGCAGCTGCGACCACGTTAGGTCCAAACACTTGCGCCGCCGAAGCGATCGGCACGAGGTGCCCCTCGAAGTACTCCCGGTCAGCTTTGTCTCGCTGCCCGGTATGTGCGCGCCGAGCGAATTCCCTTGCTGCGATCACATATTCGGACATCGCCGCCCCCTATGGGTGCTTGAAGATGGCCTCGATTCGTGGTCCATCCGTTGACCAAAACACTTTGTAGTCGCCGAAGCCCGGAACCGGCAATCGCATCCTGATTCCCTCTGCTGTGGTGATCGCCGTCGAGTAGAACTGAGCCTGCCCGGGCGCTCGGAAAATGAGCTCGATGACGTCGAGCACCGCGTTGTACAAGTCAATGTCCGCACCCTGCTCAAGGTCATCGAGTTGACCGTCAGCGACAGCTGAGTAGTCGCCCTCCGAGCTCACGTGCGTTTTGCCCGAGACCGCCGCACTGTGGCCGAGCCCGCAGCCCGAGACAGCAGCTCACGCAGTTCGGGCGTCGAGTCATATTCATGCTGTGCTTCGGTCACGACGTGTGCCGGCTGGAGCAGAATGCTCCCGTCTTCGTTGACCCGCATCAAGAACCGCGCATTCGGCTGACCTGGGAGGACAGCACGGCTTCGCGCGTCAGTTTCGATAATCGCAGGTTCCATGCAGCAATACTACCGCCCATTTTCCCACAATGGGAAAAGTGCGCCGTCAAGCGTTCGGCCGCGATATCACCGCTGCTGTCACCCGAACAGCAGGTTCGAACACGGCGCGTCGGCGCTCTTCACCCCGTTCCGTTCGGCCATCTCGTCGTAGGAACCGAACAGATCGGGCCAGTCCTCGCCAGGCTGGAGGACACCAGCCGGTAGGCGACCGAGCGCGACTGCGAGCCGGATACCGAGGTGCTGAGTTCCGGCGATCGCGAGCCAACCCGCACACGCTCGGTCCCGCCCCGACTCTGATTTGTGGCAGGCAAAGATTGGCGCACCGAGTTCGGCTTCTCGTCCGGGTACTCCGGCCGTCGCACGCAATGCGTCATACCTCTCGGCCGGGAATTCGCCCGCCGCAGAATCCCTGCGCCACGGGCAATTAGCGCATGGCCGAACACAGTACGGCAGCTTGCTCATGCTTCGGTTAAGGCTGGCTTCGCGATCGGATGGGCGCGAAAGTATGCCAAGAACTCACAGAGCCCACCCTGCCGTAGGAGGTCTTCGCTGATATCCAAGTCGGCCACCTCCAGGAGAAACATCGCGGCCTGCTCCGGGGACACAAACCGCGACTCGTCAACGCTCACACCGTCGGCGGCCAACTTCTCGACCGCGTACATACGCTCGCTCCGAACCACGACATGGCCGGGAAACTCAAAAGCCGCCCGCTGATCACGTTCATCGGCCATCGGCAGGTAGGCAAGAATTTGAGACGCTCCCGCTGAGTCCTTCTCAACGACCGTCAAGAACCGCGCAGGTCCACGACGCCGCCCAGTATGCAGCCAATCCCGATGCACTCTCGCCGCCCGAACACGGACCAATAGCGCATCGACTGACATCTGTTCGAAGCTATTCATCTGACGATCCTCCTGCAGTCCACTCCAAGACGCCATTGAGTTTCGCGGCTCTCCCGACCCACGCTGTCCCTCTGCCCTCTTCGTTTCCCTCATGCAGACCCCATACCTTCCGGTCAGGCTCGGCCGTCTATTCGAACTCCGACCACGGCCCAGGACGTGCCGTCGGGGCCGGTCAGTTCCCACGCTGGGTAAGCCCAGTCGTCCTCGTCGAACTCTTCGCGCTGCACACAGGTCAGGGTGAGCTGTTCGAGGCGTGGCGGGCTGCCTGGGACGTATCGGTAGACAGTCGCTGCGTCGGAGTCTGCATAACCGTAGTGATGTGCTTCGATATCGCGTGCGAGTCGTTCGGTGAGTTCGTCGACGTCGACCATGCGGGCCGGGCTGTGTTCCGGATCGCCGTAGTCGTACACGAACCGCTCGCTTGTTCGGTCGATCGTTTCTGGGGTTGTCATGCTCCGCTATCTCCCTCGTCGGTTTCTGCCATGTTGACGATCACTCGCCGTCGCGGACGAAACTCGTTCGCGCGCGATCGTTCTGGGCCGGTCCCGCCGCCCCAGACGTAGGGCATTCCCAGTGCGCGCTCGGCGGCCTTCGCCACCTTCGCTAAGGTGTGTGCCTCTTGTTCAGATCGGCCGGTGCGATCACCATCGGTCGGCGATGAAGGCTCCGCGGCGCTGGCGTGGCGGACGAATCCCTTGAATCCGGGATGGTCGACGACCTCACTTATCGGTATGTCCTGACCGTCGGTGCCAATGAGCCGTCCGGGCTCGGCGACCAGGACCGCGTGGTCGTCGAAGATGCCGAGATCGCCCGCCTGGAGATCATCTGTCTCGACTGGCACAAACCTCGCAGGACTTGGCGTCATACCGCCGCCGCGAGCCACGGCAATGGGCATGCGCTGCGGGCGCAGGGAATCTATGCGCTGCAGCGGCGAGCCCATGCGCTGCAACGGTGACATATCAAACGGGCTCAACAGGCTCTGCTCGTACGCCCACGCGGACAGCCCGCTGTAGCCGCCGGCGACGTCGACTTCCGGTGGAAGGAGCCGGCCGTCACCCCGAAGCTTCCGCAACGCCGCCTGGAGTACTTCACGTCCCGCATCCGGATCGAGGCTGTCAACCCGCAGCTGGTAGATCTCGCCCGTGTCACTCAATTCGAGGCCTTCAACGGCGCTCACGCCGTCGCTACCGACGCGGGTTGGCACGCTGCCGTACAGCATCGACGATTCGGCGATCTTGTCTGCCCGGTGTGACCACGTCAGCGTGTGAACGCGTACCGCTGGCGGTGGTTCAGCCGATTCGACGATGATGGGGCCCTCAACGAAGTCCGCGTCCGGGGTCACCGCGTCGGAGATCTCGACGAATTCCGTTGCCTTGTCGGCATTTGTGAACACCGCAACGGGTGCCGCCTCGCCCCGGTCGTACGCGCTGCCTTCGTTTCGAACGACAACGTGGACTGTTTGGTTCGCCAAGACGTCTTCCAGGCCTTCGATGTAGTCGGCGGTGTACAGCGCCGCGGTGAGCACCATCGAGTACGGCACTTCGAGCGTCTCAGCGATCCGGCGCAGTGTGGCCGGCGCCGGGAAGCTCGTACGCCAGCCGCGCACTGTCTGACGGTTGGTTCCCATTCGCTCCGCGAACGCGGTCAACGTCTCGCCGCGCTCGTTGATCAGCCGATCGACCAGATCACCAAGGCTCTCCATGGGAGTACCGTACCATCCGCCCGGCATGTATTACATACCGCTCCGGTCGGTGACGGCATCTAATGCATGTCGCATAGCGGTAGCGGCGTAAGGATGCCCAGGGGACAGTCAGCGCCGCAGCGGCCAGATCGCCTCCCGCCCGGACCCGCCGCCGCACCGACCTCAGGCCGGTCCGCTGGCGAACACGCGATCTTCCAAAGCCCGGTATTCCTCGGGTGTGGGGCATTTTTGATGTTCACGGAGGAAGTGGTCCAACCGGTCAGGTTTACGCACTTCAGCCTCATGGGCGGCCAGCGTCCAGAGCCGAAGGTCCATGCGGCGTTTGGCCCTTGCCAGCCCTGCAACGGCGACGATCTGGTCTGCCAACGACTCGTGGTCAACATCGGCCGAGGTGACAGTGACGTCCGTGAACCTTCCGAGCCCGGAGACCGAGACAGACACCGAGCCGGTTGGATCGACTACGGTGAACTGCCTCGCGGAGAAGCTCTGCTTCGCGTCGGGCTCTGCAACCACAGCGCTCCAGTTTGGAACACTCCACTCACCATCCCCTTGGCGCGAAGAGAGGCCGTTGGCCAGGGTCGCCGCGTCCATCGCGCGGCGCTGGCATTCGCCCAGGGCGTGGTAGCACTCGGCAATGGCCGCCATCGTCATGGCGCCGATCTGCTCCGGGGTATGGCGGGCGATCACCGTGAACCACAGTCGCGTCAGTTCTCCCAAGCCATCGAGTTCGACTGTCAGATAGGGATTTTCTGGCGCCGAGCGCCGCACCCTCATACCGCGGAAGACAGCATTATCGACGTTCTCCAGCGCGACCGTCAGCTGCTCGGAGCGATGAAGAAACCGCGCAATCGCCAGAGAGTCTGATGACGGGGTCAGCGACAAGGCCTCCTTATAGCCCATGCCTGGATTCTTCCGTTGAAGCTCTCGCGCAGCGGATTTCCGCGCGTTATTGCGCCGCTTACGTTCGGGATTGGCGGCCATGACGGTACCTGCCTTCCTATCGAAGCATCGCAGTGTCGATGTAAGGCGATCCACGGTCACCACAACACCGCTGAGCCAATAGGGCGGGTCGCCCGCGTCGCCCAAAGGGCGTTGCCCCGATCCATCGAAGCCGTGGACTCCGAACGAGGACCGCCGCACAGGCACGACGGTTACAGCGATGATTACTGGCCACCGCGGGAAGTTCAAGAGGACCGGATAGCCGGTTGATTCCATCGCCAGCTGCCCCGCGCGAGAGAGTCGCAAGAGGCGTGAATCCAAACTTGGGGCGTTACCCTTGCAGGGTCTGGCCCGCAACCGGGAAGCGTGGTGGCATGGGTGAACTGATCCGCACGGACAACCACGGCCGCGTCATACTGGCCGGCCACCCGGACTTGACCTATTTCCTGCACGAGGAACCTGACGGCGTGTTGGTGCTGGAACCGGTCATAGTCATGTCGGGCGCGCAGGCAGCCTACTTCGCGCTCCCGACTGGCGACCTGCGCTCGCATCGACGAGTTCTTCGACGACCCGTCCACCGCGGTGAAGCGCACCTATCGGCGGCGGTAACCGTGCCCGTCGAGTCCGCAGACGACAACCTCGAAGCCCTCCACCGCCCGTACGCCACTCATATTCGACCAACCCAGGCGCCCGACCGCTACAGGCGCGCGCGTCCTCTAGTGGCCGATTGCCCACCGTTACATGTAACATAGCGCGTATGGTCAACCGCGACGTCGGCAAGCGAGTCGCCGATCACCGAAACCGACTCCGCGAGCAAGGACTGCGCCCCATCCAGATCTGGGTGCCAGACACCCGCGCACCAGGATTCGCCGAAGAAGCACACCGCCAGGCAGCCCGAGTTGCCACCGCAGACGATGCAGCAGAAGATCAGGCTTGGGTCGACGACATCTCGCAATTCAACGACGACGACTTCGACACCCAGTGAGACGCGGAGAACTCTGGACCGCATCAGGACGTGACTACGCAGGCAAGCCGCGCCCAGTCCTCATCATCCAAGACGATCGATTCGACGCCACAGACTCCATCACCTTCTGCCCGCTCACCACTGCCATCACCAACACCCCACTGCTACGAATACCCCTGCAGCCCAACGCTACTAACGGGTTGACAACACCCAGCCAAGTCATGATTGACAAGATCACCACAGCCCCCAGATCCAAGCTCGGACAACGCATCGGCAAAGCCTCGACGACAGAGATACTCCAGATTGAACGCGCACTACTGGTGTTCCTCGGCATGGCAGGCTGACCCATGATCGCCTACGAGATCCGCACCCTAGGCTCGCTGCCGTGGCCCGCAGGCCTCGGCAAGAACCTCGAATACCCCGGCCTCGAATACCGACTCAGCCGACTCCTGGGCATCAGCTGGCGCGACCCAGACGTCAACCGCCACGCCTTCGAAACCAACGCCGAGTACCGCGCCATCCTCGAATGCGCGTTCGCCGACGCACCATGGCGCGCAGGGCTTTTCGACGCAGTCATGACGGCAACAGAACTTGCGCGGCGATCTCCACTACTCGGAACGAAGACCAGCGACCCGACAGCATGGTCGACATGGACACGTGAGCTCGATTCGCTCGACTTCGACACCCAGAGTTGGCTACGGCACCCGGCCAAGTTCGCCCACAACCGCTTCACTGACGGCCGCCACCGCATCACATGTCTCCGACTACATCACCCGCCCAGCCTGCCAGTGCTTGTAAAGATCAACTACGCACACTGAGCTGCGAGCTACACAGCACCGAACAGCGCGCAGGGTTGCGGCCCGTGTTATGCGCCGGCGGCAACAACGATCGGTGGGGGCAGGATCGGCTGCGTCGCCATCAACACCGCGTACTGGATATCAGCCATCACCGTCCGCGACGGACTCCCCAAACTGAGCAGCAGCGCTTCCCAACCACGCAGAGCCATCTCCATGCCAGTGTGGACACATCTACCGCATGTCGGATAGTGGTCACGGCGTAAGGATGCCCAGAGACAGTCAGCGCCGCAGCGGCCGAAGGGCCGCCCGCCCGGGCCCGCCGCCGCACCGACCTCAAGGCCGATCCGCTGGCGGATGTGGGCCATTCTTGGCGTTCACGGAGGAAGTGGTCCGACCGATTAGCGATCGATTACTGGCCGCCGCCGGAAGTTCAAGAGGACTGGACCCGGTGGCACGCTCACCCATCTTCCAGGCCACGAAATACCGGCTCAACCAGCCCGACCAGTGTTGGATAACTGATAGTCCACCGGAACCGCCGCCACGGCGCGGCACAAGCAATATGCGAGGGAATCTGTGCCTGGCCAATGGCTCATCGACGCGACCGCGGCCATGGGTGACACGTGCAAGAGGAAGCTCTCCGGCCCCGGAGAACCCGAAGCGGCCATCCGTGCACCGATCGAGGAACTCCTCGCCGCCGCCGGCCAACACCTGTCCCTAACCGTCGTCCCTCACGACGAAGTCCGCGACAACGACCGCGGAGTGCGCCCCGACTACGCCATTAGCGTCAACGGCGCGATCACCGGTTATGTCGAAATCAAGAAACCAGGCGCGAACCTCGATCCCGAATCGTTCACCGGACACAACCTCAATCAATGGCAGCGCCAACGTGACCTGCCCAACCTCGTCTACACCAACGGCACCGAATGGCGCCTCTACCGCGACAACGAACAAGTCGGCGACCCCGTCCACCTCACAGGAGGCACCCTGCGCGCCGCCGGCAACAAGCTGTCCTGCGGCGACAACTTCGAACAGCTCCTCACCGACTTCCTGCGGTGGAAGCCCGCACCGATCACCGGCGTCATCGCCCTCGTCAGAGCAATCGCACCACTGTGCCGCCTACTGCGCGGCGAGGTCATCGACCAGCTCGCCGACGAGAAGCACGCGATCGCCGCGGGCGCCCCTGAAAGCGAACAACCCTTCCACGGCCTCGCGCGAGACTGGCGCGCCCTGCTCTTCCCGACCGCCACCGACGACGTCTTCGCAGACGGCTACGCCCAGGCCGTCACCTTCGCCCTGCTCCTGGCCCGCACCGAAAACATCGACCTGGAGAACGCCGGCGGCCTGCACAACGTAGGCGCCAAGCTCGCCGGCCAACACTCACTCATGTCCCGCGCCCTGCAACTGCTCACCGACTACGTCGCAGCAGACTTCAAAGTCACCCTCGACCTACTCGTGCGCGTAATCGGCGCAGTCGACTGGCCGAAAGTCCGCTCCGGAAATCGCGACACCTACCTGCACCTGTACGAACGATTTCTTGAGGAGTACGACCCGGACCTGCGCCGACTATCCGGCTCCTACTACACACCCCACCAGGTGATCGAGCAGATGGTCCGCCTCGCCGAAGACGTGCTCATCCAACGCCTCGACCGCCCCAACGGATTCGCCGACCCCACGGTGGTCCTCGCGGATCCGGCGGTTATGCGAAATTTCTATGTCTCACGAGACACTGTGCACCGTGAACGGTTGAGCTCCCGGCAAGCTGCATCTACGTTCGCTTGACGCACGCAGCGTTTCACGGTAACCACAGTGTTACTCGGTCGCCTCTAGGTACTGCTTGCGCGCATCCTGCAGTTCCTTCCAATGAGTTTCAAGACTGGACAGGCTCGGACCGACTCCAAGGGTCGGTAGTGGTTGGGAATGCGCCTCGGTGTATCGGCAGGCGTCCTCGAATATGCGGGTCACAACCTCGGAGGCGGCCGGCAGTGCGCCTACCTTGATCTCGCGGAGCGTCGTCATTCGGATGTTGGGCTGTAGCCGCTGCGATACGCCCTTCAGCAGCTCCGTTTCCGTGAACACTTCACACCACGACCTGATCCAGCTATAACCCTCGCGGACCAACGCTGCGCGTGCTTCGCCATCCACAGCGCGGGCGGCCTCGATCGTTTTGTTGATGTGAGATCTAAGGTTTCCGAGTGAATCCCAGCGCGGGCCAGACGCTCTCGTGACCTTGCCCTTCCCGTCCTCATCAGTCACGTGAAAGTAGGCACATCGCTTCGACGTTTCGAAGAGAGACAACAACGTGGCCGCAAAGAAGACATCGTGCGTAAAGACGATCACCTGATTGTGTTCGGCAAGGCTCGCCATCCGGCGGGCAACCTCGTTAATGCGCCTATGGTCCAGGCTGGAGACAGGATCATCGAAGATGACCGGTGCTGTGATCCCCGCCAGGCGAGCCTCAGCAAGGAAATCGGCAAGCGCCAGTACCTTTTGTTCTCCCTCAGACAGAACCTTGGAAGGCTTGTGCTGACCCGCCAGGGTCTTGCGACGTTGCGCTCGCCCTTGCCGGCCGACGAACTCAACCTGGAGCCCAGGTGCCCGCAGTGCGTCGCATTCCTCAGCGAAGAGCTTGTCGAAGCTCTGGTTGATGAGCTGGTCGCTCGCAGCCTTTGCGAGCTCCGTCACCGACCGACCCAAAGAGGAGAACTTGCCGGCCAAGACACGCAGTTTGTCCGACTCCTTTGCCCGTTCTACCTGGGCCTGAATCGTTGTCCAGGACTTCGTCAGCTCCGCGGCCGCCGTCAGCTCCGCTAACTCAAGTGTCTTCTCGCGAAGAGCATCGGCGCGGTTCTCCGCCTGTGTCTTCAGATCCGCGATCTCTGCCTCAACGGATGCGTGTGCCGCCGACACGTCAGAGCTGAGGGCCGACAGACCCTCCATGCTGGAGGTGTCTATGGGGCCTAACGCTCGAATCGCTTCCGCCGCAGCAATAGCGGCGTCTCTGATGCCGGATAGTGCCGTGTCGTATGACGGCTGGCCGGCTCCAGTCCCGTGATCATCTATGAACGCGTTGATCTCGTTGAGTTGGATCGCCAGGATCGGTGCCGTCGCACTTTTGATGCTCTGTTCCACAGAGGCGATGTCGGAGCTGATCTTGTCGGTGAGGTACTCACCGTACTTTGAGACAAGGGCCTTGGCTGGATCCGCCAACGGCTGGCGGCAGTAGAGGCAGCGCTCCGCATCGTGCACGCCAAGCGATTCCAGGTGCATCCTGTACCGTTCGCCGCTTGAAACGAACGCATCCCAGGTGTCTTCGGGGGCTGCCGGGAGATCGGCAGCTGCGAAGAGGTCGGTGCGGAAGCTGCGATAATCGGCTCGGAGCTCGCCGAGTTGCTGGATCTGCGCATTGAGCTCTTCAACGTTTAGTGAGCCGAGCGTGGTGATAGCAAGCACTGCTTGCCGCAACACTCGCTCGTCTCTCTGTCGCTCTGTGATCTGAGCGGTGATGGTGTCGGCTTCAAGCGCGGCGACTGCTCGGCGCAGGACATCGATCCGCTGGTCCACGTCAGCGCCTCTGTCGGCCAGCGCGTTGAGTTCGGCGAGGTCCGTAGACGCGCCGAGTGTTTCCACGAGCGGATAGATTGCCGAATCTCGCGGAAAACGATTCAGCAGTGTGGTTGAGCCAGACGACAGGTTCACGACGGCCTGGTTTATGCGCTCCTGCACGCCTTTGATGGCTGTGTTCACATGATTGAACAGGGCAAGGACAGTCGGGACATACACGTATTCCAGATCGTCGTCCACGTGGAAGTGCACCGCGGGACTGTCGAAGATCGACATCCGTGTGAAGGGCGCTTGTCCGTGCTCACCAGTCCACGCAAACTCCTTGACTTCAGGTCCGACCGTGTACTCAACTTTCGCCGAAGTCGGTGCAACTTCGGTCACGGTGATATCGCTGAGGATTGCATCCGCAGTGCGACTTCCTGCGAGCGCCTTGAAGATTCGTGCGTAACCAGTCTTCCCAGTGCCGTTCTCGCCAAACAAGATGGTCATTCCGGCATGCGGCTCGATCACAGAACCCGTCACGATCGCGTTGACGCCGGTTACCTCAGAAAGTCTGGTGATGGCAAGCGGGAGTTCAGCGTCCTCTTCCGACACCTCCGCTGTAAGGCCAGGCTCCGTTGGAAGGGTTCGTTCATCAAGTCCTTTCTCTTGTCGAAAGAGCGAGTACACATCGTCGATGTCGTCGCTTGACAGGGCTCGACCAGTGCCCAGTACACGTCGGACGATTGAGCGGACCCATTCATCCTGCTCATTCGCCCACGTCGCGAGAGTCTCACGCGGGTCGGGAGGGCGCGGCCCCTCGACGTCGACAGCCTGTGATTCCAGCCCCTCGTCCTTCACGTGACTCCCCCCGGCTCACACCGTTACGAGCTGCATCAGCTCGGTGTAGTCGGTGACAACCTCGTACTTGACGTTCTCGCCATTCTTCTCGTTCAGCGACGCGAAGAACTTCCGGGCGCATTCGATTTTCGCGTCCTCGACTCCTTTGAGCTGAAGCGACGAGAGTGAGCCTTTGGTTTCGGCGACGAAGTAGATGTGTTTGACGGTTCCCTCGGTGAACGCGATGGCCCAGTCTGGGTTGTAGTCACCGACGGGGGTCGGGATGAAGAATCCGCGTGGCAGCTTCGCGTAGACGGCAACCTCCTGACTGGTATCGAGTTCGGTGACGAATTTCCGTTCCACTTTGGAATCGGTTACGACGTAGTCGTAGATGTGCTTCGTCAGCTTGTTGCCGGCGTGCGTGAGGTCCTGCTTGGTCTGGTTCTCGGTGAAAATCGCTGTGTCAAAACGGTCATCGAGCGCATCGTAGGTCAGGTGCTCGATGATCGCGGTTGCTTTCTGCTCGTTGATGAGTCGGGCAGCTTCGGTGATGAACTGCTCCGGATTGAGCCGGAACTTGGCGAACGTCTCCGGTGTGACTCCACTGAGGATAGCTGCCGCGCTACGACGGGTCAGCTGCGTTTTCTCGGTGATTTCACCGAGTAGGTCGTATTTGACCTGGGATGCGGCCGACACTGTCGCTGTGTGGGTGGCGGTGCTGGATACGTCGAATCCGGCACCGCTGGTGAGGTCGTCAGCTTCGAGCGAGTCGCGTTGCGTGCCCGCCTGGACGACGTACTGCATCGCGGCGACCTTGAGATGCTTGTCGAGTGCGTGAATGCATTTGGCGATGAGCTCGGATGAGTCGAACTCGACCTGATAGACAGCCTTGTGGTTGATCCGGCGCCACAGGGCCTGGAACTCCTTCTTGGCGAAGTTGGCCTCGTTGAGCGGGATCTTCTTCGGCTTGCGGTCGTCGGTCGGGATCGGCACGTCGATGTTCAGCGAGTCGACCAAGGGCAAGAGGAACTTGAGCACCGGTTTCAGGGCCTCTGATGTCGGCTCTGCCAGGGTGCCAGCCTTCTCGCTGCCTTGTACTCGTCAGAAAGGGTGTCATCGTCGTTCAGGTAGTCGTTCTTGATCAGGTACCTATAGAGGGCCTGCGCAAGGGCTTCCTCGACCACCGACTCACCGTCTTCGGTCTGAATTGTCTTGCCGGCAAAGAACTTCACGCTTGCCTTGCGCGGCCGCGCGGCCAGCGAGTCGGAGATTTCCTTTTGCAACCCGGCGACGAAGTCGGTGTAGGACTCATCGGTAACGACCGTCAGCTCGTTGATGTCGTGCACCGTGACGGGGTTGTCCATACGTTCGCCGTGTTGGTCGACGGCCAAGCGCAGGCCGCGGCCGATCTCTTGCCGCCGAGATACGGTGTTATCGCTTTTCTTGAGCATGCCCATCACGAAGACGTTGGGGTTGTCCCAGCCTTCCCGAAGGGCGGAGTGGGAAAAGATGAAGCGAACAGGCTCGGCCAGCGATAGCAGCCGCTCCTTGTCCTTGAGGATCAGATCGTAGGCGTCGACGTCCTTGGATTGACCCTTCTCGTCACCTGTCGCGTGCACCGGCCCGTCAACCGCATGCCTGGTCTTCTTGTCGATCGAGAAGTAGCCCTCGTGCACTGCTCGGACGGCATCGCGTCGCAAGTAAGCCTGGTAAGCCACTGTTGCGGGATCCAGTTCCAGCTCCCCAAGAACCTCATCGACGATCGCGGTGTACTCATCCTCGAAGACCCGGGCATAGTCACCGAGCGTGTCCTCGCGGTCGTAATCGCGGTACTTCGCCACCTCATCAATGAAGAACAGCGATAGAACCTTAATGCCTCGGGTGAACAGTTCGCGTTCCTTGTCAAGGTGCGCCCGAATCACCTCCCGGATCTGAATGCGGCGCTTGGCTTCCTCAGTGACGTCACGGTCGGAGAGCTGTCCAGCGATGACGACATCACCGTTGCTGAGTTCGATGATGTCGCGGTTGGCGTCGATGTCGGTGATGAAGAGACCCTTGTACGCCTCGATGCCATTGGAGATGTCATGGAGGTTGGCGCCCACGTCGAGGCGCTTGACCTGTCGCGCGATCGACCCACCTTTGGTCTGTACCTCGATCTCCACGCGGGCCCGCGGTTTTGCGCCCTTGGCGATCTCGATGGCATCGAGATACAGGTAGGCCGTCGTGCCGGCCAGCCCCTTCACGGTGATGCCTCGCACCGCGATCTTCTTGACCAACTTCTGGTTGTACGCATCGAGGGCGTCGAGGCGGTGAACTTTGGTGTGCTCGACCTTGTGAGTTGCCGAGTAGCGCAGCACCATGAGTGCATTGAACCGCGACAGCGCTTCTAATGACTTTGGTGCACTGATCTTTTGCGGTTCGTCGATGATCACGATGGGACGGTTTGCGCTGATGACATCGATGGGACGTCGCGACTGGAAGTCGTCGAGTTCGTCGTAGATGCGGCGATTATCCTTGCTCGTCGAATTGAACGCCTGAATGTTGATGATCATCACCTGCACCCCGGCGTCCGAGCTGAATCGCTCCAACTCATGCAGCTGAGATGAGTTGTAGATGAAGGACCGAGGCTTGCTGCCGTACGTCTGCTGGAAGTGCTCGGCCGTCAAATCAATTGACTTCTTCACGCCCTCGCGAATCGCGACCGACGGGACTACGATGATGAATTTTGACCAGCCGTACCGCTTGTGCAGTTCCATGATCGTCTTGATGTAGACGTAGGTCTTTCCGGTACCGGTTTCCATCTCGACGTCGAGATTGGGAGCACCCGGAGCGGCTTTGCTGTCCACCAGCTTGTCCGACAGCGGCAGGTTTCGCAGCCGTTGAACGCGCTGAACGTTCTCTAGCAACTGCTCTGGTGTCAACGCGATCTCGGCATTTCGTAGACCCGAGTCGGAGGTCGAGCTCGCGTCAAACAGCGTCGGTGCCGTAGCCGGCTTCGCCCTGCCCGGGTCGATCCGATAAGAGACGCCATCATATTTCGGCTGTCCGGCGAAGGCGTCGACAACCGCGTCCACGGCATCGGTCTGATACTGCTGAATCTTGAACTGAAGCTTCATCAGTGTCAGATGGCCTTCACATCCGTCGCCGGCGAGATCTCACGGAAGATCTGCTCCGCATTGATCCGAGCGTCGTCGGATGCAAAGCCGGCATCGCGGAACACCGCCCGCAGTGGCTCGCGCTTGGCGATGGTTCGCACCAACTCCGGGCTCACTGCTGAATCGAAACAGGCGATAAGTGCGCCGTCTTCAACAACAAAGACGTCGTAGCATTCGTGCTTCTCGACCACGATCGGCATGGTCAGTTCGAGACCCCAGTCCAGCAGCACCTGGAAAAGCAGATCCTCCGCGGATCGACCTGGCTTCACGCTGCTCTCAAGTTCAGTGAGTGCTTGCTGGCCAGTCTCGTCTGGGGCCCGCAACACGTCAGCCATACTTGTTGTATCGACCTTGAATGTTCGGAATCCACAGTCGATGTCAGGTGCGGTTAAGCCTGCACGGTCTTTTACTTCGGTGCCAGCTTTCCGAATCCGCTGGCGAGCGATCTCGCTAATAGAACCAAAACCCGCCTTGCCTGCAGCCGACTCCGGCGCAACCTTCTCGGGGAACTGAACGACTGCGAATCGCCTAGAACCACCATCGTCAGCGTTGAGCCGCATGACAGCTTCGGCCGTCGTACCGCTGCCGGCAAAGAAATCAAGTACTAGGCAATCACGCGCTCCGGTCGATCCGTACCGGATAAGGCGTTTCAGCAACGCGACGGGCTTTGGATAGTCGAATATCCTCTTCGATCCCAGCATCTTTGCGACTTCCTCGCTACCATCTTTCGTGGTCCCAGCGTCGAGGAGAATCGAGCTGGGTGTCCGCGTGTCGCCGCGCTCGACCCGCTCGTTTAGAAACAGCTTCCGTTTTGGCGCTGAGTCGCCCCTCAACCCGAACTTGACTCGGCCGTCCTCCATGAGCTGCTGCATAGATACACGGTTGATAGCCCAGGATCGGCCAGCCGGTGGCCAAAAACCCTGTCCGGTGGCCGGATTAACTACTTCGTAATGTGTATCACCGCCTGGCTTATTGGCATCAAGTGGGACCAGCTTCCACGGACCTCGCGGATCGGAGTCTGTGTTCGAATACTCGTCTGCCCGCAGGGGCTCACCCCAGAAAGTTAAGAGTTCGCGGTTTCGCGCATACACGAGAATGTAATTGTGGTTCGCGGAGATTTCCTGGTCGTCAGATATTGAAGTGCGGGACTGCCAGATGATTGTCGCAACAAAATTTTTCGCGCCGAATACTTCATCCATGACGATTCTAAGGTTGGCGCCCTCCTGATCTCCGATCGTCAAGAACATCACGCCGTCATCGGTCAGCAGGTTTCGTGCCAATCGAATCCTCGGGTAAATCATCGATAACCAGTCAGAATGGAAGCGCCCATTAGTCGACAGATTCGCGACCAACCTGGCGCCGGAGGTGTCAACGAATCCTGATTGAGCTAGGTAGGTGGGCGGCGAGACCGCGAACGAATCGTGGTAAACGAGGTCGGTACCCGTGTTGTATGGAGGGTCTGCAAACAGCACCTTTACTTTGCCCAGGTACGACTCTTGAAGAAGCTTCAATGCGTCGAGGTTATCGCCCTCGATGAACAGGTTCTTGGTAGTGTCGAAGTCAACCGACTCTTCGCGAACCGGCCTGAGAGTCTTTGCAATCGGCGCGTTGGCGGCGAATGCCGCTTCGCGCTTACCGGGCCAGTCGAGCCGGTAGCGCTCCTGCGGGCCTTCGACAACATGATCCGACAGTTCCTGGCGCAGCAGGTCGAAGTCGATGGCCTTCTTGGGATTGCCGTCGGCGTCGAGCGTCTCGGTGATGACGTTGGGGAACAGCTCGGCGAGCTTCTCGATATTGGCCTCGGTCAAGTCGGGCGATGTCATGCGAAGTTTCTCCACCTGCTACCTCTGCTGTTCCAGTTCTGCTTGCTTCGTTTTCAGGGCGCGCCGAAGCTCTACCTTGCGGTTGAGTTGCGGCTCGGCGCGGAGTTTGCGCTCCAGGGAGGCGACCTCGCGTTCGAGCTTGCGCACGGCCTGGAGTCTGGCAGCGACGTCTGACAATTCCTCTCCTGGCCGTGCTGATACCGGGGTCAGCGGCGCGAGGAGTGCGGTGTACAGGGATGGCAGGCTGATCGCTGTTGGTAGTGGCTGCCGCTCGGCATCCGGGGTTTGCCAGTCGGTCGTGTAGTAGGCGCTGAGCTTGGGCGTAGCGGGGCCGACCTGCTTGTGCGATGCAGCCATCCGGACTCGCTGCTCGTCTCCTTCGCCGGTGACTATCTCGAAGATGATGGGGGTCTTCACCGCTTTGTCGATGGCGGCGAGCACGGACTCGCTGACATCGTCGCCCTTTGTGTCGATCTGGAAAACTTGGATCTCGGGGACGTCTGTGTTGCCGGGCAGGTTGATGGTGGCTTGGGCGAGTTTGTAGGCCCAGGTGATGCGCTGGACTTCGGAAACGAATTTGTCACGTACTGCACCGGAGACAGTGCCGTGTTCGTAGAACTTGGTTTTCGGGACGGTACGACCGAATTTGGCGGCGGCGGGCCAGCGGTAGAGCAGGGCCGTCATGTGGTTCCTTCGGAGGCGTCGACGATCGCGATGAATGCGGTGAGTTCGAAGTCGTCGAGGCCGGCGATTGCCTGGGTGAGGGCGGTCGTGTGTCCATCGCTGAAGAGGCTGTCGATGTCGCGTTCTTCGGTGACGTCGATCATGGATCGGATTGCTGCGGTGAGCAATTCGGAGTACTTGCCCATCTCTGCGCCTTCGCGGGTGGCAGCGTTGAAGACGCGGGTGACCTCGGTGACGGGTTCCTCGTGGGGCCGGCATCCTGCGCGAATCAGGTCGAGAAGGTGTTTGACCTCTGTGTGGTCGGCGATGACGTTGCCGTTGTCGTCGAGGTAGACCAGGTAGTGCGGGTGCAGCCGGTTGCCCCGATTGATGTTCTCGTTGGCGTCGACGTTGCGCAGCGCGAACAGCACACCGGGGTGGAGGCCTCTGGAGGGGTCTGCGGGGATTACTGCGTGAAGTCCCTTCGGCGCGGTGGCCAGGTCGCCGGCCTTCTTGAGGTATCCCAGCAGGTCCATTCGGAAGTCGTTGAGGCCGAGATCGGTGATGGATACACCGGTGCGGACGTCTTCGAGTTCGATGACTTCGTCTTGGAGCTTGCGGAGCTGCTCCTTGCGGAACGCGGCGTCGCTGCCTTCGAGGGTGAGGACGTTGTCGTCGGCGGTGCCGGCGAGGTCGGCGATGACCATGCGGTTCTCGACGCGTTCCTTGAGGTTGATGTATTCGTCGAGGGAGATGTCGGGCCAGAAGTTCACGAGCTGGATCTGGGCGTTGGTCGAGCCGATGCGGTCGATGCGGCCGAATCGTTGGATGATCCGTACTGGGTTCCAGTGAATGTCGTAGTTGACGAGATAGTCACAGTCCTGGAGGTTTTGGCCTTCACTGATGACATCGGTGCCGATCAGCACATCGAGTTCGCCGGTGTCTTTGGGCATGGTGAGGTGGCGTTGCTTGGACCTTGGCGAGAACAGCGTCAGGACCTGCTGGAAGTCGTAGCCGGTCCCCAGCGTTGTTTTCGCGGCGTGGGCACCGCCGGTGACGAGGGCGGTGTGTAGCCCGGAGTTGCTCAATGTGGGCGCGAGCTGTTTGTAGAGGTACTCGGCAGTGTCGGCGAACGCCGAGAAGATCAGTGCCTTGCGATTTAGCGGGTTGAGGGGGTTGGCGGCCTTGTCCTCGATGAGTCGTTTGAGCGCCTGCAGCTTGAGGTCGTGATCTGGTGTGACCCTGCGCATCTCGTCGAGTAGCTCGCGGAGGGTCTCACGGTCGTTCCACAGATCACGCTGCCAGGATTCTACGTCGATGTCATCGAGGTCGATCTTGATCTTCTCGCCAAACGAGAGCGCTTCGACGTTGGCGTCATCCTCGTCGTCGACATCGAGGTCCAGGCCGGAGAAATCGACGCTCAGATCGTTCAAGGATCCTGTTCGTGACTTGATTCGGATAAGAGTGTTGTCGACCGCGCCTTCAATTTTGGCGAGGGTGAGCCGGAACGCCTCGACCGAACTCTCCAAACGTTTGAGCAGGTTGACCGTCATGAGCTTTTTCAAGCCCTGCTCACGGCCGAGTTGCCCGATGTTGGAGCGCGCCGTGCCGCCCTTGACGTTGTAGAGGTCTTCGTACTTGCCGATTCGGCTTGGGAATACGTAGGACAGCGGCGTGTAGACGGCCAGGGTGAGCGCTTGAAGTTGTCCGAAGATTTCGTTGAATGCGGGCACATCGGGGAGGTCGGAGAGCGGCTCACGAATGGACCGCGGCGGGAGCCGTTGTGGGAAGGTACCGATTTCGGTGGTGTCGTAGAACGCCTGAATGTGTTTGCGGGACCGTGCGATGGTGACCGAGTCGAGCAGTTCGAAGAAGTCGAAGTCGAGCATCTGCAGGATACGGTCGGTGGTGCGCGCCTCGGGGTCGAGCTTGGACCACTCGTTGAAGACGCGCTGCGCGTCGCTGAACACTTTCTCGACCGTGGTCGAGATGTTCAAGTGTTGGCTGAGGTTCTCCGACTCTCCTTCGTAGGCAAGTTGGAGTTGGTTCTTCAGGTCGTTGAAGCGGTTGTTGACCGGTGTGGCCGACAGCATGAGCACCTTGGTCTTCACACCCTCGCGGATGACTTGACGCATCAGCCGTTGGTAGCGCGACTCTTTCTCTTCTGCGTAGTCCGCGTTCCGGAAGTTGTGGGACTCGTCGATAACGACGAGGTCGTAGTTGCCCCAATTGATTCGGTCGAGCCGCAGCCCCAACGATTCACCCTTGGTGCGGGAAAGATCGGTGTGGGCGAGGACGTCGTAGTTGAACCGGTCTTGAGCGAAGATGTTCGTCGTCAGGTTGGCGTTGTAGTTGGTCCAGTTCTCCGCAAGCTTCTTCGGTGCAAGCACCAGGACGGACTTGTTGCGCAGCTCGTAGTACTTGATCACTGCCAACGCGGTGAAGGTCTTCCCGAGCCCCACGCTGTCAGCGAGGATGCAGCCGTTGTAGGTCTCCAGCTTATTGATGATTCCCGTCGCCGCGTCCCGCTGGAAGTTGTACAGGCTCTGCCAGACCTGCGTTTCCTGGTAGCCGGTGCGATCATTCGGCAGGACGTCCTCGCTGATGTCGTCGAGGAACTCCGAGAACAGGTTGTACAGGATCAGGAAGTAGATTCGCGCCGGTGAGTTTTCGGCGTACACGCTCGCGATGTGGTCGTACACCGCTTGGGTAACATCTTCGAGCTGCGTGGGGTTGTTCCAGATCTGATCGAACAGGGCGGCGTACTGCCGTGCCATGGGAGCATCGTCGAGCTTGGTCACGACGTTCGACACGGCGTTCCCACGCTCATAGCCAAGGTCGGCGGAGGTGAAGCCTTGGATCGGCTGGTAGGCGACCTTGTCATCCACAACGACGAACTGCTGCATCGGGGCACCGGTCCGGTTCGACCGGAAGCGAACCTTTCGGCGCACCCATTCCGCGCATTCACGCGCGATGGCCCGCTGCGTCAGCTTGTTGCGCAGACGGATCTCGAACTGCGAACCGTAAAGCGACGACTCCCCGTTGGACCCCGGCGGAATGAAAAACTGTCGGCGTTCCTTGGGCAGCTGATCAGTAGCCGCCGCGGCGACAAACGACGGCGAGGTGAAGACGAACTCGAGCTCTTCGACGCGCTCCAACTCCTTGCGCAGCGCCTCAAACGCGAAGATGGAAAACGTCGATGCAGCGATACGCAGCTTCGACCCAGCCTGCACCTCAGCCTTGAGATCATCGCCGAGGAGGTCGTTGACGTTGTCGATGATGTGCATGTTCAGTCCTCCGCGGCCGTCGCCCCGTTACGACGAACCCAATCGTCGACCTCAGCCGCCTGGAACTTCCACAGGCGCCCCACCTTGTGAGCGGGCATGGCCTTCTCGGCGATCCAGCTGTAGATCGTGTCCTTGGTGACGCCGAGGTGGGTGGCGATGTCGTCGGCTGACAGCCACGGCTCAGCCACAGGCAACCTCCTGACTATCGACCCCCTGCGTGCCGACTGGTCGATCTTAGCGGGATGAACCGATTTAGACCGTGTATTTGCGGGTTCAACCGACTCTGTCGAGGTCGGAAAGTCAGCCTGTGATCACCACCGCCGTCGCGCATGACGGCCCTGCAGCGGAGTGACGGTTCCGCGCGGCACGGCACCGCGACTCGCTTGTAGCTGTGAGTGGAGCTCGGCGATCACGGTTACCGCGGCTTGGTTCTTTCGTTCGAGGTCGGTGTTGCTTTGCCGCAACGTCGCGATGGTCTGCTTGAGCTTGGTGACTATTCCCTGCAACTCGATGATCTGGGAGTCGCGCGGTGCGACCCGGGCGCCGACAGCGGTATTCCAGTCGGCGAGGACGGCGTCGGCCCGGTTCATGGTGGCGCGGCTGACACCGGCTTCGACGTGCAGGTTGGCTTTGGTGAGCCGCCCGTCGGTCCGTCTGGATTGGCCTGTGAGGAGTCGCTGCATGGCGTCGCGCAGCTTCTTCTCGGACGCAGGGCTGACGGCGGTCACTTGGGGTCCTGCTGGGTGATTCGTCGGACATCGGCGAGTTGGGCTTCGAGGCGCTGGCGGTGGACGGTGGCCATCTTCTTGTCCTTGAGTTTCTCGACGAGGTCGGCCTCCTCGTGGCGCCAGACCGGGAAGTGTTTGTCGGTGATCACTGAGTTTCGGCAGGTGGCGGGTTGGCACATGCTCGGGATGGGTCCGCCAGCTTTAACTGCGGCGGACGCGCCTTCCAGGCAGAGTGCCTTGTTCGGGTCGCCGAGGCAGTGGTTGAGGGTGCCCAGGCGGATCGTGGCAAACTCGTCGCGCAGCAGGTTTCGGAGCATGCGTGTCGCCTACCGCGGCGGTGCTGCTCGCACGGTCGGTGACGCTGTCGAGGCTGTTGACGAATGTGGCGGCGCCAGGGCCGCGCACTTCTCGGTCACCGTTGGCGTGCCGTGCCCAGTCGGCGACGAGCTCTCCGGCAGCGGCCTCCTTGGCGTGGTGTTCGAACTCTTTGGCCCACTCTGGTGTCGGTGCCCCATAACCGCTGGTGGTCGCGTTGGCCAGTGCCCGCGTGGCGTTGTGCTTGAGGGTGATTCCGAGGGCGATCTCTCCGTCGGGTTCGTTGGCGGTGAGGACGGCCATGGTTCGGCGAAACATATGCGGCGCCAACGCTGTTGCGAGGATCGGCTCCAGCCCGTTACGGGGTGAGTGGTCATTGACCCAGTTGATGAACGACCGAATCTGTTCGTGCTGGTCGAACCCGGCGAGGTCACGGTTGACGCCGGTGCGGACACTGCCGAACAGCCTGCCTGGGTCACGGGTAATGCGTTCTGCGACTTCGAGGGCGCGAACGACCGGCGGGCTTACCCACCAGCGCTGTGGTGTACCCGCACCCGTCTGGCCTTTATGGAGGTTGCTGGTGATCGCGGGGGCGCCATAGTGCGTGCCGATCGCTCCGGCGGCGAGTCCTTGGACTTCGCTGTCCCGCATCATCGTCATGATTGCGACGAAAATATAAGCAGCGTTGCGCATTTGGGTGAGTTCTTTGCTTACGATGACGCGGTCGAATCCGCTGATCCATGGTCCGCGTGTCCCGTCGGGTCGGTCGACGACCGTGGGTGGAACGGCGGAGTAGCCGAACTTGGTGGGCAAGCCGGCGGCGATCGCGTCGCGGACTCGTTGCCGTCGGGCTGCTCCGCTGCCGTTGTAGAAGTTGACTGCCCGGATCCGCGGCGTGGTGCATAGCGCCAGGCCGTCCCAGTTGATCTCGCCGGCTTTTCCGCGTCCAAGCGTGTAGATGTGCAGCGGAATGAAACCGTCGGGTGATGTGAGCCAGGAGTCGATTGCGCGGTCGATGGTTTGTGCCGCCGGCCATTTTGCGGGAGGTGGGCTGGCATCCAGTGTGTCGATCTCGTCGCGGGCGGCAAGAACGTCAGGGGCGAATACGTCGATATAGGTCCAGCAGGCGCGAATCAGTGGCCAGAATGTGTCTGGAGGGATGACCGGTGTCTTGATCTCGCCCGAGCTGCCAGTTTTGGAACGCCCCACCGGTACCCGCAGGCCGCCGTTGTGCATCAGCGGCCCGAACGCCACCAGGTGGCGCAGGAGATCGTTCGCTGACTTCTCGGCGGTGGCTGCGCGGGTGGCGCGAACCGATGCGAGATACGCCTCGCTGTCGTCATCGGTCCATAGCGACAGGTCGGCCGTGTAACCACGGTCCTCAGCCCATTTCGCGAGATACCGCAGCTCGGCGAGGGCGTGCTGGATCGACTTGATCTTGTAGGGCCGGTTGGACCGGTAGACGTGCGCTTCACGAAGGACGGTATGGGTTGGTTGCAGCATCGCCATTGCCAACGTCTTGGCGATGGACACCCAGGCCTCGGGGAGGTCATCGAAACGCAGATGCGCACGAGACGCGCTCAGGTTAGGGGCGATTCCGCCGGCGGTCAGATCCCAGCGGGGCATATCGTCGAATCGCAGCTCGGGACCGGGTGCGATCCGGCGAGCCGCCGGTAGCACGGGTTCGTCGGGAGCGAAGGGCGGATCCCACGCCGCCGCTATCGGTGATGTGAGTTGGCGGGTCACTGTTCAGCCCTTTGTCCGAACGGTCGATGAAGGTGAGCGGTTTGTTGGCGCGCTGCTTCGATGTGGTCACTGGTGAATTCGGTGAGGATGGCGTCGACGTTGATGCGTTGCTGGCCGTAGACTTCGCTGAACTGGATTGGGGGCATGGTCTTTTCGATGCCGTCCAGCACGTTGCGGTATATGAGGAGGCGTGGCAGGTGGTCGCGGAAGACGACCGCGTTTCGGCACTGCAAGCACAGCGACGGCGAGGCGTGGCACAACGATCCTGTCTGCCCGACCGGCGGATCGTAGGGGTCTCGGCATGCTGCAAGTGTCAGCTGCTGCTCTGTGGGTGATTCTTCGGCCACCGACATGGCGAGGGCGGCCACATCGGAGTCATTTGGGCCAGCGGCGACGTCGGCGGCCGTCGCGTCGATAAACATCGGTCCGTTTGATGCGCGTTCGAGGACTTTGCGCTGGGCGCGCAGGACTGTCTGTGCCGCGATGGTGTGAACCGTGGTGGTTTGGGCGTAGTGGCCCCGGAAGACTTCGACGGAGTGGTCGTCACCGGCGGCGCCGTTGAGGGTGCCGAGCAATGCGGCCCGCGCGCTTTTCACCGTCTTGCGGATCCTACGCATATCGTGCGGTTCGCTGATCGTCAGTCCGTGGCGCTCGATGAGCTTGTTGAGCGAGTTGGGGCATCCGAAATGTCTTGCACGGATCACATATTGGGGATACTCGTCGTCGCGCCGGTCCCGTGCAGAGCGGACCCCTGTCACCCAGAAGAGTGGCTCGTCGGGAGTGAGCGCGTGCGCGTGCTGCATCGCGTGTGCGGCGCGTCGAAGCAGGTCGCCGGCCTTCCATCCCCAGGATGGCTGTGGCGTTGAGGACAGGGTGTGCCAGCGGATTCGTTGGGCCCGTAGCTTGGTCGCTCGGACACGGACGGAGGAGTCGCCGATCTCGATGTCACTGCGCAGAAGTCGGCGGCTCTCCTCAGGTGCCCACCCCGTTTGTAGGTGGAGCAGCACTCTGATGGCGAGAAGGTACTCGTCCTCTGGGGTGAGGTATGCGCCTATGGCCGTCACCAGCGGGCGTGCCTTCAATCGGGCATCGCGGTTGACTCCGGACTCTTGGTCGACGTCGCATCCGTTCAGTGCTCGACGCGGCCCGGCCAGATGAACGTGGAACGATTCGTCGTAGGGCAGGTTCCGCAGGGCCCACAGGACGTTCTCCACTTGGTTCCAGCCGTGGCTGCGGGGATCCCTTCCGGCGTTCAGCAAGGTGTTGCCGCGGGCGAGGCGTGTTTCGGTGTCGCGCACGATCGTTCGGCATGTCTGCTCAAGGTGGAGTCGTTCGTCGTTGCTGAATTCGTCGAGCGGTAAGCCCTCCCATGCGCTGCCGTCCAAGACCCATCCGCTGGTCCAGTCCGCGAGCACACCGTCGTGCACCCCGTGTGATTGGAGATATCGGGCGACGTGATTGCGCAACTCCATGCCGAGGTCTTTCGCGTGCACGCTGGGAGGCGGGAAACGCAGGACCATTGCCGATTCCCAGTCGTGCAGTCGTCGCGCAACCTCCCCGCCGTCGCCAGACAAGGTGAGAAATCGGTCGGCGCGGTCGGTCAAGAATTCGCCAACTCGTCTGATGACCCCGCCTTGACGAGTGATTGTTCCGGGGGTCAGGTCGAGATGTTCGGCGGCCTCTTTCCAGGCGTCGGCCAGCTCGGCGACCAGCCGTGTGGCGACATACTTACTTGGGTCGATGCGCGCCGACTTCATCGGTCCGCCGGGCGGGAAGAGCACCATGCGCGGTTCACGGTCAGCGGGCGTCACGACGACTGCGCCTCCAGCTCCAGCTCGTCCAGAACGTAGGTGGCGTAGTCGCGGGTATCGTCGCTCCAGGATTCAAACGCCCGCTGGATCAGCTCATCTGACTCATCGACAAACCGGAGGTAGACCATAGTCGTAGACGGGCTCGCGTGGCCGAGTAGACGCTGTAGAGTTAAGAGCGGGTTGTGGACGATGTGTTCGCTGATCGTACCGAATCCTGTTCTCGTCCTGGACTGTTCGAGTAGCATCGCGCGTCGCTGCAGGCTGCGCAGCATGACCACAGCGAATGTATGTCTCAGGTCATGCGGTGTGACCGCGGGAGGCATGGTGGGTGGGGAACTCCCGAACGCGGCAAGGCGGTCGTTGGCGTCCTCAAAGTATTGATGCCAGCGCCGCTGCGACGGCGGGCGCCCGCCCTTACCCACAAATAGCGACAACGGCTCGATATACCCAGCCGCGTCGACTCTGACCAGGAGCCGTCGCACTTCGGGAGGGATCGCAGCGAAGTCCTCCCGCGTGTCGATCCCTTTTTGACGGTATGTGAGCTTGCCCGCGGTCGGGTCGATGTGGGTGGCGACTGCCAGCGTCGGCAGCCTGCGCCGCAGAGCGGTCTGAGCTTTGCGGACAAGGGATTTACGTTCTGTGGCGCGGTAGAGTTCGACTGCCTTGACGGTCGAGGCTGGGATATAGACCCGCCGGCGGCGCGCATTCTTCGCACACGCTTCCAGCACCAGCGAAGCGCCGCCGTCGGAAGACGGGATCTCGGCATCCAGCAGCGTGGACCACTCGGTGAGGCGCATGCCGGTGGTCAGGGCCAGGTCGACCGCGCACACGTTGCGGACGGTCGATTGACCACGATAGGAGCGGTCGACCTCTCCTGAGGGCAGCTCTCCACCAAATCCGATATTGCGCAGGGCCAGCCATTGCGAATGTGACAGCGCTCTGACGTCCATCTCCGTGCGTGGCGTCCTGGGCGTCACGACTGACCTGCTCCCGACCTGGATCCAGGGCAGGCTGTCGCGTTGGCCAGTCTCGTACAGGTAGGTGAATAGCGCCCGAATGACGACAAGATGTCGAGACCAAGAACTGGGTGACACGCCGTTGGCGAGTCGGTGCTTGCGGAATGCAACGAGATCGGGCTCTGAGACATCAAGCACCCCGATGCCTCTCGTGTCCAAGAACCGTCCGAACTCCAACGCATCACGGGCGTACGCGTAAATCGAGTTCGTCCGCAGGTTCTGGCAGTACAGCCGCAAGAAGGTGCACCACGGCTCCATTGGCCGCATCGCGTCATCGACGAGTATGGGAGTGCCGCAGGCCAGCCGACGGTCGGCCGGGCCAACATCGATCTGATACTCGCTTTGCTCGACCGCTGCCCAATCCGCGAAGTACAGCTGCAACGTGTCACCTCCCGCTGATCAATCCGCCCCACCGTATTCGCCGGGGGCTACTTGGTCCGTGAGACACGCCCAGAGAGAGCACATAACAGCCGCAGGCACCGGCGGCTATCTGCAACAAGTGATCGAGCACGTCGCAAAACGCGTCGCGGACCGCGACGGCCAAGGCGCGGTCGCCGGCGCCGTTACCGACCTTGCAACACGCCTCTACGGATTCGAACTGCAGATGGGCCCATTCGCCGTCGCCGAGCTGCGCGCCACCGACCTGCTTGCCGACGTCGGAGCCAGCCTCCCAGATCGGGGACTGGGCCTTTTTGTCACCGACACCCTCGACGACCCCTACGCCGAACAAACCCAGCTCGGCTCCGGACTAGAGCTCATCAGCCGCTCCCGCTCCCGCGCGGCCAAAGTCAAGTCAAAGACGAAAGTCACTGTGGTTATTGGCAATCCGCCCTACCGCGAACGTGCAGAAGGCATGGGAGGATGGATCGAAAACGGCGACGGCTCAGACCCCTACCGCCCCCTCGACGACTTCCGCGCCGCCGGCAACGGCCGAGCAGAGTATGTCCTCAAGAACCTCTACGTGTACTTCTGGCGATGGGGAACCTGGAAAGTATTCGACGCCAACGCCAGCATCCCCAACGGCGACACCGGAATCGTCTGTTACATCACAACCTCCGGCTACCTGCGCGGCCCCGGCTTCAAAGGCATGCGAGAGTACCTGCGCCGCAACACCACCGAAGGTTGGATCATCGACGTCTCACCCGAAGGCATCCGACCCGACGTCGCTACCCGCATATTTCCCGGAGTCCAACAACCCCTTGCCATCGCACTATTCACCCGCACGCCCCACTGCGACCGAGACGTCCCCGCCACCATCCACTACACTTCCGTACACGGCCGCCGCGCCGACAAATACCGAGCGCTCGCCAGCCTCACCCTGACCGGCGCCCAGTGGCGTCCAGCCCGCACCAGCTGGCAAGCCCCGTTCACCCCAGCCGCCGACACCGACTGGGACGCCTATCCAGCCCTCAATGACCTACTTCCATGGAGCACCCCCGGTGTCAAATCAAACCGCAACTGGGTCACCGCACCCACAGCCGTAGTACTGCGCGACCGGCTCACACGGCTCATCAGCGAAGCTGACACCACACGAAAAGCTAACCTATTCAAAGAGACTCGGGATCGCACCCTGTCATCCACGGCCACACCCCTAGGCCCAGGCACCGAACAGCACACCGACCGGCCACTCCGCGCAGAAAGCCTCGCCTACGCCGCCAACGCGCGCATCGTGCAATACGGATACCGCTCGTTCGACCGGCAGTGGATCATCGCCGACAACCGACTCCTCGATCAGGCGCGGCCACCGCTGTGGGCCGCCGCACGCCTAGCCAACCAGGTCTTCACCGTCGAACTCCACTCCAAGCCCATAGCCAACGGGCCCGGCGTCGTATTCAGCTCCCTCATCCCCGACATGCATCACTTCCGCGGCAGCCAAGGCGGCCGAACCCTGCCCCTCTACCACCCCGGGGGTCGACCCAACTTCGCCAACGGCCTCCTCGGCGCGCTCTCAACGATCACTGGAACAACCGTCACAGCTGAAGACCTACTCACATACATCGCCGGCGTCGCAGCGCACCCCGCCTACGTAGATCGCTTCGCCGACGAACTCACCACGCCAGGTATTCGTATACCGATCACCACCGACGCCACCCTATTCCAACGGGGAATTGACATCGGCCGGGACATCATCTGGCTACACACCTACGGCGACCGATTCCCAGCCGGACGCAACGGAATCCGATACCAATCAGACGACGCCCGCCGTATCACCAACCAGACCACCGTCACCACCATCCCGAACGCCATCACCTACAACCCTGAAACGGCCACCGTACACATCGGATCAGGAACGTTCGGCCCCGTCCCACAACAGGTATGGGACTACACCATCGACGACAAACCGGTCATCAACGCATGGTTCAACTACCGCAAAGCCAACCCCACCGGCCGCAGAACTAGCTCCCTCGACGACATCAACGCCACCACCTGGCCCACCGAATGGAACGCAGAACTCATCGACCTCCTAACGATTCTCGCCCGACTCGTGGACCTACACCCTGTGCAAGCCGAGCTGCTCGACGAGATCCTCTCCCACCCTGTGGCCAGCTACACCGACCTCGCCGCCGCCGGTGTCACCTGGCCCACCAGCAGCGCCGACCCACAACGCAAACCCGACTACACCACCCAAACCGACCCCGACGACACCGGCCCAGGCCAACTCGGCTTCAGCTTCGGCAGCCGCTAGCCAGCGGCTAGCAACCCTATGCGCCGGCGGCAACCACGATCGGTGGCGGCAGGATCGGCTGCGTCGCCATCAACACCGCGTACTGGATATCAGCCATCACAGTCCGTGACGGACTCCCCAAGCTGAGCAGCAGCGCCTCCCACCCACGCAGAGCCATCTCCATGCCCGTGTGGATACCCCATTGCGGCGTCCCGTAGTTCGGAGCTCCGATCAACCGGGTGGCCAACTCGCCCATCTTCGCGGCCAGCAGCTGCTTGACATCACCTGCGCCGCCCTCCCGGCCGATCTGAGACAGCGCCAGGGCCCGCAGCTTCGCATCCTCGGCCGCATCGGGCCACTGCGCGAACATTTGGTCGTGCTCACCGACGAGCCACTGGGCGACCGCCTGGACCTCCTCGGGTAACACCGCATCCGGCAGGGACATCACCCATCGCCAATGCTCCGGCGCCGCCAACTCCAGCCGGTGCCGGCCGCCAGGCTCATGCAGCGGATTCGGAATGATCACCCGACTCGCCTCATCGGCAGCCAACACGACACCACGCCCAAACCAGCCCGGCATACCGGGATGATAGGCACGCGCGACCACGATGCGTGGTTGCTCCCCAATGGCTTTCGCGTACTCGGCGAGCACAAGCGCCGACGGGTCGAGGCCACGCCAGGAGTGCCGCACGTCGGCGGGCACCCGCTCATCCAGGTGCGCCACTGTCACCCCTGCCGGCAGGTAGACGCCGGCAGGAATCCACGACAGACCGTGTCGCTCGGCGACGACGAAACGCATCGACGCACCGGCCCCAAACACCGCGCACGACCACCCACCCAAGATGAGGCTGCCGGCCGGCCGTTCCGGATCGTTGAGCGCAGACACCAGCGCCATTGCCGCACTGAACTCCGGGGTCGACCGAAGCCCCTCTCCCACCGTGTGAGCCCCCATCTGCATAGCCTTGAGCGCCGCATTCTTCCCGCCGAGATTCATGATCCCGGGCGGCGGACCGGACACCGGCCCACCACCACCGCCACCTGGCGGCGGTGCTGCCGCCGGAGGAGGAGCAACCGGCGACGGAGGCGGCGCAGTATTCGGCACACCCGCTGTCGGAGGCGGCGCCAACGGCACACCACCCGCGCCCGCGCCCATCGGCGGAGTACCCGCTCCGACCGGCGCGCTCGGCGACGACGTCACCACCTGCTGGGGACCAGCCGGCGCCGATGGAGTCGCGGCGGCCGGCGCCGTCGGCGCCAACGGCGCAGGCGACGTCTGCATCGTCGAACCCGCAGGCGGCCTGAACGGCTGCGCAGCAGCAGTCGCCGCCGACGCACCAGTCGCTACCGGAGACTGCGAAAACCCTTGCGCCGCACCATTTAAGAACTGCTGCGTCGGATTCAGAGAAGCAGGCGACGCAGACGCACCACCACCCGAGCCGAGCCCGGACAACCCGCTACCCCCGCCAAGGCCGCCGCCGGAGGGCGCGCTCGGCGTCGAGGGCATCTTCGGCATTGAGCTACCCACTGAAGACAAACCCGACGTCGCACTACTCGATGCAGAGGTACTTGGCACTGTCGGGGCCGGAGCGCCGGCCGAACCCGGGGTTGCCGCCACACTCGGTTGCGAGTTCTCAACTAGACCTGCCGGTCGCACATCGCCTTTCGTCGAGTTTGAAAGCTCGGCGGGCTTCCCTGTATCACCCTTCCCGGTAGCACCGGTTCCGTCGCCAGCAGGACGGACATCGCCTTTCGAGTCGGTCATGCCCTGGCTCACATCGCCTTTTGTGCCAGGGATCGGATTGTCTAGCGCGGAGGTATCACCTTTGCCGGTTTCAGAGCCGGTACCTGAACCAGCGGGGACAATCGTTCCGTACTGAAACTGTGGGAATGGTTGGTCGTTGTGAATCAGCGGCTGTAAGCCGGGTGATGCTGGAGCCGTCGGTGTGTAGATACCGTCGTAGAGCTCCTGGATCGCTTGTTTGGCATCGTCGGTGATCTGTTTGATCTCAGCGCGTAGCTGCTGAATACGCTGTGTGCTCGCCTCGGACGGGAACAGGCTGAGGATTACTATCTCGGCCTCTTTCGAGGCGATCACCGCTTCAGCGACCATGGTGGTCACCGCGATCAAGAGCTTCCCTAGCGCGACACCCTCCGCCACCACGCCGGTTTCCGTGGCGCACTTGGCGAACCAACCAGATAGATCGGCGGCCATGCCGCCGACCTTGAACGCCGCATCGACCTGCGTTTCGAAGCCTTCTGGCAGCAACGTCTGGTACGTAGTGCCGTCTTGGTACGACTTCTGCTCTGCGGTCCCCGCACCGGTGCCAGCCTTCGCGAGCGCTGTCGCCACCTTCGCTATGCCCAGCTCATCGATCTCAGGCCAATGGTCACCGATCAGCCCATGCGGACTCGGCGGCTTCTCAATCATGCGGACTCGCTTAGCGCGGTCCCGTGACGGTGCACACGCTGTTCACTGAATTACCGAAATCAGTCACCGCCTGCCAGAGCCGCTGATCGTTCGGCTGGTAATTCGGCAGCCGATTCGCGTACGCGTCCTCGTACTGCGCCTGGCTGCGCATCAAGGTGGCCAGCAGATCGTTTTGCGCCTTGTCCGCGAGTCGACGCAGGTCATCAGCTTCCGCGCGGAGCGTCGGAATCACCGCCATATTCGCCGCTCGTTGGTCGGGAGTCCATTGAGCAGCGGAGATATTCGGATCGATGGCAACCCAGGCCGCGCGCTTCGCGCGATAACCATCTGCCAGTGGAGACCATTCGGCGCAGACGGGATCCGCCGACGTGGGCACACTCACGTCGATCGGCGGCGCTTCTGCGGTCACGGTTACCGGCGCTGGCGCGGTCGGTGCGGCGGTGTCGCGAGTGCCAGACCCGATGAGCCCGCCGATGACTCCACCGATGATGAGTGCGGCGGCTGCGGCCGCGCCGGAGATCGCGAGGAGCCGGCCACGGCGGCTCGGGGCCACTGGTGCGGCCAGGCTGATCTGCATCATCGCGCCGGAGTTGTTGTGGAGCTCGCGCACGGCAGCGTCGATCGCCGACGAGGGCGTGCCCATGTCGGTAAGGCGCTTCACGTACTTGGCGAGCGGGACGGCGCCGGCGCTGTACATCGGGACAGGGCCGGTGGTGTCAGCCGGCATGAATCGCTGGATCAGGTCTTCGCGGAGGCCCGACTCGCGTGCGAGTTCAGCCGTACTGATCCAGCGACCTGGCGCGCTCTGCGGTGCGTAGGTGGTCATACGTATGTGGTCCCTCCGCTTTGGTTTACGGTGGCGGCGCCTTGCTGGTCGGCGGCGGTGATTCGGTCGGCTGCGGCTGCGAGGCCCTGGCGGAGCTGGTCGACGCTGGTGTTGTACGTCGTGGTTTCGGTCTTGCCGGTGTCGACGATGGCCTGCAGGGCGGTCGAGATCGCGGTGCTCTTGGTGTCGCTTCCAGTGGGGATCTCGGGCGTGTCGGTGGACAGGTGCATGCTCGCCGAGTGCGCTGCCTGCGCGCCGGCTGTCGTGTCACCGCGGATCGCCATCGTCTGCCTCCCCTATTTGTCCAGGTAACCAGTCTAAGCGTTCAGTCGCGAATCCGACAGAGACAGGATTCGTGCAGGTCAGGGCTCTGAGTGGGCCGCTGGGGTGATCTCGTACGTGGCCGGTTGCTTGGGCCCCGGCAAGACTTGCCTCGTTGAACAACCGTGTTCGGTGGTCAGGAGATTTGGCGGTCGGGCTCCAGAGGTGCCCGCAGCAGCTGGTCGCTGCCGACCAGTTCGCAGTTGTGCGTGTACGCGAGGTCTCGTGCGGCCCGGGTGAAGCCGGTGTTGGTCACGACCATGCTGCTGGTGCAGCCGTGGTGGGTTCCTCCGGCTACTACTTCCTGGACGGCGGATACGCCGACTGGTTGGGAAAGCCGTTTGCATTGGACAGCTTTCCGTATGTGTCCGGAGGTGGCGATGAGATCGACTCCGAAGTCCCCGGTTCGAGCCGTGTGGGTTACGTGCCATCCGACGTGGCGGAGGAGTTCTGCGACGTAGTCCTCGAACTCTTCGCCAGTCATCAGATTGATCTCATCTGAACGGTTCGCTGCGGCGGGGCCGGCGGGGTGCAGGATCTTGCGCTCGATTTGGAGCGCCGCGAGAGCGACTGTTGATACCCACTGTGGGTCGGCGAAGCGGAAGTTGCCGCTCATTGTGCGGTTGGTCGATTCGAATATGACCCATGGCGGGTTGTAGTGCACGCCGAGAACTTTGCTGAGGCCGACTTCTCCTGACGCTTGGAGGGTCCGAAATTGGATGCGTTTGTCGGTGATGATCAGCGACCCTTTGGTGGCTTGGGGGCCTGATTTGAGTTCGCGCCAACGGGTCGCTTGCACCCATATGTGGCAGCGTTCACCTCGGGGCAGCATGAGCGAGTTCTGCTCGTCGACGGTGGGTAGGTGTCCTGCTCGGACCATGGTTAGCTGGTGCTCTCGTTGGAGCTGTTGATTGAGAGCTACAGCGGATTGTGGCCATCCCAGGGCGGCGGCAGCGCGTTGGAACAGCGCCAGGGCTTCTGCGGTCACGTTGCCGTCGAGCAAAGCGGTGGAAGCGCACCTGTTCAACCAGTCGCCGGCAAGGTCGGCGATCAGGTTGTCAAGCGGCAGACTGACTGCGTTGCGCCACTGTTCAAGGTTTGCCCAGTCTTGGCTGAGGGGCCCTGAGCTGGCGAGAATGTTCGCCGCGGCGTATCTGTACTGTGGCCCCAGATGGGCGATGGCCTGTCGACAGGTGGCGCAGTATCGCTTCTTGCGCACCGGTGTCCGGCACCGTTCGCAGTGCGCGTTCGCGAGATAACCCACACGGTAAATGGTAAGTGCGCTGGCCGACCTCTACGGGCTATCTGGGACAACCAACGTTCCAGAGCGGAGTCCGGGTCGTCCCCTTCTACCTTCCACGGATCGCGTCGATGTGCGCGGCGTCCATGCCTGACCACCACTCACTTCCCCGGGCCGGAGTTCTGTATCGATTAGTTCATGCGCTTCGCCCTCAGGCGAATCGAGCAACGGCAGAAATACTTCTGGCCAGTGCCGCGGGTTTGGACCAGGCATAGAATCGAGCATTTCAAGATTGCGACACCGAGTTCTCAACCTGCACCACACGAAGGGGGCGCAGAGGATGTATCTGGACGACGGCGACGATGTGATGATGCTGATGCTGCTTGGGGCGGCTCTAATCGGCTGTCTCTATTTGCTGGCCTGGCTCATCTACCGCGAGATCGACTTCGCGCGGACCAGATCTCGATCGCAACAGAAGGCACGTGAAGAAGAAGCCCGGCGCGAACAGGAGCACGCCCGGCGCGAGCACCAAGCCGCAATGGAGCGCGAAGACGTGCTCGCGGATCTGCGTGACTACGGCATCTCCGAGTATCAACTTGAGCATCTCCCGACGGAGGAGATAGCGACTCAGCTCAGAGTGGCGGTGGATGTTCACCGACGAGCTATCGAGGGATTCGCCGGAGCACGCCGACCCGCAGACGCGCTTCGTTAAAACGTAGGGCGCCAGGCGATCCCAATGCGACGGTGGCTCCCTCAAACGCGTCGTCGCACCAGTTCGTTCAGGCGGGGCAGACCCGGGCCCCACTTCGGACTTCGCCTTTCATCAGCGGCGTGAGTCTCCCTCTTCGTACGCACTCGCCGGCAGTTGTGGGTCCATTGGTAGGTCGCGTTCTTCTCCGGGGAAACGCCACAAGTAGTGGCCGTACTCCTCGCCCCACTCGACTTCGATTGGTCCAGAGCGCCACTCGCGCTGCGCGGTCGTACCGATATAGGTAGTCCCGGGGCGAGACGGGTCGAAGAAAAATAGTGCTCCGCAGCTGCCTGCCGCCTCGCTCGGTCGGGCGCTTTCGGGGGTGCAGTCGAATTGCCGGCACTTTGCACCGCTTGGTGCGCTGCAGGTGAACCGGAGGTCGTCCCCGTCCTCGTTGACGGTTATGGCGTGGTCGTAGGTGGTGTCGTTCACGATGCTCTCCCCCATTGTTGCGTCTCTCGTCGTTCGGTGCGATGACGGGTTGGCGTTCGTCGAGTGCCGCGAACTTGGCGACCAGGGCGTGGTTGTAAGCCTAAGCGCGGGGGCGGCGTGCTTGCGGCGCAGCTCTTCCTGGGTCGGGTGAGGTCGAGGGCGAACCGGTACGCGCGAAGGTCAAGGGTCGGCTCAGAGCTCATGGTCGGCAGGTTATGCGTGAGGTCCGACAAGCTGGGGCACCCGCCAGCCCAACGCGAAGCGCACTGGCATCGGAGGCATGTCTCCGCGGTGCTCTCGTGTTATTTCGGACGATCGTTGTTCGTTGGCGCTGGTGCGGGCCAGCTGTTGCAGAAGTCGACGAATTGCCGTACCAGGGCAGCCAGGTCGTCGGCCGCATCGGTCTCTTTGTCTTGATTGCCCGATGCGGCGGCGTTGACGAAGCGCTCTTCTGCCGCATCGAGCGAGTTGATGTAGCTGTCCAACGTCGACAACATCATCTCGGTGTCAGCGTCAAGTAGGTCAGTACTGTCCGTGGGCGCCGCGGGTGCGGGCTGAGGCGAGTCAATGGCGTCAACGATCGCGTTCAAATCAGCGTCCGTGGGGTCACCGAGAAAGCGCCAGAAGACATCTCGACATCCGGCGTCGCGGCGGATGCGCTCGACGAGGCCCAATCGGTCAAGGGCGCACATCTGCGCGTAGATTCGGTAACCGGTCTCACTGTATCGGTGGGCGCCAAGCAGCTCGCAGACGCGGCGCGTCGATATCGGCAGCGGCCACTCGGTGCGTAGTGCGGCGAGTATCTGGTCGCGGATCGCGATCGTCCGGGCGGACGGCCTACCCATGACAATGCCGATTGTGACTTGTCATGGTCATTGTTTTGCGCCTTTCCTTGGCGGTGTGCAGCGGTGGTGAGTGAATGTCACGGGTAGCCAACGCCTTTGGTGGCGAAGTGCACGTGGTAGAAGTGGTTGGGAGTCGGCCCGCCGCGGTCCTCCATCGCTTCGGAGGCGCGTGGGTTCTGCGCTGGTCCGGCCGCACCCGCTGGTGTGGCTTGTTGGTGCGTAGAGAGCTGTCGGGTGGCGGTGGCGGAGCATGTTCAGCGGTACCAGGTGGAGACGCACATGCAGATGTCGGGTCCGGTGGGCATCCGCAGCGCCGCCCCGATGCCGCCGATGACGACGAGGGCGCAGGCGGTGGCCAGCAGTACCGATACCGTCGCTGTCCGCAGTCTGGTGGCGAGTGGGGCTGGGCAGAGGATCCGGACAGTGATCATCATGATCATCATGGCGATACCGGTGAACAGGAACGCTCCGATGGTGGTTGTCGTGAACGGCAAGAGCCGGGTGTAGGCGTTGGTGAGGAGCTCGATCGGCGTCATGACTCACCCTCGGCGGCGCGGGGGTGGCGGTGTACGCGCCGGTAGGGGAGCGTTTCTCGTGCAAATTCCAAACCACGGCCCGTAGGTATCCAGGCCAGGTACTCGGTTTCGTCGTCGCCTGAAACGGCGGTGACGTCTGGTAGAGGGGTGCCGTCTTCGTCTCGGGTCTTGACGGCTTGGATGTAGACGTCGCCGTTTTCGGCTTCGTAGGCGATGCTCATCTCCGTCGCGCGGCGGTTGTAGATGGCGATTGATCCTTCGCCGTAGCCGCTTGCGAAGAGCCACCGGATGTCGGCGCCGGTCATCGTCAGTAGCTGGGCCGGAATCGTTTCGGCGAGAACTTCATCCTCTTGGTCGATCTCGGTCATATTTCGCCGACTCCTTTGATTTCGTTGATGTTTGCGTTAGCGGACGTGGTGGCGTCATGCTTCGCGTTCTGTCGGCAGGTAGCCGCAACTGGCGTGCCTGAAGGATCACGCGGGGCGGTAAAAGCCTTGGAATCCCGGTCCCGTTTGGTCGCTGAGCCGGCCATCGTGCCCGATCAGTTGACCGTTGTCGGCGACGATTGCGGTGTGGTCGGCGAATACTGCGATGTCGCCGGGCCTCGCCGCTGCGAGGTCAACGGGAATGACGGGTGGGAGCGGGTGCGTGTCGGCGTTCTTAGGTTGTGGCTCGTCCCAGAGCATCTCGGCCGCACTGCGTGAAATCGGGCCGACGGCTACTCGGTTGCGGAGGTTGTCTCGCGCCTCGGTCGCGGTGAGGGCCTGGCGTACCGCGGCCGTCGCGTTCGGGTTGAGGACGGCCATGGCGTTGGGCAGCGGCGATTGGGCAGCGGGGTGGGTGTCAGGCCGGCGATCGCCAGGACCGCGACGAGGGCGCCCAGCCCGCCACCGCCACAGCAGCTGCGCAATCCGCGACCGCATCAGGCATGCCCTGCTTCACGCGCGAGACGGCCGCGGCGGAACGTGGTGTTCCAGGCCTGCGCTGATGCCCGCCGCGCCGTCTGCATGCGGGTTGGCGATTCCGGCTCGTCGTCGACCGGCTCGGATAGCCACGACACAAGCGCCAGTCCGATCATCGCTGTCAGCAGTGCCGCCATCACAGACAGCAGCGGTTCGGCGACGGCGACGGCGACCATCGCGAATCCGAAGCTGATTTCCCATCCCGACGTCAGCGGGTGTGTCCACCACTGTGGCCCCGGCACGAGGCCGTCGATCAGCAGGGCCAGCGCGGCGCTCGCCACTGCCAGGCTCGCCAGTGACTCCACGTCTCTTCTTTTGAAGGGGCGGTAGTGGCCTTTGCCGTACGGCGGCCGCCGAGTCAGCACCGACGCCGCGACGCGGGGACCGCTGACAACGAGGCAGCGCGCGGACCGCAGCAGGATCGGGTAGGACAGCACTGCCAGTGCCCATGGGGCCAGGAACTCGGAAATGAGGTGCGGTGTCATGGTCATCGTTGCGGGCCTTCCTTGGTGGTGGGCGGGTGAATGTCATGGGTAGCCACCGCCGTTGGTGGCGCGCCGTGCACGGGTAGAAGTGGTTGGTGGTCTGGCGGCCGCGGAGCCGTGGTGGTGCGGTGCAGCGAATCGGCAGCGTGGAGGCGTCGAATCGCGGCGAGGAAACGCTTCATGGGGTTAATGCTTGGCAGCGGTCGGGGCGGTTTCAAGAGGACCGTGCGACGTGGGCGGTTTTCGATTCGTACGGGGCGGACGACATAGGTGTATGGATGGCGACGAATTGAACCTTGTCGAGCGCGCTGTGAACGCTTACCTGGACTTCCTGGAGGGCATCGGTCCGCGGCCGACGTTCGACGATCTGCGCGATGACGATCGGCGGTGTGCTGTCGCGGTGATCAACATCGTGCTCGCGGGCCAAGGCAACGACCTGAGCAGGGAAACTCCCACGGTTGAGGAGCTCCTCGAAGGCACGGAGTTTCAGCTGCGTGCCGAGCTTGATTCCGATTGACCATCAGGCGCGTCGGCCGCACTCAAGTGGACACCTTCGAGGACGATTCCGCCCTGCATCTAGTTCTTCGCCGCGCCGGCACGCGGCTTCTAGCTGGTAGGTGGTTTGAGTCCCTCGGCGGCATAGAGGTCGCGTTCGTATTGCGAGGCTGGGAGTTGACGGCCGTTGGTGGCGGTCTGCCGTCGAAGTTTGGTGGCTTGTTCCGCAGAGAGTGGACGGGCCGCACGTCGAGGGCGTCGCCGGTGAGTGGGCCGCTCACTAGGACTCCCCTATCTGGCCGATTTCGCCGGGCAGCGGTGGCTCGGCGATGAGTCTTGTCTCGCGCAGGACTGTTTCTTCGACGCCTTGGCGCAGCATCGCTTCGGTGCGGTGTTGTCCGTTGATGTACCAGACGTTGTCGGGTTCGCGGCCGAGTTCGATGGACTCGTACAGCAGGGTTCTCGCGGCTGCGTCCACTCTCGGTGGTACGTCGTCGGGGATGTGGCCGCCATCCTGAATCGCGTGGATGGCTACCTCCACCGCCTTGCCCCAGTCGGCGGTCATGAAAGGCTCCATGTCGCGGAAGAGGCGCCGTGGCGGGAGGTCTTTCACCGGGAACCGGCGCCAGACGTGGGCGTACTTGGGTGGGGGCGGTGTGTATGGCAGGAAGTCGGCGCCTTCGTCCCATTCGGCGCCGAGCCGGTTCAGGGTCTCGATGTCGGCGGGGTCGGTGGCGTGGTGGCGGTCGAATATCCCGTCATCGTCGAAGTCCAGCGTCACGATCTGCGGGGAGTCCTTGAACTTGAAGAGGGGATCAAGGACGTTGGCGACCAGGATTGGTGGCGCCTGCTCGGCGGGGAAGAACTGTGCCCAGGCGTCGGCGCGGAACATCTCGGCGCCGTTGATGTGCCCGGGCCCGGTGTCACCGGCGCGGCGGGTGATCACCGCGAACGTTCGGCCGGTCTCGTCGCGGAAGGCCTGAGCCCGTGAAGTCCACCCGTCCCGGATCGTCCACATGTGAACATCGGCGAGCCTGCCGGTGGTGGCGCGGCGGGGCGAACGCGTTCGGATTCTGGTGATCAGGTCGCGCAGTAGTTGCATGCTGTGGAATGTAGAGGGCCCCGGTGACACTCGACTGATCGTTTCGTTCAGCACATGACTCTGTGCTTAATGTTGTATGTATCTTCCTTTAGTATAAGTGGTGTTAGTTAAGTTTCCCTCCGGAGATGGTGGCATATGACTTGGCCGGCACACACCTCGGAGACCAGGCCGTGGGTGGCACGGGGCCGCCACGGCAGCCGCGCTGACCGCACGCTCACCTACGTTGACGTGACCATCCCGCCGGCTATCGCCGGACTCGACTACGACCCCACCGGTCCGACAGCTCGCGTGCACGAGGACGCACTCGTCGCGGTGGCGCGGCTTGAGGCAGGGTTCGGCGAGCACCTGGCCCCGTTGGCTGATTTTCTGCTGCGCAGCGAGTCGGTCGCATCGTCGAAGATCGAGCATGTCGATGCTGGTTGGCCGGCATTTGCCAAGGCGGTCGCGGGTGGGCGGGCCAGCGACGAAGCTCAGTCGCAGTTGGCGGCGACGCGGGCCCTGGCGGCGATGGTCGACGATGCAGGAGCGGGTCCGATCACGCTGGCTGGCGTCCTGGAGGCGCATCGGCTGCTCATGTCGCCGGACTACTACGCCGCCGCGGAGAGCGGTGCGCTGCGGACGGTGCAGAACTGGATCGGCGGCAGCGACTACACGCCCTTGGATGCGATGTACGTGGCTCCCCCGCCCGAGCTGGTCTCGGACCTGATGGCCGATTTGATGTCCTTCGTCGACCGCACAGACCTGCCCACCGTGGCCCAGGCGGCCATCGCGCACGCGCAGTTTCTGTCGATTCACCCGTTCACCGACGGCAATGGGCGCATCGGGCGAGCGTTGATCAGCGCGACGTTGCGCCGGCGTGGACTCACCCGGCGGGTCACAGTTCCGCTGGCGTCGGTGATGCTCGCCGACATCAGCCGCTACTTCGGTGAGTTGACCGCATACCGCCGCGGCGATGCAGATAGTTTTGTGCGCTACGTGTCGGAGGCGGCAGTGATCGCGAGCTCGGCGGCCGAGCAGTCCGCGGCCCGCTTGAGCGGGCTACCCGATCACTGGCGCTCGATGGCCCGGCCGCGGGCGAATTCCGCCGACGAGAACCTGGTGGATCGGCTCCTGGATACGCCAATCCTGAACGCCGCGACCGCTTTTGAGATCACCGGGACCAGTGAGCCGAGCACGTACAAGGCGCTGGATCGGCTCACGGAGGCCGGTGTGCTTGAAGTGGTGTCTGCATCACGCCGGAATCGGATCTGGGCGGCTCGCGATGTGCTGTTGGAGTTGGATGCCCTCAGCGCCGCAATCGGCCGACGAGTCCGTAGCTGAAGTCTGTTCTGTGAATTTTCGTCGGCACTCACTGGTCGGACCGATCACTCCGCTTGCGGCGGCGCATCGGAGTGATTGACGTACTCGGTCGGGTCGAGAGGTGGGGCGGTGGGCATCCGCTGAGCGCGCAGATCGTCCGCAGTGTGGGGCGCTACCTCGTAGAAAGGCGGCAAGTCGTCGATCGTCATGCCAGTCCAGCGGAGGTGTTTGAGGCGACCAGCACAATTGTCGATCGGGAGCACTGTTGGAACGAATCGTTCGGAGACAATCGGGCTGGTCGCGAATACGAAGGTGCGCGCTCCGAATGATCGCTGGCGCTGCAGGGCATTGGCCCACACCGTGATGCAGCTGGTCTCGGCACACTCGCGGTGGTGGGCCAGCTCCGCGATATGGGCGAAGGCCCGTGTGCTGTCGTGCTGCAGGCTGACTTCAGGCCAGCAGTCCCAATCGGCCGGACGACGGAGCGCCGAGGTTGTGCTGGTCTCCTCCTCGCCGGCGCCGTGATGATGATGTGATTCAGCGGCCGCCGTGTCGACGACTTCTACTGGCGCATAGGGCAACCCGTTGTAGGCGGGAATGCAAACCTCGTTGAGGTCACTGCGGAGGTGTGCCGCGTGTGCTCGCCACCACGCAATGGGGTCGTCTTCCGGTATCCCAAGACACTGCTCCTTCTCGTTCATGCTGTTGATGTTCCTCTCGGGGACGCCCTATTCGTTCTGTCTCGTCATCGTGCCCGGCGGGTACGACATTGTGGCGCCTGTCTGGCCAGCAAGCCCTTCGCCACGGCGTGTGTTTTCGAGCGTTGTCGGTGCCCGGTGCGATGCTGCACCTCGACACGGTTGTTGCTCCCAGGGAGGGCGGAGATGGCTCGTCGCGCGATTGTCGATGGCCTACCGCGTTTAGCCTTTGCCTCGCGGAGGTTGTCGGTGCATCGGTTTACCCTGCGGCGCACCAAACTGAGAGGGGTGGTTGTTATGGCGCTGCAGGATTCGACGAGAGAGAAATACCGGATTTCCTATCGGCTCGAACGGCAGATATGCGATGGGGAATTCCAAGAGATTGGTTTCGGAAACACGCTCGTGTACGACTCGATCGATGACGCAGTGGCCGAGGCTGTGTCGTCGATGACCGAGTGCGGGATCTATGTTCCAGGCAGGACGAGGCAGAAATGAACCCGGCGCTTACCCGTTCCGCTCACCAGTCAACGCTCGACGGCAGCCCAACATTCATGTGACACAAGGGCGCTACGCCGGACGGTGGAGTGTGCTGTTGCGTCGCCGTCGTTCGGCTCGCTGCTGACGTAGGTACAGGACGCGTTGTTCGAGCCAGTTCGGTTCCGGTCCGTCTGTCAGGACGTCGATTTGCGGGTCGGTGAGGCCTTGTGGTTTTCCATCGACCGCGGCGCCGGTGATGAGTACCGGGCCCCATAGCAGGGGGACGGTGCGCGGCAGAAATGAACTGGCTGCAAGCAGGTTCAGGGTCGCCATCCTGTTGACCGTCGCCCATGTTCCGGCTGCGCTGAACCAGAAGACGATTCCGGATCGGACGCTCACCCCTTCGGCGTGATCGCCGAGGAGTTCGGCCAGCAGGTTCGGCGTGATCTCGACGAGCGACATCTGCTCGTTCGTGTCGATCGCGACGCCAACGTCGACGCCCTTGTCGACGAGCAACTCATCGTTTTCGCTGAGATGGCCGTCAAATTCCTTCACGAACACTCCTAGGCGACTTGGTTGCGCCGTTTGGCGAGTTCGTCGTCGACGGCGCCGGGTTGGCGCTCACCGGTGGCTGTTTCTGATGGGAATTGGCGGATGTCTTCACGGAGGCTAGGCAGGGAGGCGCCCACGGCGATGCCGAAGACGCCTTGGCCTCCGGCGAGCAGATCGACGACTTCGCTGGCGGTGGTGCATTCGTAGATGCCGACACCGTCGGAGACGAGGGTGAGTCCGGTGAGGTCCGTGACGCCGCGATCGCGTAGCGCTGCCACGGCGGTGCGAATGTTGGCCAGAGATATGCCGGCGTCGAGGAGTCGTTTCACGATCCGCAGGACGAGGAGGTCGCGGAAGCTGTAGAGACGCACGGTTCCGGATCCGGACGCGGTGGCGATGGATGGTTGGACCAGCTCAGTTCGTGCCCAGTAGTCGAGTTGTCGGTAGGTGATGCCCACGACGGCGCATGCTGCCGGTCCACGCCAACCTCGGGTGTCGTCGGCGACTGCGGATACTGCGTCGAACGCTTCGGCGTCGAGATCTTCGAAGCTGAGCTGCTGTTCCATCACGGTGGTCCTCCCGGTTTCCATGGTAGGTCGGCCGGGTGGGCAGGCGCCTGTGACGCGCTAGGTTTGACACGGAACGCGTCGTCACCAACCTGCGCGCGTAGTGCGCGTATGTCGGCGCAGGGCTGCGCTTCGCGCCCCGGAAAGGACACCCGTTGTTGCTTCAACGCGAGCACGTCGTGGCCGCCGCCGCGCCCCGAGGACGGCGGTAATCGCCGTGGGACTCGTCGAGAAGGTCTCGCGCGCACTGGTCGAGAACATAACCGCCCGCTGCCAATGGGACGAAGCCGCTCAGCTGTACTGGCTCGAACTCACCGCCGGCCAGGTAACGATGCACCTATTCCCGATTGACCAGAGTGTCTTCGACACCGGGCATCGCCCTACTGATGTGCTGGCCGGATTGGCCCGGGAGGTCGCCGCCCAGCAGGACGCACTACGGCGGGCAGTTCCACCAGGACTGTTCGGCCTGGCGTTCTTCTGCGAAGCGTGGTCTGTGACTGTGCCCGCAAATGCAGACGAATGGGACAACGCAGCCAGGGCCGCGGCCGCCGGCGCAGTCCCCCAACACCCGGACCGCGTGGAGCAGCGAATGATCTACGCCGTCGAACGCGGCGGCCGCCGATTCCTGGTCAGCCAAAACCGCGGTGAACCCGTCGAGACCAGCGTCGAGCACCCGGACGAACCAGCCGGCCCGAGGAACTTCGGACCGGCCACCGACGCACTCGATGCGTTCCTGGCGGCAATGCTCGGCGTCAACCTACGCCGCCGGTAACCGAGAGCCGGCCTGGCGATGTCGACGTGTCACACTGCAGCCGCTTCAGGCGCTCGTCATGGAATGCCGGCTTCACCGAACTGTCGGCCAGTCCCAGGTTGTGAGCGCATGCGCTACCTTCTCGGGCCAGCGCAATGGCGATTCTTCGAGCGGAAACACCTTGGCCCACACGGGATCATCGCCCGGGTCACCAAGGTGTGCGAATCCTTCGCGGTCTAGTAGGAGGTACAACGGTCGCACCTCTCCGTCCTCGCAGCGGACGGCAAGATAGGCACGGCCCTTCGCGACGCTCGCGTCGATCGCGACTGCATTCGGGTACTCACGCTGCAGCGCCGCAGCGATCGACAGTCGGGGCCGAGCTCCGCTCTCAGTGCCGGGGATCGAATCCCAACCCATCGCAGATCTCCCCTTTGCTGGCTCTAGGTCGCCGGCGGCGGGACCACCATCGTCGTCGACGGCGCCGGCGCGGCGGTTCCGGGGGCTTGCCCAGCTCCACCGTGGGTCACCGGTGTGCCCGCGCTGTCCGCCGCGGCCGGAGCCGGGGTCTGTTCCGCGGCCGCCGGCGCTGGGGTTACCGCAGAAGTGGTCGGCGCACCCGGCATCGTGGGGCCCGGTGTGGACGGGATGGGCGTCCCTTGACTATCCGCCGGCAGCGGCGTGCCCTGACTCACTGGCGGCAACGGCGTTCCTTGGCTGCCTTCTGGCGGCAGGGCGCCCGGGGCGCCCGGTGCTGCAGCTGGCGCGGCGGTCGGGGTCGGCGATACTGGGGCGGATCCGGCCGGCGTCGGCGTCGACGCGCCGGTCCCCGGAGAGGTGTACGAACTCGAACCGGAGCCGGTCGACGACGATCGCGGTGGCGCCGGCGGTGGCTGTACCCACACCGCCAAATCAGGGCCGCCAGCGTTGTAGACCACGCTGTCCGGGGCGTCGCCGGTCACGTCGAAGTAGACCTTGCCGGTCGTCTTCTGGCCTTGCGGCAGGGTCGATGGGTTCACACCCTGGGGTGTCGCGACGCCGAACAGCACCCGATAGGTCTGTCCGCTGCGCGCGCGGGCGTTCAGGTTGGACACGATCGGAACGACTGTCCCGCGTATCGCGTGATCGGTAGCCGTCGCCTCCCACAGCGTTCCTGCCACCGGATAGGGAATGGCGTCGGAACTGGGCTTCAGGTCACCGACGGTCCAGGCCTGCACAACATCACCGTTGTTCAGCTCCGCGGCGCTGCCAAGCGTGTGGGTCACCGAGTCGTCGGCAATCGCCGCCGGCGCGTAGAAGACGCTGACGCTCGCAGCGGCGGTAACCGCAGCGACCATCAGGTTCGTTGACGTGGTGATCTTCACGTTCCCTCCCAGATTCCCTGTCGTAGAGCGCCTCATCAGCAAACTAGCAGGCCTCGGAGCGGCCTTCCTCAGGCCTCGGCAGCCGTCGGCGACGCGCCAGTTTGGTCAGGCGAGGTGCTCGCGGACGGCCTGCTCGACGAACAGGGGAATTAAGTCGCGGTCGTTGTGGGTGTCGAAGTCGGCGTGGATGCGGCGGACGGTCGTGGCGATCGCCTCGGGTGCGACCGTTGGATATGTGATTCGCAGTTGGGCTACGAGGTTGTCGATGGCCGCGTATTCCGCGGCTCGCGCGGTGTGTGGATCGTCGCCGTATTCGGCGCAGGGGGTGCCGCGGTGCTCTCGGTTGAAGGCGTCGTGCGCGGCCACGATGTGGTCCGGGGTGGCTTCGGGGTGTTCGCGGGCGAGCACGTCGATGGCGAGCCATGTTGTGGGGCCCAGCGCCGCGGTGTGGTGGGGTTGGCGGCCCCTTGCGATAGCCGCGGTGAGCAGCTCGCGGAAGATCTTTTCGGCCAGGTCGGTCGATTCTGCAGCGGGCATAGCGGCGAGGGTACGGGCCGGTGGTTACGTGCCGGCGACATGCATGTTGCGACCCATAGCGTTCTTGTTTTGCTTGACACGGTTGACGTTACCTGCTTGACCGTCTTGACGGGCCGTGTTTACTGTGGGTCTATGACCGATGTCGGGGCGTTCGAGCGGCGACTGATCAGTTCGCTGAGCGGAAAGGTGCATGAGCGCCTGCGCAACGCCGACGACGCCAACGTTGACGTCGCGATGTTTGGGGATCCTGAGGAGCTAGCCGAAGCTATGGCTGCCGTCCTGCCACTCGGCCATGTCTACGACAAAATCTCGGGCCCGTTCTATGACACTGCGGGCTTGACCCGCTGGCTAGGCATCAGCCGTCAGGCGCTTCACCAGAAGGTCGGTCGCCAGGCGATCCTGGCGTGCCCTCTCTCTGACGGCGGGTCGGTGTATCCCGCGTGGCAGTTCCTGACCAACCGCGCGACGATCCCCCACCTGGCCGATGTTCTGGAGGCACTGGCCGCCGGCACCGATGATGCCTGGATGATCGCGTTGTGGATGCGCGCCCCGAACGACGAGCTCGACGGTGATCGGCCAAGTGATTGGCTGCGTCGCGGCCGCGACCCCGAGTTGGTCCTTGAAGCTGCGCGGCGGACAGCTGCGGGCTGGGATTCGTGACTACGCGACGTCAGCGGACAGCACTCAGGCCGCCGCCGAAGGATATCGTCCGGTTTCCTAAATGGCGGTTGCGGCCGACGCACGACCTACTGCGTGCGCACGGTGTCGGACTGTCGCCGTGGTGGTTCTCCAGCGATCTTTCTGGGCGGTTCGATCTTGTCCCGCCGAATGGAACATGTTATTTGGCAACGGATCTCGAAACGGCCCTGCGTGAACGCTTCGGTCACGCTCTGGTCAATCAGGGCGTGGTCACGTTCGAGGCTGCGGCGCGGACTCATGTGTCGAGGCTGCGGGTGCCGGCAGGGCGATGGTTGGCCAACACGTGCCACGATGGCGCAGCACATTTCGGTTTGACGCGCGAGCTGGGGACGTGCGCGGACTACCGTCTTCCGCAGGCCTGGGCGGCAGCATTCCACGGGAGTGGCCTATCCGGCACTCGCTATCAGACACGGTTCACGACAGGGCCGCGGCCTAACGCAGTCGCCCTGTTCGGTGAGGCGGGACAGCAGGAATGGCCCGTTGACGATGCTCCGTTAGCCGGTGTTGATGCATGCGGTGATGTTGGTATCACGGTCGTGCACTTGCCTTCCCGACGGCAACTGCGGATTCAGCCCCCACCAGAGGAGACAATTCGCTAGGGCTAGGAGTTCAAGTCGAAGGCCCCGTTGCTCCGTGGGCTCAACAGTGAGCAGCCAGGCCGTCGTGGATCTTGGCGCGTGGCGCAAGCACCGAACTGGCTGCCCGCTAACCCCCTTATGGCGAACCCCCGCGATCACATCGTGTGTGTGGGCGTGAACGTCGTCAGATTGCCGCGATAGTGCAGAACGGCGCGGCCCGGCCGGGCGGCAGCTTCAATGTCTGATCGGCCGAGTATCCGTAGAGTTTCGTGATCAACGTCGCCCATCGCGATCGCGTACGACATGGAACTCAGCAGACTGCGGCCGGTCTCGAAGGTGAGCGCGGTCGAACAGAGTTGCAGTGCGATGCCCGTACAGCGGCCCGCCGCGCATAGCCTGTTGAGTGCACCAGCGATTTGGGGGTCTGTCCCCTCGGATGCCAACAGGGTTGGGTACTGGTCGGCTTGAATGAGGATTTGCGGTAACGGCGCGAGGTCTGCCCGTTGATGATTGCGCAGCCAGGTGTAGTCCGTCCAGTCCTGTGTGCCGGCCCGATCCAGGAGATCGAGTCGGCGGTCGATTTCTGCGGCTGCAAGTTCTGCGAGCATGGCGGCGCTGCCGTCGCCGGCGATGAAGTGGTCGACATGAGGTAGTGCGCTTAGCAGCGTGTCACGGTGGAATGCCTCTACGCGACCATCGACTTCCTGACGTAGCTGCGTCAGGTCAGTCGACGGTAGCTGCTGTTCGAGGAAGGCCAGCTTTGCTTTGAGGATGCTTGGATCAGTCCGATCGGGTCGGACCAGCCACACCCTCAGTGTGTCGGGGTCTTGAGCCTCGGTCGCCGACAGCACGAGCGAGCTTGGGAGCAAGGCGCCGCTTCGGGTGGCGCCGGTGATCACAATGCCGTGCAGCTGGTCGGCCGTAACGTCGAGGCAGACAGTGTCGCCACCCCCGCCGGCGCCCAGGACATATCGCATGTCGCTCTTCCGTTGGTTGCTGGGGCGGTTTAGTTATAGCGCCTGGCGTAGCGCTGCAGAATCTCTGGGTGCGGCGCGATCAACTCGGGGTCGTCGAGGTCGATCCACGGGTCGGCGCCGACGAACCCGTCGTACTGACTGCTCAACTGGCCGACCCGTGCCTGGCCGTCGGCGATCTCGCGGATCCGGAAGAGGCTCGGGTTGCCGTGTACCTCATACTCCGACTTGATCTGGACGAGGTCACCGACCTCGAATCGCTTCGTCATGTGGAGTCTCCTTGCCTGCGTGCGATTTTCGTAGGGTCACTGGCATGTGCGCCCAGGGTGTTGCGCCCCTGGGTGCGGCCGGGTTGGCGCTGTGTTGTGCTCCTTGCGTCATTGCGGATTTGGCGTAGTCGTTCTCGGGTGTAGCCGGTGCGTCGAACGAGTTCGGCTTGGGTGCCGCGGGGGCCTGCGTCGAGCCGCCGACGTATCACGTCGTGTAGGGCTTCGAGGGCTTCGGCTTCGGCCGTGCGGGCCCGTTGCAGGCGTGTGAGGGCGCGGTCAAGGTCATCCACGTTACTAAGCATAATCCATTTGGCCAACTTCACTTGGCATATGCCAACTGCGTTTGGCATACTGGGGTCATGATCGCCAGCCCCCAGATGGTCGAGACCCACGAGTGGGAGATCCCGGCCTACAAACTGGATGCATTCCAGGCCAAGATCGCCCAGGCCAACAAGAAGCTGGCCCGGGCCGGCCTGGACGCCCGTTTCGAGGTCTCCTACGAAGAGTTCGAGGTCAAGAAGAACGTCTCGGATGTCGATCGCTTCGTGGTGAGCGGGCATGACGCGGTGTATGTCTACGAGCCCTGGGTGCGCGCCACCTTGACCGGTCCGCTGACACTGCGGCACGGACATTTCACGTTTGTCGCCAGCTTGGTCGCCGAGGAAGCTGGCATCACCGTCCACTCCGCTCCCGGCCAGGAACTGGGCGGTTACGCCCCCAAAGGCACCAACGATTGCGATCACTGCAACGTCGCCCGGTCCCGCACACGGCTGTACCTGGTGCGCGATGAGCGGGACCGCTCAATCGTCCAGTTGGGGCACTCCTGCATCGAGCTCTACACCGGTATCGCCCCGAAAGGGCTGTGGGCGTTGACTTTCGACGAGGATCTAGCGGGCTTCACGCGCGACGATCTCGACGGCGGATTCGGTCCGCGCTCCTACGGCGCTTCGGTCGACCTGGTGCTGGCGTATGCCTTCGCCCACTCGGACAAGGGCCGCGCCTACGTCCCCTCATCGGGCTTCGGGGTCTCGACGGTCTCGCAGGTCCGCACCAGCCTGTTCTCCGATATCAACCGGCTCAAGGAAGCCGACCGCGCCTACTACATCGCCAAGGGCGCCGAGGCGGCTACCTACCTCGCCGACACGGGTTTGATCGCCGCGATCAAGGCTGCCGTCACCGAGACCGCAGAAGATAGCGATTACGGACGCAACCTGCGGATCGTCCTGGCCGGCGACCATGTGTCCGGCCGCAACGTGGGCATCCTGGCGTCCCTGGTCAAGGTCTACGCCCGCCAGCAGCAGCTCGAAGCCGAACGCAAGGCACACCCAGTCGTGGCCGGCTTCATCGGCGAGGTCGGCGAGCGGGTCCGGGACATCTCAGCGACCGCCAAGACGGTTGTGTACTCCGAAGGCGACTACGGCATGAAGACGTTCCTGGTCGCCATCACCGACTACGGGCACACCGTGGTGTGGAATGCCAGCAAGGCGCTCGACATCGAGGTCGGTGACACGTTCACAATGGGCGCGGCCACCGTCAAGGCGCACGAGAACTACCACGGCGTCGACCAGAGCGTGATCACGCGTCCGTCGAAACTCGCAATCAGCCCCACCGCAGCACCGTCGCTGGCATCAGGCTGACATAGGTATCAAATCCGGTACAACGCAACGTTCATCGGAGATTGCGGGAACATAGTGCGCGCGAATGCAGACGACCTCCTCTGCGATGGAACGTGTTCGGATTTTCGGTACTTCGACGATGAGTGGAGCATCTGGATCTGCTCGCTCTGCGACCGACCACTGGCGGTCACCGATGCCGAACCGAGCCGCAAGCTGACAGAAGAAAGGGCGAGATGAAGTACACCGTGGTCATGGTCGCGGGCGCGACAATCGTGGTCGACGTGGAGGCCGACAGTCCCGACGCAGCTCGCGAGCGAGCCTGCGAAGAAGCCTATGCGTCGCTGTGTCACCAGTGCGCGCATGACGTCACCCTTGGCGATGAATGGGAGCCAATCCAAGTAACCGATGCCGCGGGCGAAGTCCTCTGGCACGACCCGACATAAGCACCGAACCGGCAAGAAGGCGAGGACACGACATGCCTAGCAACTACCCCACCGTCGAAGAGCTGGTGGCAGAAGGCGTCCCAAGAAACGTCGCAGTGCTAATCCAGCCATTCCTCAACAGGTGGGCCAGCGAAGTCGGCGACCTGTCACGGGGCATACGGTCGACCCTCGCCCGACAGGAATAACTGCGCCTATTGGCCATAGCTGAGATAAGGTCGGCGTCCCAGGGCGCGCCCTGCTGGTGGTTTCAGTAGTGGTAGCGAGCCTTGAGGATCTTTATCTCCTCGTCGTTGGCGCGATATACGAGGCGGTGCTCGTCGTCGATCCGCCGCGACCAATACCCGGACAGCTCGCCTTTGAGGGGCTCTGGTTTTCCGATGCCCGTGAACGGATCGCGCTGAATCTCGCTGAGGAGTCGGGTGATTCGCCGGGCCATCTTTCGGTCGGATGCCAACCAGAACAGGAAGTCGTCCCAGGCATCCGGATCGAAGTTGATGTTCCTCACGCCTCTCCGCCGGCCATCTCCTGCAGTTCGCGAATCGTTGTGGTGTGCTCGGCCGACGCAGCATGGCCGGTCTTATCACGTGCGACGGCATCCATGAGTCGGCGCGCATTCTCTGGCGAGCGCAGAAGGTAGACGGTTTCCATCCAAGCGTCGTAGTCGTCGGCCGACATGAGCACGGCGTCCCCTGCCTTGGAGGTGATGCGGACAGGTTCGTGGTCGTTGTTTACCTGTTCGAGGAGCGGAAAGAGGCGCTGACGCGCTTCGCTGGCGCTGATTGCCATGTTCAAACCACCTTGAGCGAGTCGTACAGGGATATCGTACCGCTATTGTACGGTACTCCCGTACTGGTGGTATCCAGGCGGCTGTGAGTGCGTCCTAGTTCCTCGCGTGCATGGCATGGCCGAGTTTCATGACATTTTCATCTGTGATGCGCATCGCCGATGGGGTTAATGCCCTGCGCGTATACGCCTATTTGGCGACGGGGCACGGGTAGTTTGAACGCGAAATATTTCACCTCCGCACCTATACGATCTCCACAGTCTGTCCGCGGCTGATCAGCGGGCTTCCCTGGCGCCGGCCCGCTTAGGACCGAGGTCATGGTTCAGACGCTGCATGCCAGCCACACCGGGAGTTTGTACCTGACCCAGCTGTACGGGATCGCCGACCTCGCGGACCTCGTCCGTGAGCACCGTCTGGAAAGTCTCACCAGTGCTGACGGGCGAATTGTCTTTTGGTTCAGCGCTCACCGAACCATCCGGCTGGTGAACCGCCAGGCGGTCAAATTCCTGCTTTCCACGAAAAATTTCACAGCGCGACAAGTGCCGTTGCTGCTCGGCAATGTTGTGCTGTCTGGCCGCGACGCCAGTGGCGGTCTGGCGGATCTCACCGATGAGCAGGTGCGTTGGCTGGTCGACATGGAACTCGGCGTCCGCGACGACTGGGTACTGGGCAGGCGGTTCGCCGAATACGGGCGCCAGCAGCGGCGGCGCTCCCGGGACGAAGAGGCGGCGCGCTGGGCGGCCCTATTGCAGCCGCCGTCATGAGCGCACAGCTCCCCCCGGAATTCATGTCTGATGGTGCATCTGCGGTCTGGGAGACTGGACACATGACCGCGCTGAGTCCTTTCGATGGCGGCCGCCACTTGGCCCATCTCATGACCGATGTCGGCGTAGTTGGTATCCCGCGCTGGTCCGGTCAGTCCTCCACCGCCGTCGAGCTGCTTCCCGTCACCTACGAGGGTGTGACGTCTTGCCCTGTCGACGTCCATCTCGTGGACTACGACCTGACGGTTCGCGCACCGCTGGATTGCCTTGCGCACCTTCATGAGTGCTCTGAGGCCAGTTGTCTACAGGTGTGGCGGCGCGCCTTGCGGCGGGCCAATCGCAGGCGTGGGCCCGGTCCGGATTTTTCGTTGTTCTGGTGGGATCGTGACGGTCCTGGATCGGCGGTCCTCACCCACTACGCGGACATCACTGCGCTCGAATACCCAACACGACGGGCATGGACGGTGATGTCGTTGACATCGTGGAACATCGCGGACTGGCGAATCATCAACGGCCACACGTCATCTGCCGCATCCGCCGACACGCCGCGTGTGTAAGGCCCGGCAGGTCACCAATCCCACGGTCGCCGGATCGGCTCCAACGTGGGGTCGTCGCGCTCAAGCCTGACCCGGATCTTCTCCAACAGATCTGCCGTCGCCGGGTAGAGCCCGGGCTGGCGCCAGGCATCGTCGAGCGACCCCAACGGCACGCGGCGGCGGCCGTCCAGATCGGGATGATCCGGCGGATACATCTGGTGCGCACGGCATTTCTCATTGATCGCGACGGTGATTCCGTCGGCGCTGGGAAGCAGGAAATGTATTGGGTACCACCGGCCGAGCCACCGGAAATCCTCATCGTCGTAGCCCCACGCCCGCGCGAACGGCGGCGCCAGGAGATGCCCGTCTTTGGCGTACTTGGCAGATCCGTCCGGCCACACGTAGTCGGGTGACAATACTTCGACGATCTGGCGGGCGGTCGGCAACTCGGACTCGCTCACCACTTCGACGGACACCGATTTGACTGGGCCGCGGAATCGGACACCGAGGTTCGGAAAATCCGGATCCACCTCCGCCGCCAGACCGCCGGGATCGACCTCGCACACCGCCTGGCCTCCACCAAGTGTGCTGAACGCCAATGCCACGTCCCAGGACGTGCTGGCGTACACGTACTCCCGGCACTCCAGGGGCGCGTTAGGCCGCGCCGGCAGCCCCCGCATCGCGGCTGTTTCAATCTTGCGGACCGCGAACGGCGCGGGGCATGCGCCGAGGCCGTGCCAATACCTGACGCGGCCCCTCGGCTTTTTCATGGGCCTATCCCCGCCTCTGATAGAGCGTCTGCGGGCAGGCGCTGCCAGGCGGGGACGTCACGGTAGGCGACGAACAACTCCGCGTCACCGGGCTCGCTCTCCTGTTCCAGCTTGGTCATCTCGGCGATCGCACCCGGAAGCCACGCCGTTTCTTGCCCGATCACACGCAGATCACCTTCCGGTCCGAAATATCCTGGTACGTAGAGGCGTGTCGCAGTGGTCATCGTTGGTCCTTCTTGTTGGCGCTGTGGTCGTTGACGACGCGGATCCCCCACCGGCGGGTGGGGTCTAGGTGCCGCAAGGGTGTCTGGTTGAACACGCGCCGTGCGATCGGGTTGGGCCAGCTGTGATGCTTGTAGGCGTACATCCAGTGCCCAGCCAGCCATAACGTGAGTCCACCGACGAACGCTGCGAAACATGTTGCGGCGGAACCCAATTGGTTGTGGGTGCCGTAGACCACCATGCCCACCAAACCCAGTAGTGCGAAGAACAGGCCGAAGAGGCGGGCGATGATCGAGCCGAACAGCCCCGCGGCCAGTGCGACGACGACGGCGCCGGCGAGGTAGGCGAAGATCATTTTTCAATCATCACCCAAGGTCGGTGGATCAGGGCGCACCTGTTTGTAGCGGGTCAGTTCTCGCCGGGTTGGCCGGGGAAGGCGGGTCGGTGGGAGGGCCGCACGCTGATGTCGGGTCCACGGGTCTGTGGTGTCGTCACGTTCGGGCGCTCCGGGCTCGGGGTGCGCGGGTAGTAGGTGCGTGGGTAATTCGGCTGCGCCGGCGGCGGCTCCTCGCTCGGCGGAGGCGGCGGGGGTGGGGGCGGTGGTGCGCTGGTCACCGGCGTCGTAGTGGTCGTCGGGGATGTCGGCGTCGGCGGCGCCGGTGCGGGATTGTCGCGGGCGGCCGGTTCGCGGGTCATCAAGATCATGACCGCAGTGATGAGGGCGAGCAGGGCCACGAGGATGACAGCCAGGATGGCCGTTGTTCGGCGATTCGGGGACCAGGATGTCCGCGACGAGCGGACCGCGGTGGTGAGGCCGATGTCGGTGGCCCACGGGTCGGGGTTAGTGGCTGTCGGTGCCCAGGCGGCGGGGTCGGGAGGGGTGGATCCTCTCCAGAGGTCGGGGTCGGTGGCCGGGTCCGGGTCGCGAATCAGTGGGGGCCGTGACGGCGTGTCGCTGGTGCGGGGACGTGAAGGGGAATCGACTGGTCTTTCCACCTGCCCCTACCTGTAGCCGTCATGCCACTTTGACGCCATAATTGTGGCATGGCGCGCGTGCGACTGTCCACGACAGTGGATGCCGACCTGATCGGTGCTGCCCGGCACTTACGCCCTGGTACGAAAGACGCACCGTTGGTGGACGAGGCCCTGCGGGCACTGTTGGCGGTACATCGTGCTGCCGAGATCGACATCAGCTACGGCGTTTATGACCAGCAGCCTCTCGACCAGCCCGACGAGTGGGGCGATCTTGCTTCGTGGCGGCGCGCCGCCGGTGCATCGTGACCGGCTTGCCCGGCCACGGTGAGGTGTGGTGGTGCGAGCTGGCGGGTATTGGTCGGCGTCCGGTGGTCGTTCTGTCACGTGACGCCGCGATCCCCAGGCTTCGTCGTGCGCTGGTCGCGCCGTGCACGACGACGTTTAGAGGATTGGCCAGCGAAGTTGTTCTTGAGCCTGGAGCGGATCCGATACCTCGGCCGGCCGTGGTGAATCTGGACTCTGTAGAGAGCGTGTCTATTGCCATGCTCGTGGAACGTCTTGGCCGGCTTTCAGATCACCGTATGCGTTCGGTCGGTGCGGCGTTAAATGTCGCTGTCGCTTGCGATTTCGGAGGTGGTGTGACATGACAGAGATCGGTACGCTGCCGTATTCGGTGTTGTACACCGCGGCGCGCGATCTCGGCTACACCGAGTTGGAGGCGATGCGTTACGCCAGTGAACCTGACCTGTTCGCGGCCGACCATCCCGACGACGTTGTTGAGCTGCTCGACACAGAGGGTGAAAGGGCAGACGACGGTGAGCCCGAGTAGCGGCGGCGGGTACTGGGTGGTCAGCGTTAACCGGGAGACCGGGCAGGCTAGCACGTCGGACTTGTTCGACGACGCCGACGCTGCCTGGCAGCACAGCATCACGATCGAAACGCCCGAGATCTACACCACGGTGGTGGACCGCCGTGTCAGACCACGCAAGGACGGCTGATGACTGAGCCGAACGTGTCCAGGGTGAAACCGCGGAATCCGGGTGTGCGCTTGGAGGATCTCGTCTGGCTCGTGCGTGTTCCGCACGCGCCGGCGCTGACCATGGCGTTCACCGCGGGCGAGGAGGAGTTGGCGCGGCAGCACGCGGGTCAGCATGGCGGCATTCTTGTGCCGTTGCCGGTGCCGGATCCGGTGTGGGATTGGGATGCCGGCCGCTGGTGTGGACGGGACCGCACCGACAATCTCTAGGCGCTGCTTTCCCCCAGTGTTGTTGTGTCGCTGCGGCGGTCGGCGATTTTGTTGATGGCTTCACGTGCCCGTACGCCTGGGGTGTCGATGTCGCGGAGGCCATGGTCTGCGGCGGCGGCGCCGGAACTGAATAGTGGTACAGATGTGGTCGTGCGGTTGATGTCCAGTTCGGTGCCGTCGACGATGCCGCGGGCGGCGGCCAGGCGGAGGGCGAGCAGGTCGCTGCCGTGGCAGCCGACCCAGCCGGCGCACACTCGCGCTCGGGGGTGGTCAGCGCTGGTTTGGTGGCAGAGGAACAGGTGTGGCGGCTGGAATGGGGTGTCGGCGTCGTAGGCGGGCAATTTGGCGTATTCCTCGGCGGCCCAGATTCCGCTCGGGACGTCGCGGCGGTATGGACACGAGGCGCAGGGTTGTGGCGCTGGTCCACGCACCTGGCAACTGTTCTTCTGCGTCAGTCGCATTGGGCCATCCGTCTTTCCGCGAGTGCGAGCGCTTCGGCGCTGAACACACCGATGGGTACCGCGCCCAGCCTGATGGCGGCGGTGCGTAGACGGTCGGTGACGTCGTAGTGCGATTCCCAGGTGCCGGGCTTCTGCGCCCATTCCTGTTTGAGTCCAAGTCTTTTGGTGAAGGCGCGGAGTTCGTCGTCGGTGTCGGCCATGAGGTGTGACCAGCGTGCGGAGATGCCGTTCACTTTGGCCGGTAGGCGCATATCGTCGACGTAGACAGTCAATTCTCGGAGGCCTCGTTGTTGGCGCCGTCGTCGATCGCGGCCAGGTTGCGGTGTTCGAGTTCAGGCAGGCGCAGTAAGTGATTCCAGGAGGTGGGGACGGTGGTGAGCTTGGTCATTTCCCGGGTGATCGCGTCGGTGATACTGGTCCACATCGGTTTCGGTGTGGACGGGTGGGCGAGTTGGCTGACGAGGGCGTGCAGCCGGCGCAGTGCGGCTCGTTCAGTCGGGCTGCGGTCGCTGACGCCGATCGCTGCGGCGTGGTCGTTGGCCGCTCCCCAGGCTAGTAATGCGGCTTCGGCGGCGTGTTCGGCGGCGGTGATCTCGCGGGCGCTGGCTGAGTCGGTGAGGGTCTCCGCTTGCTCGCGCAGATCGTAGAGCGCGGCGCGGTAGGCGGCGGTTTCGGGGACGTTGAGGTCACGGAGAACGGGCTTGGTGAGATAGTAGGCTTCCAAATCCTGTTCGTAGGCAAGCCATTCCGCGTCGAGTTGGGCGAGGGCGGCGCGGACCTCGGCTATCCGTTTCTTGTTCCGTTCAGGCTCGTCGGCGGTGCTGTCATGCACCGCGGCGCTCGCTGAGCCGACAGGCGAGAGCGCCCGGATATCTGCAGGCTGGTCTAGGAGACGGCTGCGTGGCGGCCGGGTGATGGCGTGGATGGCTCGTTCGGTTCCGAGCGCGATCGCTGCGGTCAACACTGTGCCGGTTAACGAGGGCGTCCCGGTCCCGCCGAAGGTGATGACATGTCCGACGATGTCCCGCAGCTGCGCAAGGAAATTGCCGAACATGTCGATCGCGAATTTGTCTGACAGGACGGTCGGGTTTGGGTTCGCGGGGATCGCCGCGGCCGCGAGGTACAGACTCATGTAGGTGACGCAGGCCGCTACTAGCAGTTTCAACGCCATCTCGATAGGCCAAAGCCCCATCCGGATGACGGACGGCGCGGTGTACGGTCCGCCCGGTATCGCTCTGCTCGACGTTGTCCTCACGAAGATCCTTGCGTCCGGCCGCGGCGTCGCGGTGTAGGGGCCGCGGACCGTGTTCTCGTTGATCGCGCGTGGTCGCGGCGCGGCGGTCATGGCGTGCCTCCGTCCCTCCGGTCAGTCCGAGTCGTGTCCGTGGCTTCCTGACACGGCGGCTGTCCGCAGGCTGCGCGCTGTTCGATGGCCCGTAGCCGGGATTCCGATTCGATGACAGGCAGTTTGGCGATATCGGCCAGGGTGCAGGGCACGGTGGTCAGTTTGGTCATGGTACGGCTGATGGCGTTGATGAGTTGCGGCCACATTTCCTTTGGTGTGGCGCGGTCGTTGAGCTGGCCGACCAATCCGTGCAGTGTTCCCAGTGCCGCCTCTTCGGACGGGCTGAGGTTCTGCACGCCGATCTTCAAAGCGTGTCGGTTGGCGGTCCCCCACGCTTTCAGTGCGTGTCGCGCGGCCTCCTGTGCGGCAGCGATCTGTTCGTCGGTACTGGTGTCGGTCAATTCGACTGCACGGTCGCGTAATTCGGCTTCGGCTTCGCGGTACGCCCTGATAGTCGGGTCGTTGAGGTTACGCAGCTGCGGCTTTGCCAGGAACCATGCGTGCGTATCCAGCTGGTATTCCAGCCATTCCGTGTCTAGTTCTGTGATCGCGGCGTGGACGTCGGCGATTGCGCGGCGGCGATCGGCGAGGCCCAACGTCTGGGCGGAGACTGGTTCGGAGTACGTCGTTGTCGGAGTATCGCTAGTAGGTGTCGTCAGAGACCTGTTTAGGGCTGCCAGTTGAAGCGCGTCGTCGAGGGGAATCGTCGGATAGCGTGACGGCATCACCAGTTCGCGTGGGCCACGCAGGTACGCGCCGCGGCGGCGCGGAATCATCGCACTGTAGCCGCATATGACGGCACCCGGGAGTGCGACCAGCAGCGGTACAAGGCCAGCGCCGAGCAAGATGAAGAATCCCAGCATGCCGATGAGCGATAACAGCAGCGGCCCCCTATCGCGCAGGATGGAGGGCGGCTTGGTTTCGTCGAGGATCTGCTGAACCCGAGCGATCCGCGCGTCACCCGCGAGGCTGACCAACAACGGGTCGAGCAGAATCGCCTGTACCGGCCCAGTGGCCATCCATGGCTCATCGTCGACGCCGCGTCTCAACCTCAGCTGGTCGACGCGGTCCCGCTCAAGTCTCTGAACGGCCGCTTCGCGGGCGATCACGCGTGCAAGCGCCGGGGAGATCGACGGCGATGCCTGCACCAGAACCGCCGCATTCTCGAGTACGGCCCGGCATAGGGCCGCCGGCGCGGCGGTGATCACCTCCTGGGTAGCTGGCCGGTCAGCATGGGCGGGGTCCGGCATTTCCACGGTGTACAGGTCCGCTCCGGGGATCGAAAGCAAACGTGGTGTAGGTCTTTTCACGCTGTCACCGCGCTCGCTCTGGACCTTGTGTTGCGAACAGGATCCGGAGCGGTGGGCTTCGTTGGCGCCGGCCAGGGAGACGGGGCCGCCGGCATTGGCCTCACCGGAGGAGCCTCCGGGATAACTTCGACCCGTCGTGGGTTTGTACCAATGTCACCCATGTCGTCGATCCTTCGGACCTGTTCAGGAGGTTTCAAGAGGACCGCCACCGGGGTTTTTGCCGCCAGCGAGCGGTTTCTATGTGGATTCTGGACCATAGTGCTTGCGGCCACCGACAGCCGCCAGACTCGTCGGGCAATTGGATCGCTCACGCTGATTCGGTGACGGAGTATGGCGGCCGGGCAATGATGAGCTCAGGTTGGTCCGGCCCGGCCGGCGGCTTGGCGGTGATTATGTCCGTTTCGACTGTCTGTTCGTGGAAGACGGTGCCCATAACGGCGGCGATCACGCGGGTGTCAAGCGGGGCCCCTGGCGTTACGAGATCCTCGGGGATCAGTGCGATCACCGTCATCATCCCGGTATAGAACGCTTGCTGATGGACTCGCTGAATGCCTCCCGGGGAGGTCCAGAACAGGATGTCGCCGGGCTGCGCGATCTCCCCCGCCGGCAGGCGCGTACAGCGGTCCAGCTGGACGTCGAGTGTTCTACCGATATCCGTGCCCGTGGCGGCATACACGACGCGGCGGGTGAATCCGGCACGGTCGAACCCCCCGTTGGTGGGTCCGTCCAGGTCGCCGCCGCCGAAGACGTACGGGAGCCCGAGATAGCTGTATGCGATCTCGACAGCGTGTTCTGGGGCCGAGTTGTCGGGGACTGAGGACATATGTCGACTATATCCGACATTCCCGAATGTCGTCTATAGTAGACATCGCGCCGCGCAGCGCGCACCAGCCAGAGCAGGAAGCACCCCACCGCCATGAGCCACTCCCCCTCACCTCGCCAGCGTCCTGCGCCTCCGCGCCGGACGCGCCCATGGAAGGTGCACTTTCACTTCGACGGCACGAAGGCGTTCAGCGACGACGAATCCCTGGCGGGCCTCTATGTTGTCGACACGTCGCGTCCGATCGTCGGAACGTCTTCCCATCGCGACGACGGGGCAGCCGATGCCGCCGCACGCCGGGTCTCACGAAACGGAGGTACCGCTCGGATCACGCTGCGCGACAGCATCACTAGCGATGAAACCGAGATCCGCACCTACGCGCCCTACGAGGTGGCGCTGCAGGATCTAGTCGAAAGCGAGTCACGATGATCGAGCATGGTCCCGAAGACGCGGCGGGCGATTTCGAGGCGAGCACGCCGGCACCTGTGGTCCGGCATCTGCCTTCGACCATCAAGCAGCTCGGCGATCCGCGGAAGGACGCCGGCTTCACGCTGTTGCCGGCGCCGCCAGGTGTGTGTTCGCAGTGTGCACGCGATCACGAGCCGGACGAACCGCACGACGCCCAGTCCCTGCACTACCAGTACACCTTCTATGCCGAGCATGACCGGTGGCCGACCTGGGATGACGCCTTGGCGCATTGCAGTGAGGACGTGCAGGCAGTGTGGCGTCGCGCTCTGGCAGAGCGCGGCATCCGCTTCTGATCATTCGGCAACTGCCGCTGCGTTCTGTTCATGCCAGCCGTGGTTGTAGGCGCGCAGGAGATGGGTCTTGCTACCGACTGGTGCATCAATGCATGCGGCGAGAAGAGTCGCGTTTGCAAAGGGGCTGTTGGGTTTTCCGGCCTTTGCGTCGTCTCGTCCGGCCTGTAGCGCGGCGGAGGTGTCCAGCGTGGTGAATCCTCTCTCGTGGGGGCCGGGATCTGGGGTGAATTATGTTGGCGGGTCTTCTTGCTTGCCGTCCGGAAAGAGTGGCTGGGCGACCTGGGTCGGCTGTTGCTGCATCTGCTGTGCCACCTGTACAGGTTCTTGGTCGAGCGCTTGAGTGATCTGGGTCGCCCGTTGCTCCATCTGCTGGGTCATCTGCGTGAACCGCTGAGGCTGACCATGCGGGTCGTTGTTGTCGTCCGGCATCGTATTTCCTTCCCTGGGTGTGCTTTTCGTAGATACGGGGAGCTACGGGCTCCACACCGCGGCCAGGAAGGTCTGACCGGTAGCGAGGAGAACCAGGACAAGCGTGGCGGCGGCTGCCTTCCAGATCGACCAGTCGAGTTCAGTCCGGTAGATCCACACGAGGGGGATCCCGACGACGATCAGGGCGATACGCAGAACTGCGATGGCGTACGTCCTCCACCTCGGTCTACCTGCCGCCGTCTGGCCTGTGTCACGTTCGTCCATCGGCTCGGCCAGCCGATTGAGTGAGCTCGTGTTGCGCGTTAGAGCATCGGCGCGGCTGTTGGCCCGGGTTTGCATGGTGTAGTCGACACCGGGGGCGCTCTGGCGGTCATCGCTCACTTGAAACCTCCGTCTATCGCCGATGTCGCGGGCATGGGACTGATGGTGCGGCGCGCGCGCTCGGGTTTCAACAGGACTTGCGGGATTGCCGGGAGGTGCGGCTTTTCTCCACACGCAGGATTTCGGCCGGTTCGATCTTGAAGTGGTTGGCGAGGGCGTAGAGGGTGCTCAGTGTGATGTTCTTGCGGCCGGATTCAATTTCGGTGAGGTAGGTGCGTGTGAGGCCGACGCTTTTGGCGGTTTGTTCTTGGGTCTCGCCGGCGGCGTGGCGGAGTGCGCGCAGCCTTTCGCCCAGCTTCTGGAGGTCGGGGGCGTCTATCGGCACGGTGTCTACTATAGACGACCATTGCCGTGTCGCTTATAGTCGACATATGTCCCGAGGTGCCGATACCGCGACCAGGATCCCCGAAGCACGCCTGATCGAACTGAGACGCGACGGCAAGAGCCGCGACCACGGCTTCGTCGACCCGCACATGCTGCGCAGGTGCACCGATGCGCTCGACCGCCGCGGCGAAACGTGGGCGGCCGCGGTCCTCGGCCGCGATATCTCCCGCCGCAGCCTTGGCGTTCCTCACCGCCCATACCTCTACGTCGGCGAGCCGCACGCGCTTGTTGCTGCCGACACCGAGGAGGATCTGCTCACCCTTGCCGACCTCGACCCGGACAGCGCCGGCGGGTGACGACGGTGAAGATCACTGACCGCAACCTGGTGCAGGCCGGCGATCGGGTGACGTGGGGCGCTCTCGGGTACGTGCACGAGGGTATCGCCCGTAGCGATCCAGACCATTGGGACGGCCAGCTCGCCGTCAACGGCGGAATCGACTGGTGGGCAAACTTTTTGTGGGCTGAGCGGGACTGATCGTGGTCCACAATTGTCTTGCCTTGCGTTCAAGCACTTTTCCGTGCCGACGATGTGAAAGGCCCCGACCTTGTGGTCGGGGCCGGAAGGTGCCTAGCTCCGCAATCGGCGAAGATCAGCGCCTACCAATGAGCATAGCGTCCCAGCAGCGTTATCGTCTGTTCCCCAAGGAGATTCCAGGTGACTGCGGTTAGACAAGTTCAGGTTCACCACGCCAGCCGTGCGATCACACGGCGCTTGGGCCGCCCTTATGCACCGGCGATCATCGCGGTAGTACGCGACGGCACACACTCAGCTCAGGGTCGGTCATTCTGCACGTCAACTCGGGTGGCAATGCCCTAGCGGCAGAGCGTGAGCTGCGGTTTCGCGGATATCAGGTGGGCCACACCGAGTACGACCCTTTCGCGGACGGCCATTACGGAGTTCAGCTGCGGGTAAGCCCGAGCGTTCCGCCCGCTGCGCAGCCGACCGCCATCGCTGGTTAGGACTAGGGCGCGGCGATCCAGACCAGCGGGTAGTAGCCGTCCTGATCCTTGATTGGCGATACGCCGACAATGAGGCCACAACTCGGCCCCAACGCCGGGTCGTCAGCGAGCACGATGTTCAAATATCCGGCCTGCCTTTCCGCGCTCGCGCGCTTGACATAGCCGAAACCGCCGCCGACCGGGTCGCCCAGCCGAGGCGGATTCAATGGAGGCGGTACCGCCACCGTCAATCTCCTTATCTCTTAGGGTCATTGGCGGACTTAGTCCGGTGGTAGGGCGACGTCGAAGCCCGCGGGCGTCCGATACACGCGTCCCGGCTCGAACGTGAATTGGGTGTAGGCCGGCACTCGACGATACGTCCACCGTCGCCCCTGGTGGACGACATCGATGTACGAGTTGCCGTCGATGTCACGACGTGTCACATTCGTTTCCTCGTAGTTCCACCATGAGAATCCCGCGAGCGGCGGGGGCGGACCGGCGGGCAGTGTCTGGGGAAAGTCACGGAACTCGCCGTAGCGGCATCTGTAGCGGCCGATCGCCGGATCCACCGTCCGGTAGTTCGGCGGGTCCACGATGACCACCTCGATCGCCGAGTCGTCACATTTCGGCGATTCACATCGGCAGGCGCACCGTGTGCACTCGATCAGCTGCTTGGACGAAAGTTTCACTACTGTCATCTATCGCGTCCTACGTGCCGGCGTGTCCGCGTCGTTGCCGACGGCGGCGGGTGAGGTCTACCGCGCCTTCCACACCATCGAGGTAGCCGTCGAACTCTGCTCGGTGTGCCTCCACGAGTGCGGCGATCGCGCGCAGTTCGTTGTTGGCTCGCATGGCCTCGGGGTCGGTCGGTGCGGCGTCGTGGCCGCTGTAGCCACGCACCCGGGTGAGTTCCCGGACAAGGACTGCGGCCGGGTTTGTGCGCCACCGGCTGGTATGCCGGGCGGTGGTCCAGCAGGTCATGCACACAGTGAAGGCGGTGCGTTGCTGGCCGTGGATCCGGATCCGTTCGTGGAGATCGTCGGGTGAGATGACGCTGGCGACGTCGACGGCCAGGCGTCCGCATTCGGTGTAGCGGGCGTACGGACGCCAGGGCACGACGTCGCGGGCGACATGATCTCGACGCTCCTGCATGAACTGCTCGGCCATCGCGTTGTCCCCTATCGTTCGTGGGCTGGTGGTTACGCCGCCCAGCCGTGTGTGGTGTTGGCCAGCTGAGCCACCGGTTTCTGCAGGAGCCGTCCTAGGCGATGCCATGCAATTGCAGAGAGCGTCAGGCCGGCAGCTGCGGCCGCCAACGATGCAGGCAGCGCAGCGGCGGCAGCGGCGGCTCGTCGTCGCGCGTCACGGTGTCGGAGTTCCGTGACGAATTCCTGGTAGGCGGCGTCGAGGGGAAGGCTCGTGAAGAGTTCGGCGGAGGGGACGTCGACGGTGTATCCAAGCTGCCGATGTAGCACGGCAAGCCGTTCGCCTTGGCGCAGCACACGGAATAGGGACACGGGGTCGAGTCGCGAGGGTCCGCCGGAGGCGGGCCGTACCGTCGTCAGGGTGGACGAGCCCTCGCCGAGGGCGCGCACGCCTACGTGATCTGGTACCGCATCGAGCACCCGGGCGGCTTTGGTTTGGGATGTCACTACGTGGACGTATTCGAAACATCGTGAGTAACTGAGCACTTGGAGGTCCAGGCGCGCGAAGCTGTCCAGGTCGGTTTTGATTTCGAACGCTGACGCGGCTTCGCCGGCCACCACGACGTCGGCGATGGAGAGGAAGACAGGTACGCCCGTCATTGCGTGTGCGGGCGGTTCGGTGGCCATGGCCTGGTTGATCACGGCTGACTTGTACACGTACTCACACCGGTAGTTGCTGGCGAGTTGTTCGTGGGCGGCTTCGAACGCGAGGCTCAGTGGCACATCACCGTCGACGAGTTCGGCGACCGGCACGATGCGCTCCCTCGCCCACACGGCCGGGTATGGCTTGGAAAGCTCGCGCACTACACGTGTTGAGAATGCCGCGGCCAGTTCGCGGGCCGTGGCGGTCATCGGATCTCGCTTTTCACCACATGCCTCATCGGTGGGCGGGGTGGATGTCGACGGGGATGTCGATTTCCTCGCCCTGGGTGTGGAGGTCGTTGATCCACGCCTCGTTGATGGGGCGGCTGTCGTCGATGGTCATAGTGACCAGGTCCAGTGGTGGGTTGGGTGCAGGTGTGGGGCGTGGTCCAGCCGCGGCATGCGGGGCATCCTGCTGGGCTCATCCAGGGCGCGAGGTCGACGGGTGTGTCTTGGTCGACGACGGCGAATCGGATCGCTGCGGGGGTGTCGAGCAGGGGCGGGATGTGTTGGTCGGCGTCGTGCTGGTTGGTGATGAGGACGCCGAGCCAGATGTGGCGGGGCGGGGTGCCGGCGCGGCGGTGTGCTTCGCGGGCGGCGGGGCTGCTTCGTCGAGTTGGTATCGGGTGGTTGTCGAATGCGTCGGCGTAGTCGCGTTTGTGTTGTTCGCGGTCGATGATGATGGTGCGCAGTTGATTTGGGCGTGTGGTGATGACTTCGAAGACGTGTTTGTCGGCGGTTTCGATTTCTTGGAAGAAGGTGTGGGCCAACCACTCCGGCGCGTCGGGGTCCAGGAGCGTGTCGATGTCGACGCGGACGCGGTGTGGTTGTCGCCATTCGGGGACATGGGGCCACCAGGCGATCGGGTCACCTTGGTAATCCAGTTGCCACAGTGTGGTTTTCGTCGGCCAGGGCGTGCCTGGCCTGTGGGGCAGGTGCTGGATGGTCGGCGTCAGGCTCACTGTGTGGACTCCATGGTGTCGGCGGCGTGGGCGGCGGCCAGCAGAGCGGTGGCGTCGTCGCGGGCGTCGTCGGAGTGATCCCAGGTTTGAGGTGTCGGAGTCGACGTGGCCGGAGGTGGCGTAGTACACGGTGTTGGCTCCGGAGTACGCGACGTGGGCGCTTTCTCCGTTGTCGTGCAGTGGTGGAGGGAGTTTGACGACCGCATAGCCGTGCTCGGCGAGGGCGGTGAACGCGTCGGCGGCGATTTGATGGTTGCGGGCGCCGTCTTGTCCGGTGTCGGCCTCGGGCATGTAGGCGGCCAGGACGTCGGCGAGAATGGCTTGTGCGGTGCGGGTTTCGGTGTCGGTCATCGGGTGGGGCCTTTCTCTACTGCGGCATTGAATGCCGCCTCGGTTTGATCGGCTCTGTTGAGCTGCCAACGTGCGGCGCCGCCGGGCGGTCGTTCGGTTTGGGTGATCACACCGATGCGCGCTAGGGCTCGAAGTTGGGGTCCGACGTAGGCGTGGTGTTCAAAGTTGTTGTATCCGGCGCGGTTACAGATCTCGGTAGTGGACAGGCTTGTGTCGGGGCAGGCGCGTAGGACGGTCAGGATGCGTTTTCGCAGGTTCGCTGTGCGGGTGCTCACCAGGGCCACACCGTCACCTCCCAGTGGTGGGACTGGGTGGGGTTTGCGTGCGGGTTGACCACGGTTTCGATCGTGGTTCGGGCTGTGAGGGGTTTCAAGAGGACCGTCCTTGGCGTTGGCGCGGGCCCGTCACCCTGTGTCGGGGCGGCAGGTGCTCGACGATGTCGGCGAGATCCTCGTCACCGCGGGCGCGTAGCACGGTGGTCACCTCGGCGGGTTTGCACTCCAGGCTTGCCGCGAGCGTGTTGACGGTGAGTCTGATGGGGCCGACCAGCTTCTGCAGCCGTTGGTGCTCGGGCAGGGTTGATCTGATCAGTTCGACGTCCACCGAGTTGTCGTCGAGTGAGAAGATCAGGACCAGCGTGTCGCCGAGTCTGGCGCCGGTCGCCTGCACGTGAGGCCGTAGCGAGCTGGTGCGCACGCCGGTGGTGGAGGTTAGTGGCCAATTCAGGGTGATGGCGCCGTGCGGGCCGGTCATGACGCGTATATGTCCGGGCAGAATGCCGAGGGCGGCGGCCACTGCTGTCTTGAAGTGCTGGCTCGAACCTCGCATGACGTCACTGGTGACGGGTACTGCCAGGCGTAGATGGGTGTCGGCGCTGAGGAAGGCGCCGCGGACGGTGTTGACGGGGGCGAGGACGGGCCATGGGTCTGTGCGTCGGCGCCGGCGCACGGTGCCGGCTTCGGTGATGAAGGCCAGGGTGCTCACATAGGTTCGGATCGAGGTTTCGGCGATGTCGGGGAATGTGGCGCGGATATCGGTGATGAGTTCAGTGAGGTTGATGCGGCCGCCGGCGGCGTCGATGCGGATCCGGATCTCGTCGACGATTCCCTTGTATTCATGGTGGCCCCAGGTGTGCAGTCCCCATGAGCGCCTGCTGGTGCGGACGAATCGGGGATGTCGGATCAGCGCGCCGTGAACGGCTCGGCGGGGGGTTTCGTCGTGCCCGACGGTCGCGAGGATCTCATCAACGGTGGCCGGCGCGTTAAGTACATGCAGAGCGGCTTCGATCTTGTCGGCGATCGCCTCTCCCCAGCGGACAAACTGGTCGCCGAAGCGGCGGGCATCTAGTTGGTTGTGCAGATAGGACTGGGCGCTCTGAGGTGCCATCCCGATCGCGCGAAGTGCGTCGAGGAGAGCTGCGAAGTGCGGGGCAGGTTGGACAGCGAATGCTGTGTCGATGGCGGCGGCGGCGCGGTCGCTGCCACCTGGGTTCTCGAACCAGTCGCCAAGACGGGTGTAGGGGCCGGCCAGGTACAGCAAGACTCGTGCGGTTTCGCTCGATGGATCTACGTGGAGTGTGGTCAGGGCTGCTGTGACAACTGGGGCGGGGGCGTAAGGGCCGATCTGGTGTCCCAGGTGGTGGGCGTAGTCGGTGACTGCTTGGTGCGCTGGTGTGGCGAGCAGTTCGGTGAACTTGGCGGTGGAGCGGCGTTGGTAGCGCCCGACCCAGCCGTGGTAGACGCCGAGTCTCTCGTCGAGCACTGCCGGTGGTTCGGGTTCGGCGGCCCACAGTCGCGCCGCCAGAATGATGCGGTCGCGTGCGGGGAGGGCGTCGAGGAGCTGGCCCACTGCAGCGTCGGCGGATGGCCGTTCATTGCTGCTGATGGCCGCTTGGTGCGCGGCGGCTGCTTTCGTGGCGGCTGTGAGGATGTCGCGCGCGTTGGCATCGCCGACGCCGGGGAGGCTCAGCAGTGTGTGCAGGCTGTGTGGTGCGAAGTCCGCCCAGCGCGTGAACGTGCCCGCGAACGCGGTGTGGACTCGGCGTGGTAGCTGTGCGTAGGGGACGGGCAGTTCGGTGATGTCGGTGAAGCCGTCGACCAGTTCGGCCAGGGGTGTCTGTGCATGGTGTGCCAGGAGCTGTGGCCAGGTGTCCGGGTTCGGATCGGTCATGACGAGCGTTTGAGCTGGTCCCAGGCTAGAGCGGCTTCGGTGTCGGGTATTCCCGCCCGGTGGGCGGTGCGGTCGGCGAGCCGGATGAGTCGGCGGATCCGTCCGGCCACGGTGTCTTTGCTGATCGGCGGTTCGGCCAGCTGCGCCAGTTTATCGAGGGAGACGTCGGGGTGTGCGATACGCAGTTGACCGGCGTCGGCGAGCACTGGGGGTGCGGCGGGTCCGAGGATTTCCAGGGCACGCTGCGCCCGGGCGACAGCCTCGGCTGCGGCTCGGCTTGAGCGGCGCCGGTTGGCGCCGTTGAAGTTGGCGAGTTGTTCCCCAGGGGTGCTGGCTGCGCGTGCGCGGCGGCGTGTGACGTGTGCGTCCCAGATCGGTCGGGTGTGGTGTGCGCCCATCCGGGACAGCAGTTCGCTGATGTCGTCGTCACGGATGGTCACGCGGTCTCGTTCCTGAATGACGCGCATCTTGGCGTGAACGCCGAGTTTGCGTGCGGCGCCGACGAGCGCGAGGGCGGCTTCGGGGCCGGGGCAGTGCACTTCGAGGGCGGTGGTGCGGCCGTTGTCGACGAGGGCGCCTCGGGCCTGGAAGGCGCCGCGCCACACGGATTCGGCGTCGGCGATCGTTCCGCTGACGATGTGCGGGGGCATGCCGCGCACGGGCGCGCCGCGGCGGTCCAACAACCCCGTCCGACGGGCCAGCGGTTCGGCGTCTTTGCCGACGTAGATGAGATAGCCGGTGACGGGCCGGGTGGCGCCGGCCGCAACGACGCGCAGGCTGGCGTGGCAGTCGTAGAGCTCTTCGATGTTGGCCTGCAGGCGACGGGCGGTGCTGGCGAGGTCGAGCTCGGCGGCGAAGACGAGGTGGTTGTCGACTATGCGGAGGCTGTCGGTGTAGCGCAGCAGTGCGGTGACTTCTGCCTTGCGGGCGTTGGTGTTGTCGACGTGGACACGGGTCAGTTCGTCTTTGGCGTCGGTAGTGATGCTCACGGTGCGGTCCGTCGTTTCTTGGGGAGTTGGTGCCACACGCTGATCGCGGTGGCGACAGTTCGTGTCGCGAAAAGTGTTGGCGTTGGCGAGTAGAGACGTTTCGCCGATTTTGTGCGGTCGGCTCGCGTGCGGTCGGCAGGTCCGACGAGCAGATGTGGTGTCGGCCTAGCGGCGATGACGATCCCGACGCCCAGCAGCGCGGGCAGCAGCAGAGCCAGGCCGGCGGCTGGATGTCCAGCGGCGACGACGACGAGTCCGGCCATCAGCGCGGCGGCGGCGAAGGCGCCGGCGGTGATGGGCCAGCTGGCTGCGCGGATACCGCTGCCGTATGCCCGCAGCCGCCATTCGGCGGCGATCGCGTCCGGGTCGATGATGCTCGGGGAGGCTAGCTGCCCGGCGGTAGCGGTGCACCATTCGGCGAAATCGTTAACTGTGTCGCGGGTACGCGGGTGGCGCTCAGCCCAGATGTGGGCCAGGTGGGCGTCCTGACTAATCCAGTGATGCAGTTGCGTCCTGGTCGGAGTGAGGCTGGCTCGGGTTGCCATGTCCCGACGGTATGGGCCGATAGTGGTGGTTTTCCAGAGGACCGCGGCAAGGGTTGGAGCTGTTGAATCCGCCTATCCTGTGGTGTATGACGAGCGACCGGAAGTCGATGGAGGTCGTCGAGGCGGATTCGCTGGAGCCTGCGGCCACCTCTGCTCATCCTGCGGCGGCGTATTTCGCCGAACAGCTCAAGACCCTGATGGGCCGGTACCGCGTCCGCACGTCGGCGGGAAAGCCCCGCAAGCTGACACCTCTGCGGCTGCAGCGGATGCTTACTGCCCAATATCCGGGTTGGCGCCTGTCGCAGTCCCAGATGTATCGGCTCTACCGGGCCGAGAGCCTGCCCTACCTCGACGATATCTGCGTGATCGCGGACTTCTTCGGGGTGTCGCCACGGTTCTTCGTCTCCGACCAATCGCTGTAGCAGTGGGCGAAGTGCCGGTGTTGTCCGCTGAATGTGCGGGTTGGGCACGCACGGCCGGGTATGAGGTCCGCGTCGACAGTGAGGCGACGGTGCTGTCGCCTCTGGGTGGCGGGCGTAGCTGGTATCGGCTACAACGCCGCGGCGATGCCGGCCGGGTGGAGCTCTCGGAAACCGATAGCGAAGGCATGACCGAGATCCTGCTGTTCGCCGTCGACATGGATGTGACTGAGCGGTTCTTGATCGGTGCGCTTGGCGACGACATTCGCGATCATATTGACTTGCCGTTTCTCGAATTGCCGTGGCGGCGTGCTGGCGATCTCGCTATCGGGTTTGCGGTCAGCGGCGTTGCGCGGGGGTATCGGACGTTGTCTCGGGCTGGGGTGGGGCCGATCGCGGCAGCTGCCGGGGACGAGCCTGGTTTGTCGCGACTGGTCCCGTTGTCGAGGTTCATGCTGCTCACGCTCGCGGAGTTGAGACGGTCGTTTCTTGCGGTGGACGGTGCTCCGCTGTTGGCGGCTGGCCGGTACCGGCGGTGAGGTGTTACCGCCAGTAACTGGGCAGCTGCTCGACGCTTTCGCGGTATGTGGGTTCCAAGGTCATGAGGTCAAGTTGGTAGGAGCGTCGCTGCTTGTCAGGCCATTGGTGGACTCGTTCGAGCAGCCAGTCGTACCAGTCGACGTCGAGGCCGGCGGCGGCCATTCCGGCCCGGTAGGAGGCGGTGGCCAGGTCACGGTCGATAGCGGTTCCGACGATGGAGGTCGCGAGATTGATGCCGGTTTGGGTCCGAAGTCGCTGTTCTGTGTCGTCGGTGTCGGTCAAGCACTGTTTGATCGCTTCGAACCACGCGTCGAGGGAGGCTCGCCAGCCCACTCCGCGGTCTGGTTCCCAGTCCGCGGACGGCAGGTTGGCCAGTTCGGTAGCGGCGTCGACGCGGGCCTGGTGTTGCGCTGGCGGGAGTCCGTCGGGTTCGGCCAGGGTGCGGCTGAGGTTGTCTCGCCAGGTGGCTGTGAGGGTGCCGTCGCGGGCGGAGAGTAGGTGCGCGCGCAGCAGGGTCAGGCGTGCGATGTGGTGCTGGAATTCGGTGATGGCCGTGGTGGTGTGTGCCAGGCGGCCGGCGATGTCCACGTTCCACGTGGGTTGGGGTTCGTCGCCGGTGTCGTCGTCGGCGTCGTCGTCGGCGTCGTCGTCGGCGTCGGGGCTGGAGCGTGGTGTAGTGGTCATCGCAGGGTGAACGCGTCAGCGGCGGCGACACTGTAGGGCGGGAGGATGGCGTGGGCGCGGCGCAGCGCGGTGACGATGCGGGCAAAGGTCACGTCGTGGTCGTCGCGGCGTCGGGCATCGCGGGTGTTGAAGTGGATGTCCTCGGGGGTGAGGCCGAGCAGGGTCGGCGCCATGGCGCCGCGTTCGCCTGCGGCGCTGATGAACTCGATGCGGTAGTGGCCTTGGTGATCCCAGCTGGTGGGGCGGCCGTCAACGACGGTTGGTGTGCCCTTCCACCGCTGCGGTGAGTAGATGATGAGTTTCTCGCCGGTGCGCTGATGGACGAATTCGGCGCCGTCTGTGTCGAGGGTGGCCACGGGCAAAGGGTATTCGATGTCGTCGATGTTGTTGGCGATGATGACGTCGCGGCTGCTGGTGATCGTCTCCGATTCGATCCACGTGCTGGCGGCGCAGCGGGCGGCGTGCCACAGCAGTTCGGGTTGCGATCGGGCCGCTGGGGTGGTGGCGTCCTGGATGTACGACGGTAGCTGGCGGACGGCTTTGGCGTACGCGCGCAGTTCTGCTCTGGGGTGGCCGAGCTCCCGGGCGATGTAGTGGTCGCTGAAGCCGAGTTGGCGCATCGTCAGGAACGCCAGGCCAATCACGTCGTGTTCGCTCTGTTCGGCTTCCTGCCGGTTGTGGCGGGCCTGGGCGACCGCTGTGGTGACCGCGTGGACGGCAGTCAGGAGATGACGTGGGACGTCTTCGCTGGCAGCCCTTGATGCAGTGGTCACATTTTGACGGTATGCGCGGTGATCGGGGTTTTCCACAGGACACCGGAGCGGCCGCCGGCGGGGCGGAGTCCTCTTGAAGACGGCTCTTGAGCTGGCTGATGCTGGGGATCAGATCCCCTTGTCAGCCAGGTGAAGGAGATGTGGCCAATGTGCCGATCAGAACGCGACCCCGACGGTCCGCGCCGGTGCCCAGGCGATGCGCGTGCGGCTTATCACCGCACCGCGGTGGCGGTGCTGGATTTGGAGCATGCTGAAGCCGAACTGGTACAGGAATTGGCCGCGCTCGACAACGGCGCCGGCGGCTCAAGTGGTGGCGTTGCGCGGCCAGTGGTGAGCTTCCCCGACAAGGAGACGCGCACCGAGGACATTCGGCGTGAGATCGACACGGCGATCAACGAGCTCAACACTGGCGAGAACTGGCGGCAGTGGTTGGAGTTCTCGGGCAAGTTTCACAAGTACTCGCTGAACAACCAGCTGTTGATCTATATGCAGAAGCCGGAAGCAACTCAGGTCGCCGGTTTCAACAAATGGAAAGAGCTAGGTCGCTCAGTCAATAAGGGCGAGAAGGCGGTCTGGATTTTCGCTCCGATGGTCCGCAAGGTCCGCGTCGAGGATGCCAATGGCAACCCGGTGTTGGACTCCAGGGGCAAACCTAGGTACGAGCAGAAAGTCACCGGGTTCAAGACGGTGCCCGTGTTCGACGTGTCCTCTACCGACGGCGAGCCGCTCCCCCAGCGTCCCGTCGTGGAGGTCGACCGGATGTCGGGTTCGGCACCCGAGGGAATGCACGAGGATCTCACGGCACAGATCGAGGGACACGGATACCGCGTGGTGTATGAAGATCTCGGCGACGGACCTGGGATTCCCGACGGCCGCACCGTCCCGGACTTGAAGACCGTCACCATCAACACCCACTACAGCCACGCCCACCAAGGGCTGGTGCTTGCCCATGAACTCGCCCACATTGAGTGCGGCCATACCGAGCGGACCGACAAGTACCACACCGGCGCCGGCGGCGAGCGCTCAACGATGGAGGTGGAAGCGCAAAGCGTCTCCTACGTCGTCGGTCGCAGATGGGGTTTGACCGACAACGCGTCGTTCTCCTACATCGACGGATGGGCCCACGGCGACAAGGAGAAGGTACGCAAGACCGCTGAATCCGTGATCAAGGCCACGGACCGAATCATGGCCCGCTCCAAGCTCTTACAGACCACATAACACCGGAAGGAAGTACATCATGCCTGAACGCATTCAAGTCGAGGTAACCGATCCGACCGACGGCGTGACCCACGTCTTCGAAGGATGCGACGACGCCGCTGTCGACCGACAAATCGACGCGTTCTTCGCCGTCGACGAAGCAGAGCGACGTGAACGTGACGACCACTGACCCGATCGCCGATAAGCGCCGGGCTCTGGCGTCGGTGCGCAAGCGTCTTGCGACAGCCCGGAATCGGCTACGCCAAGCACATATCGAGTACACGTCCACCCCGGACGGGGCCTGCGAAACCTATCGCCGGTTCGAGCTGGCCGACGGCGAGGACCGCGCTGCACTGCGACAGATCTACTTGGCCGGTCTGTCCATGGCCGACCATGAATACCAGCGCCGCGCCGAGCTGGGACACGCCAACGAATCCGACGGGCCCCTGGAGGCCTTGCCACTGGGAAGCACGCAGGATCCGCTGGTGGGGCTGCTCGTCGAGCACCGGGTCATGGGCTGGGTGCGCAGCGGGCCCGCCGCGCTGGCATCAGGGAAGGTCACCGTTGGTTTGATCCGGGTGCTCGCCGACGGAACTTCACGCCGGCGGATCCGACTGCGCTGCGCTGTTCACAGCGAGCTCGGCGTGTTCACCGAGACCCTCGCCACGGTGGTCCGGCAGGCCTTGGCCGATCCTCACACACGGGAACGGCTCGACGAATTCCTCGGTGCGACAGCAAGTCCCGCGATAACCGCCACCGCGGCCCAGGTATCGAAGTGAGCGTGACAATCTGCACCGTGACGGCGGCCGATGTGGAAACAGCGCAGGAACGTGCCGTTCGCCGCGTCGATGAGTTGGCGCGCGCGGTCAGCGGTGTTCTGGAGGTTCTGGCGGCGATCTATCGTGACGAGGACTGGCGTTACCTCCGCGATCGGTGCGGGGAGCCGTACCGGGATTTCGTCGGGTTCGTCCGCGATAAGCTCGGTGGCTCCGAATCGAATGCAAGGCGCTACCGCCAGGGGGTAGAGACGCTGGTGGCGCCGCTGCTGGAAATCACCGGTGCCGAGGTTCGTATCCCGGTAACACCGAATGATGTTGCCGTTCTTGGCTTGTCCGGTGCCTCACGAGTGATTGAAGCGGCCCCGGGACGGTTGGAAGGCGTCGGTAGCGCTGAGGAGCGCACCGCGGCGCTGCGCGAGCTGATTGACACGGTGATCAGTGAACGGCGCCGTCGTGACATTGCAGCCGACGTCGTCGTCGACGTCTTACCCTCCGATGCCGTGCCTGAGTCCTTATCGGCGGCGCCGGCCGACGAGCCAGCTGCCGGCGCTACGGCGGCTGGCCCTGCAACCGTCGCTGGGCAGCGCGCCCACGTCTCCCCCGCCGACGAGGCCGCCGGAAGCTTTGAGGGCCGCGGCGTCGGCGAGCATCCGCACGATCGCCACGAGCCGACAGACTCCACGCCTACCGTTGATGTGAGGGCCGCAGGATTGCCCACGGCGGCCGCTGCGGCGTCTGCCTGGGCCCGAGCTGATACGGCGGACGTTGACGCGCTGCGTGCCGCGTTGGACGTGGTTTTACGGCTAGACCCAGCGCTGGCTGCCGACACATTGGGAGGGTCTGGGGACGTGTCCAGCGCGGCGCGCGACTGCGCGACGGCTGCTCAGCGTTTGGCGCGGCTGAGTAATCTGCTCAGAGTGCTGTAGCCGGGGTGCAACGGCTGGTGGAAGGCAAATAATGGCGGGTTCGATGCCTGATGCGCGGCTTGTCCGCGCCGCCGCCTTAGAGGAGGGTAGCCGCGTGACGACGCCTGAACCGTCGGTACCTGCGGCACCTGACGCCGCGGGTATGCCGGCGCGACGCGTCGTCGACGAGAATCCACCCACCGACCCAATTCCTGTCGTCACCGAGGAGGTGACGGCCCACGTCGAGGCGGCGTCGCCGGGGCTCTCCCCTACACCTCCTCAACATGAAGTGCCGGAGGTGCCGGCTCCCCGCCATGAGCCGATCGACCCGCCAACCGACGTGTCCCCACCGGCGTCGGAGTCGTGGTCGGACTCCATCAACGCCAGCTTGGTTGTTGCATCCCCGCGACGCCGCCCCAGGGCGCCGGTCGCCGCCATCGCGGCAGGAGCGGCGGCGCTGCTGGTGGTCGTCGCCGCCGTGGCGTGGTGGATGCTGGCTCCAGGCGACGCCGAGACAAGCACAACGCACGAGTCCACACCGCCCAGCGCCAACCCCGGGCCGGACGAGCAGCTGTTGAAGCGGCTCAACGCGATCTTCCCGACCGGATCCTGTCGCAGTACCCCGTCGCCGGACACGGTGGCCGCGACCGCGACCTGTACGACCACCGACCCGAATTGGCCGCCGTCAGCAACCTACACACTCGTCCCTGACCGGGCCGTGATGGCTCGGGAGTTCGACGCCATCACCCGCAGCCTCGATGTGCAGATCTGCCCTGGCCGGATCCAGTCCCCTGGTCCCTGGCGTCGCCTGGCAACACCTGACCGGGTGGCTGGGACCGTGGTGTGCGGAATGCAGGCGGGCGTGCCAACGGTCGCATGGACCACCGACAGCGACCTGCTAGTCAGTACCATTCACGGCGGAAATCCAGTCCCAACACTCGATCAGCTCTACGGCTGGTGGACACGGCATTCCTGACCTGAAGTCCCCTCCCCCAGGTGTCTTCCGTGGTTGGTCAGTGTGTGACGCGGACCTCGACCTTCAGGCCGGCCAGTGTGGCCATATTCAACAATGCGTCGACGGTGAAACGCTCAGTCTGGCCGTTGACCAGATGCGAGATTCGCGGCTGTTTGACCCCGAGTCGCACCGCAGCTTCGGCCTGGGTCCAGCCGTTGTTGGTGATTTGCTGGTTGATCGCCTCGGCAAGCTGCGCCCGCACATCGTCGCAGAGGGCGTGTATCTGTCCAGGCATCCGTTAGCGGCGTCCTTCACTCGTCGGTGATTGCCGCTAAGCATATCCACGCCGTTGTGGCGATTCACGTGAAGATCGCGCCGACGCTATCCCGGTCGACTCGCTGACCTGGTCATGGATGGAGGATCGCTCCCGTCTTCGTGTCGCGAACCGCGCACCATGTTCCGTCGTCGGAAGGCGCGGCGCGCGTGGGTAATCCGTTCCTGGTGATGTCACCGAACGCAGAGTCTAGATTGCTGTAGACCACCCCGGCTGAGACGTTCAGATCTGCGCCGGTAGTCGGGATGCCGCCCATGAGGAGCTCCGGATCGCTCGCCCCGCCCCGTGACACCACGACACCACCACGGCGTATCGCGGCTCGGGGACCGGTCGGCGGCGCCTGCCTGTCATCCATTTCCACACGGCGATACCTTTTCCTTCCTTCAGGTTCCATCGGACCGCGGCCTATCCGTTGATAAGTGTGGCAGCGTCGTAGGCTGCCTGGCGCAGGGTGTCGGGCCAGCTGACGGCTGCGGTGCGAGAACCGTTGCGGCCCCGCAGGATTCCGACGATGACCGGTGTGGATCCGGTGGCGTCGGTGTAGGTGTAAACCGGTCCCCCAGAATCACCATGGTCGCTGGTGAGGGTGCCGGGTTTCATCGTGAACCAGCCGTCGTGGACATCGTCGATTTCGCCGCATGATGCTCCGGTCGTGGCGCCGCGGTGGCAGACCACCATTCCAGCCGTTGGTGTGACGCCGGGCTGGGTGATGATCGGTCGGGTCAGGGCGGGGCCGAGCTGGCTGGTCAGGTCCGCATCATCGTTGAGGCTGATGGTTTCGTAATCGATGACGGTGTCGTCCGGGCCGGTGGAGGTCTGCCCGGCACGGTTGTTGTGGGATGCCATCACGGTGCCGATTGGGGTGCCGGCTTCATCTGTCACGGTACTGCCGTCGTTGCAGTGTCCTGCCGAGTAGCCGATTCGACGGATGGTGTCGATGAACGCGAGGGTGCACTTGGCGCTGCCCTGGATGATGGTCATCCCGGGATACACCAGAGGGCTTCCTGCGCTGGCGGCCGCGATGGGTGCAGAAACGAGTGTCAAGATCGCAGCGACCATCAGGGTGATGGCCGCTGCGATGCTTCCTGCGACTGGTCGACGGATCATGGTGCAGCCTCCCGCGCCTTTTCCTCTTCGGCGATGAACTCCTCGATCTTCTGGGTGAGGACACCGACGGCGGTGGCTTTCCTCTTTTGTCGCACCGATCGATACACCAAGGCGAGCTCGAACTGGCGCTTGAGGTCTGGATCCACCCTGAAGCTGATCTGGTCGTAGTCGGCCATACGCGCATCTCGTTTCGCGGGCCGGGATGGTTGCCCTCCCGGAATGCTTACTTTCCTGCATGTGTACTCCCTACTTGGATTGATTGCTAGAGGACTCACACGCTGGCTTTCCTACTAACTCTCTTGCTGTGCTACTTGCGTACTCGTTTTCTCGTTTTCTCGTTTACGTGTTTCAAAGCTAGCTGTCAGCGCATCTTCCGCTCTTACTGGCTAGATAGCTCACTTGCTTCTTAGCTTACCATGTTACGTGTTTGCCTACTTCCTCACTTGCTAGCATTACAGCTCTCTTTTATTCCATCAAGCCTTGGGTCAGATGAATCCCCTTGCAACCAATCACCACGAGACCGAAGCTGGTTGATGACCACCGCTGACCAGGGACGGGACGAAACCGGGGAGCAGACAGTGAACAGTGCGCCAGCGCTCGACGTCGGGCGCTCCCCCACCGCACCTTTGCCTTCTGACGCATCGATCGAAGACGATCACTGCATCGTTCTTGCCGAGACGCTGATCCTTCCGCCGGAGGCGGTCACGGAGACCTTCGCCATCCTCGCAACACGCGGAAGCGGCAAGTCCGCTACTGCGCACCGCCTTGTCGAGCAGCTCTACCAGGCCGGCCTGCCGACAGTGGTCATCGACGTCAAAGGCGACTGGTGGGGCATCCGATCGTCCGCCGACGGCGCCGGCCCCGGCTTGCCTTTCGTCATCTTCGGCGGCGATCACGCCGATGTTCCCCTCGAACCAACCGCCGGCGAGCTTCTGGCCGACCTGATCGTCGATGACCGGTTACCGGCGGTCCTGGATCTGTCGCACATGCGTAAGGCCAAAGCGCGCGCGTTCGCGACCGCTTTCGTGGAACGTCTCTATGCCCGCAACCGGGATCCTCTCCACGTGGTGATCGACGAGGCTGATGTTCTCATCCCTCAGCGTGCGACCGCAGACACCGCCCGCTTACTCGGCGCGATGGAGGATCTCGCCAAGCGAGGTCGCAGCCGCGGCCTAGGGATGACGGTGGCCACCCAGCGCGGCCAAGAAGTCGCCAAGTCTGTGCTCGAACTAATGGAGACGGTGATCCTGCTGCGCACGACCGGCCCGCGCTCCATCAAGGCCGCCCAGGACTGGATCAGCGTGAACGCCGATTCCACAGGGACGCGAGCCCGTGAGGTTGTCGAGTCCCTACCAACACTGAGGGTCGGCGAGGCCTGGGTATGGAGCCCGGCATTCTTGAGCCTCCTCCAGCGCGTGCAGCTGCCACTCTTTGAGACGTTCGACTCACACGCCACTCCGCGGCCGGGCCAGGCGCGCGTCGTCCCCAAGACACGCGCCGAGATCGACCTGAAGAGGCTCACTGCGGAGATCGCGGCGACGGCCGCCAAGGCCGCCGAGCAAGGGGGCAGAGCAGCCCACAGCAAAAGTGGTGAGCCGGCCCCCGCTGATGACCTTGTCCAGGCGCGTATTGGGGTGCTCGAACAGACGTTGCGTGAACGTGACGCTGAGATCGTGACGTTGCGTAGCCGCCTGGCCGAACTGGAAGCGGTGGTATCTGGGCAGGGGCTCGACGAGTCGCTGCGCGCCGCTGCAAGCCGCATCGCGGATGCCACTGCAGATGATCGAGCGGGCGCGGCCCACAGGTAGGCAGGCCACTGGACCCGCACCGGATCGGGCGCCGCAGATCCGGACCGACGGCCAGCCGAAGGCCGCGGCAGCGGCCCCCGGCGAGGCTCCGGCCGGACCAGCCCGTGGCCCCCGGACTCTCGCCGGCGATGAGCCACTGCGGTTTCGCGCGGGGGCTCTGCGGATGGTCGAGGCTCTCGGGCGGATGGCTCCGCGGCGACTCACCAAGGCGCAATGGGCGGTGGTCGCCAAGATGCGGCACACCTCGGGCACCTGGTCGACATATTTCGGTGAGCTGCGTCGGGCCGGCCTGATCGACGAGACCCCGGACGGTTTCACGCTTACCGAGACGGGATTCGCATTCCTCGGCGGCCGGCCGGAGCCGATGAGCGGTGACGAGCTTCGGCAGCATTATCTAGGGATTCTTCGAGCGGGTGCCGGCCGAATGCTGCAAGCGGTGATCGACGCGTACCCCGCCGGATTGTCCCGAGAGGAGATCAGTGCGCGCGCCGGGATTGTGTCGTCGTCGGGGACGTTCTCGACGTACTGGGGCGAACTGGTTCGTAACGGACTCGTCGTCCAGAACGGTTCGTCGTTGACGGCCAGCGACATCCTGATGGATGGCGCGGGATCCGGTCGCTGACTTCTCGTCCGGTGCCCGTTGAGAACTCTCGGCGTCCGGGCCCGCGGACCCATTGACACCCCCGCTACATGTTTTGCATGTATTGAGGATGTCTATGCAGCCGATCGCGTCCTGCACCACTCCCCTCCCCCACCGGTATGCCGCCCGTCGACAGACGGTGTTCCCCGACCCGGACAGTCCGTTCGCGATTCACCGTGAATCATCGCCATTGGTACCCGAGGGCGCCGCGGCTCTTTCGCCGGTGGAGGTAGCGAGGTCGGTTTCCGGGCGCGTTGGAAGTCGGGTGGCGTCGGGTCGTATCGGCCGGCCTTCGTTGTACTCGTCCCAGATGAGCTTCAGCTGGGCGTCGAATGCATCGCGAACGAATTGTGCGAGTGGGTATTCTCGCCCGGTCTCCCTGGCGACTAGGCGTACTGCAGCGCGGGCCATCTCATGCCGATCATGGTCGACATTGACGGTACTGTGCGGGCGCACCATCAGCTGGCCTTCACCTCGGGGAACAGTCCGACGGCGATGAAATGGTCGAGCACCTTGATGTATTCGAGGGTTGTCTTACGGGCGTTCCGGAAGAGTGGGACCGGGGTGTAGAAGCTGTACGCCTCCGGGACGCCGACGGCCTGGCCGATCGACGGAGCCACCAGGTCGCCGTAGCCTTCTCGCAGGTCTGCGACGCTCTCTTGGTAGAGCTTCCTTTTGTTCGTAGGGACGTCGCAGACGATGATTCCCTTCAGCGTGATGGCCAGATCGCGATCCTCGTTCACGGCGGCAATAAGGTTCTCCAGCTTGCCGATCCCCTCAATCTCCTTGGGCTTGGGCAGGGTGCACGTTAGGACACCGGAGGCGCCGCTCGTCTGGTCGGCCTGGGTGGCCAAGATCGCCGACAATGTCAACGCACCTTTCACACCCGGTGCGTCGATCAGCGTGACATCTACAGGAGGCGCTGCGGATATTGCCCGGCGTAGCCGCGTCACTCCCCCGGTGATATGTCCCAGGCGTTCCTTCATTTCATCAAGAGTCGGGAAATAGGCCGGGACAACGGTGAGGTTCTCGATGTCGGACTCGTCGTCGAAGATCGGCAGCCCCTCCTCTGAGATTCCCGCCGGCGCCAGTGCTGGCCTCTCCACGTCGGCGATCGTTGCCGCCTCTGCGAGCACGTCAGCCACGGTCAGTTCGTTCTCGTCGAGGTCTGCGTATCCGAGCTGTCGGCTGGCATTGCCCTGTGGATCGAAGTCGATCACGCGGACACTGGCGCCTCTGCTGGCGCACAGTACGGCCAACGAGGTGACGCTGGTTGTCTTGCCGGCTGACCCGGCGATAGTCGCGGTGGCATAGATGCTCACGATGTAGGGCCTTCCTGTGGATGTTCTGATTCACGGTGAATCAGTGTCGAGGTGAGGAGACGCGTCGGCATCGACGCGGCGTCGTTGGGTGCGGTGCGGTGGATATGCGGAACAGGCGATTCACGGTGAATCGATATGCCTGAGAGGCGGCAGCGCCGCTTCACGTTGTGGGGGTAACGAGCGATCGCCGTAGCCGCGATTCTCGAGGATTGCGGGTGCCCGACATATCTGGGGATGGCCGTGGCCTCCCCGATGGGCGATTCACGGTGAATCAGGTTTCCGGAACGATCCCGCAAACCACGGAGACCGGAGGCGTTCCACGGGCAGGCAGAGTGCTCGTACTCGTCGTACTCCCCCGTACCTGATTCACGGTGAATCGGATTCTCGCCACACGATGGAGATGATTCACGGTGAATCATGCGGCGGGTTCGGTCCTGCAAGCCACGGAGACCGGAGGCGTTCCCCGAGCTGGCAGAGTGCTCGTCCTCCCCCATATTCGATTCACGGTGGATCAGGAACCGGCGGCGCCGCTCAGTTGATTCACGGTGAATCGGACGGCCTAGGGACATCGATATCGGCGCGGCATCCCCACCCACATTGCCGGTAGCAGCGGCCTTTGATTCACCGTGAATCGGGCCGCGGCCGCCAAGAAGAGGCGCATGCTGATAGCAGCGTCGGTGATTCACGGTGAATCAGTTCTCGGTGATGTTGTCGAGTTGCTCGCGCTCCCACGGTCCTGGTTCGTACTTGGCTCGGTCCCGGAGCAGCATGTAGTAGAGCTTGTCGACCTCGCCCCACTGCGACTTTGCACCCGCGTGGATCTCGTAGGTGGCCAGAGCGGTCGTCCACGCTCGCGCTAGCCGCGCTTTGGCATTCGTCGGTGCTGGCATGGTGTCGAGTCCCCACTTGTTCGCGAGGGCATCGACCGCTGACCAGTCGACTTCGGCGATGGCATTCAGTGCATAGAGGTCGGCGAAGATCTGGAGCATGTCGGTCTTGGGTGGCGGTTCGAGCGCGATGCGTTCCGCGGCGGCGCGGCGACTTTTGGTTGCCGCCGCGCGGCCTGCATTCGACTTCTCGGTCTTCTGCTTTGTAGGCGTCGGTGGCGCGGCGGGCTCCGCCCCGTCCTGGGCGTCGGTGGTCGATGTGGACTCAGCCCCCGTTGGTGCGGTGGGGGAGGGGAGTGGTTCTGGATCGACCGGTGTAGGCGCTTCGATGCTGTAGTAGGCGAGTGCGCCGGTATCGTCGATCGCCGCTACCACCGTGCTGGGATCCGTAACGGTGTCGTAGATGCGATGGCGGCGTGCGGTTGCCGCATCTCCGAAGTGTGTCGAGGGGTCGACCAGTTCGATGCCTTGGTCGTTGGCCAAGGCGCGGGAACGCCGCTCAGCGATCACCCGTTCCGCGGCCTGTCTCATCAGGATGCCGCTCTTCTGGGTGAGCTCGAAGGCGCGGAACTGTTCTTCTCGGCGCGCATCCGTGTCTTGGTCGGGGTCGGGGTCGGTCTGGAAGGACCGGACGGGTCCATAGGGCAGGAGTGAGCCGAGCGTCGACCCTTCGGTGGGGGAGAGCTGCTTGTCGCGGACCGCGTCTTGCAGTGTCTTTTCGAGGAAGATCAGCGACAGCCTGCGCTGCACGGTTGGTTGGCTGATCCCGACTGCTTTGCCGATCTCGCGTTGCGAGATGTGCAGCTCTTCAGCGAGTCTGGCGAGGAACTCTGCCTCAGCGAGGGGCGAGAGGCCTTCGCGCGCGTGGTTCTCCTTGAACATCTCCAAGAGTCCGCCGTCTGGAGTGTCGAGGATTCCGTCGTCGATGATGACTGGCATTGCGGCGGTATCGGTGGCCAGCGCGGCCGCTCTGCGGCGGTGTCCGTAGATGAGGACGTACTCGCCGTGTGTGTCGTCCCTGAGCGAGTGTGGCCAGCGCGCTGTGAATGCCTTCCGTGTCACCGCTGCTGCGGCGATGCGGACACCCTTTTCCTCGACAGAGACAAGAAGTTCTTTCCAGCCTTCATCGTCTTCGTCGACGATGGAGCGACTCGCGTCGTTGAAGGGGTGGGGGATGAGGGCGGTGGGCTCGATCTGCACCACGCTCAAACCTTGCGCGATCGCCTCGTCTGGGGTCAGTCCGCTGAGCATTCCGGCGCGAGAGGCCGGCGTTGTGGATGCGTCTGCTCGAACACGCGTGACGGATCGGCGCGAAGTGGTGCCGGCGCTGCGTTTGATGGTGCGGGCCTTCGGCAGCTGGATGTCGGTTGTCTCTGATGAGTTGGTGGCCACAGGTTATCCCTTCAGCAATCGGTACATGTAGGGAATGTATCGGGGGTTTGGGACGTGTTCCAGGGGACACGCCCACACCACAGTCGATTCACGGTGAATCAGCGGTCATCGACGGCGTCGAAATGGCCAAAACGCCGTAATGGCCCCTGTAGAGCACGTAGACGCATGTACCACATTCCCCGGTGTGCTCCATCGCCCAGCAGCCCAATGGGCCGTCTCTGGCGATCTGAGAAGCTCGGCGGTCGTGAGCTGCGACGATGCAGCCCTAGACGACCCTCTTGACCACGATGGACCCTGTGGGTGCACTGCTGTACTTCACCGGCACACCAGACTGCTGCGCCTCGATCACTTTTCCGTCGCCAGCATAGATCTGTACATGCTCCGGCACACCCGGGGACGAGAAGTTCGAGAAGATCAGATCACCGGCCCGGGCAGACGAGGGGTCGACGCGTTCACCGACATGTATCTGCTCATAAGTGGTGCGCGGCAGCAGGACTCGGCCATCAGTCGCCTGCGCGACCGCGAACTGGGCAAGGCCGCTGCAGTCGAAACCGCCACCGGTGGGTCCGCCGGCCCCGCCGCCGCCCCAGATGTAAGGCAGCCCCAGAGCGCGGTCGGCGTTCTTCACCACGCGCGCGCCGGTGCTCGCGTCGTGGTCGGGCTGGTCGCTGTCGTCGACGTCGCCATGCGGCGCACTGTCGGCGGCACCGGCCGCAGTGGTTGCCGCCTGAGTCAGCGGTTGTAGGAGGGAGCTGAGTCCCGCGCCGCTGGGCATGCCCCCGCCGGTGGGCATGCCACCTGCCGGCATGCCCATCGGCATGCCTGACGGCATCATCGGCTGCGCGGGCATGCCGCCAGGTTCGGCCGCCATCTTGGCCTGACCGAAGAGCGGATTTGCGGTCGGGTCGGGGGAGGCTGTGCCGGCCAGTAGGTCGTCGGTGTGATCGCCTTCCAAGTCCTCGCTCTGGTCCGTCAGCGGGTCACTGCCGTCTTTGGGGTGCTTGCGCTCAGGATCGGTGGGATCGGTTTCCCCGGCGCGTTCCTCGGTCTCGGGTAGGTTCGCGGTGGCGTCGTCAACGTTGGCGGCCGCGTCGCCGTATTGGGTAGCAATATCGAATACGAGCGATTGTGTTTCTGCGATGCGCCCCTGGCCGGCGACGGCAAGCGCCACTTTGCCTTCCGGGGTGCCAGCGAAAGGTCCGAGCTGTTCTTTGTCGGTCTGCCAACCGGTTTCGATGGCGTCCAGACCGTTGTGGGCGTTCCTGGCGATGTCGGGCCCTACCGACATAGCGGTGACGGCCGCCGTGTGTGCGTCGGCGAGCTTGCCGCGAAGCCCGAGTAGGCGAGTGGAGGTGGTTTCGGCGGCGCCGGCGGCCTGACCGTTCCAGCCCTGAGGATTCTCGGGAGCACCCGGTTGGGTTGGGGCGCCGGGGACCGCTCCTTGTCCGCTACCCAGGAGGGTGCGAGCTTCCCGGATGACGGCGTCCACAGCCTCGATCACACTGGTCATGGTCAGTAACCTCCGCCCTGGGAACGAGGGTTTGCCTGGGCGATCTTCGTAGCGAGGTCGACACCGCTCGGGGACACGTGGTACTTGGGGTCGCTGATGACGTAGTTCATGGATGCGGCGATATTGGCGACCGGGTCGAAGATGTCCTTGCTGGTGCCAGGCACCCAGAAAGCTTCGAAGGTGCTGGGTGTGACCTGCGCCAGGCCGCGGGAGGATCCTCGATGCCCACCGTCGGCCATCATCGGACCAACGGCGTTCGAATCGCCGTTGGCGATCGCATGGACTCTGCCGCTCGACTCGCGGTCAATCAGCGTCTGGTAGCCCTCCTGCCAGCGCTGGCGCGCTTGTGGATCGGTGATGCCGAGCGCGTCGAGGGCTCCGTCGATCGCCTCCCTGATCGTGCCCGGTTGTCCGGTGTGTTTGGAGGGTTGAGCACCGCTGCTCGGGATGTCCTCAGCGCCACCGGTGGCGGTGGTGGACGGCGAAGGGCTGCCGGCGGCAGCCTGCATGAACGGGCTCAGCATTCCGCCAAGGGGAGCCGCCCCCGCAGGGAGTGCGGAGGCCATCGGCATAAACGCTGCGGGCATACCCATCGCGGCCGGGATCATCCCGGCCGCAGCGGGCAGCATGTTGGACATCGCTGCCGTGGGTGCTGAATTCGCGCCCACCGGCCCGTCCATCGGGCCAGTGGGCATCGGCGCACCTCCGGCCAGCGCTACATCTGGGCCGGGGGTCACTGTCGTCGACAACCCGGGCGAGGGCGGTGCGCCGCCATCGCCTTCAGGACCATCCGGCTGCTTCTGCGCAGGTATGTGATTGGGCAGGGTAGCGGTGTGTTTGCGCACCTCAGCGGCAGCGTCGGCGTACTTGGCGGTGGTCGCTGAGATGAGGACAACGGCTTCGCCGATGGTCATCTGCGCTTGAGGCATCAGCGCGGCATCACGCGGGCCGGGGGAGGGGAGTACGCCGGCAGCGGCCTTGGCGTGTTCCCATTCGCCGGCGATCACGTCGAGCTGGGTAGTGGCGTCCCCGGCGATCCTGTTGGCCGATTCGGTGGCGGTGGCCACGCCGCCCGCGGCGGTGTTCAGGTTCTGTCGCGCCTGCTGCAGAGAGGTGCCAGCGGCGATCGCAGCGTCGTGAGCGTTGCCGGTCCAGTCGGCGCTGGGGAATTCAGGCAGCGTCGATGGTGGCGGCGACGCCGGTGTAGTCGGTGCGGGTGTCGTTCCGACGATTTCGCGTACGCCTTTGAGGTAGTCGTCGACGACCTGCTCAACTGTCATGGTTGGGTTGGGCGGGCAGTCCGAAGCCGGGATCGCTCGGCGGCTTGATTGGTCCTGTGGTGGGCTTCGTGGTACCCGGGCTGGCCATCACGGCCGATGTAGGAGTCGAGTTGCTCGGGTCTGAGCCGTGCGGGGCCGTCGGCGCTGTTACCGGCGGGCTTCCTGGCGCGCCGGGTGTGGCGCCGGTTGCCGAAGCGGGTGCATCAGCGGTTGCGGTCGGATCGAAGAATCCCTTGAAGCCGGGCATGTCGTTGATGACCCCGAGCGGCTGCAGCTTTCCGTCCGGGCCGATCAATTGGCCGTTGCCGGCGACGATCGCGGTGTGGTCCGAAAAGACCACGATGTCACCGGGTTTGACGTCGGCGGGGTCGACCTTCTTGCCGAGGTCGGCGCCGTCGGTGGGAAGCTCCACACCAGTTCCGGCGTATGCCGCCGTCGCGACATCGCCGCTGTCGGGGGTCCGGGTGAGTGCCTGGCGTACCGCGGCCGCGCCTTGAGGTGTTCGCGCGGTGACAACCTGGCCGCTTGGCAGCGTGACGTCCTTGCTCGCGGGTGCATTCCCCGCAGCATCGGGCGCAGGCTTGGCTGGTGGCGGCGCAGCACCTGCAGGGGGAGCTGCAGCTGGGCCGGGCGCGGCGCCTGCCGGCGGAGGAGCGGCACCGGTACCGGCAGGTGTTGCCACCGTCGGCGGTGGTGCCGCTGGATCGGTCACCGGCGCAGGCTTGAGCGCATCGCTGGGCTTGGACAGGTCCGCTGGCTTCAGATCGTCCTTGTTGCGCGCGGGGGAACTCAGCGGCGGGGGGGCACCAAGACCCGCCGGCGCGCCGAGGCCTCCTCCGCCCAGGCTGGGCATGCCCAGGCCGGGCCCGCCGCCCAGTGCGGGCATGCCCATCCCAGGCATGCCCATTCCCAGGTTGCGCAGGCTGTCAGCGATGCCGTCGGCGTTGCCAGCCTTTTCCTGCACGTTCTGCTTCAGTTCGTCGAGTTGCTGCTGCAGCGCGGCGAGCCGGCCCGCGTCGGCCTCCGGGGTGCCACCCTGTGCCGCGAGTGCCGGACCCAGATCGCCGCCGCCGCTGAGGATTTGATCGTGCGCTGTCCGGCCGGCATCGGAATTGTTCCCGGTCTCATCGGCCGCGGTCTCGCCAGCCTTGTGCATCTCCTCGATCTGCTTCTGCATATCGGCGAGCACCTGGTTGATCTTGTCGATCTGCTCCTGTGTTGGGCCCTGCCCATTGGGCGGTGGCGTAGCCGGTGGAGGTTGGGGCGGCGGCGGCATCTTCGGATGGTCACCCGAGCCGAAAAGTTCGCGTCCGATGTCAAACAGTTCCCGGAAGACGGGGCCGACCACCAGCCCCGCCGGCCCAAATGGAGCCCCCGCGGCGGCGCTCAAGATGTCGCCCGGATCGAGCAGATCCTCAAAAGACATGAGCTGCTTGCGCCCCTTTCCTGGTCCCGCCAGCGAATACGGCGGGTTTGGCTACGACGCTAAGGCCGTATGCAGGCTGTTCTCAAGAGGAGCTGCGCTGGACCGCCAGACGGCTCGTCGGCGACAAGCTGGACACGCAGAGGCGGCCATTGTCGTCGTCTTGCCACATCACTGTGACCACGCCATCGTCGGCGACATCAATGCCGTCAACCTCGCCGACGTGCCCATCGTCGAAGGACACAACGTCCTTGGGCTGCAGATCACGAGGCGCCAACACCAGCTCTTCCATACCCTCGTTTTCGGCATCCCGGATGATCTCAGCGACATCGAATCCGAGACGTGAATCTCCGTCGAACGAGGTGACCTTCCGGAAGAAGTTGGTGGGATCGAGGTCGGGCCGCTCCGACAGCGCGAACCACGGCGCATCCGCGATCTCGTTCCACGAGACCCCGTCGAGCATCAGCGGTAGCTCCGGCACGTACCGGGGGACAAGCGTTACGGGTGGCCGGAGTTGTTCGATGACGGCGGCCTCCTCAGGGACAGTGCTGTTGGCCGCTGGCGTGAAGTAGTACTGGGTCTCCCGTGGATCTTGGTGCGTTCCCGTGGACATGCCGCGACCCTTGATCCGGGGAATGTAGCGGCCGACATAGCTGTCGTCCCAGAGCATTTCGGCCGCGATCCGTGATATCGGGCCGACCGACACGCGGTTGCCGAAGTTGTCGCGGGCCTCCGTGTCGATCAGGGTGTGGTCCGGCCGTTGCATACCGACCACAAGGTGCATACGCGCGGTCCGCGCAAGGCGCGCCAGTTCGCCGAGCTCGGTCAATGTCGGGCATTCCTTCGCGCCGTTCTTCGGTTTCAGGTTGGCCCACAGCCGTTCGAGTACAACTTTGAACTGGGCTGCCTCGTCGACGACGATGAGGTACGGCAGGTTGTGCTCCCACTGCGATTGGTCCCAACGAGCTCGCGCGTTGCGGTCCTCCATGAGCATGTACATGCGGTGGATGGTGGCGATCGACTCGAACGGGTCGCTGCTGATGATGTGCACGTTGGGCCAGCCCACGAAGTCGGAGTACGAGCCGCCCTTGAAGTCGACGAGAACCACCGCCCAGCCGCGCAGCGCGGCCATCATGATCAGGCCGCGGAGGTAGACCGTCTTGCCAGCGCCGGTTTTTCCGCTGACGAGGGTGTGGGGCGAATCCAGCGGATCCCACTCCTGGATGCCAAGGTCGAGGTCGACACCGTAGGCGAACCGTGTCTGGCGGTATTGGCCGATCGCTTCTTCGATCGTCCGGACAGCGGGAATTGGCTTGGTGAACAGGGGAAATGGAAGCACCGGTTTGGGGGTGAACGTCACAGTCGATGCCGGCATGTCCCATTTGACCCGCCAAGTGCCACCAACAAGTTCGGTGAGATTCTGTTCGGCGACCCGCTTGCGGAAGTCGCCCATCAGTTTCTTGGCGATCGCGTGCTTGATGGTGAACCCGTCGGCGAGAGTTCCTGTCACAGTGGCAGACGATTCGAAGATGTCGCGGGCCTTGCGGGTGAGGTCGGCCAGCTCCTCATCCATCTGCTCGGGGACGAACTGTGTGGCGGTGAATACCAGCGCTGACGGGTCGGCGCTGACGCGAAAGTGGGCGTCACAATGGGTGCGCAGGGCGCGGCGGATCGTGGTGGCGGGATCGAGGCGTCGGGCGGTGGTGGTTGTTGTCGTGCCGATGGCGTCGTCGAGTTCGAGCCGGTCGTCGCTTGAGGGCAAGGTGGCTGTCATCGGGCGGCTTGCTCGGATGGTGATCGTTTGGGGCGCTGTGGCTTTGGCGTCCCATTTCGCCTGTGGGACGACCTGCAGCGAAGGTTGCTTGTGGCCGAGCGGGGCGTAGAGCGCCTGGATTAGGGTGCCGCGCAATTGCAGGCGGGCGCACCGCAGGCGGTAGGGCTCGATGGTGAGGCCGGCGGTGGCGATGCCGACGGCCAGGGCGATTCCAATCGCGGTGACGAATGGCATTGCGAGAAGCCAGCGGGCGGCGGCGGTTGTCGCTGCGAACGCCGCCGATGCTGTGCCGATGGTCGCTGGGCCCACCGGCAGTGCAAGCGCCCATTTTTCGGGCTCGGCCGCCGACGGCTCACCGGGGCGTGCGCCGTGCCACACGATTCCTGCAGTAACGAGCGCAATCAGCGTCGCGCCGATGACCGCGACCGCAGTCGGGATGTCCACGGAGGCCGCCAGGTCGGTGTTCTTGCGCAGGTACCGGTATCCCAGGTAGCCGGCACCACCGACGATGACCAGGATGCCCAGCAGCACAGCTGCTGGGTTCTCCTCATCTGCGGTCTTGCGCGTCTGGCCACTGGTCACCTCAGAGGAACCTCACTGGGGCGAAATACGGCGTCATGGGCGGTGCGGTCCCAGGTCACCAGGTAGGTCGGCGCACTGGGGTGGCGCAACCGATCAAGAACCTGCTGGGGGAGCTGCTCGGCGGGCACGTGGAATTCGCGAACCGGCTTGGGCCGCGGACGCGGCGAGTTGGCGACGGCAGCGAGGCGAGCGAACAGCGATGATCTCACCTCATCCACTTTTGAGGCCGATCGCCCCGTTCTCAAGAGGACCAGTTCACCGGAGCGTTATAGGTTGTCCTGCAGCGGTTTTGACCCAGGCTAGGTAGTTGTTACAACGGCCGTCGATGGCCAGCAGAAGACGTCCTAGGTACCGCGAATGCTCGGGCTAGCGGTCGTCGAGTGAGCCCCACAGTGCCCGCAGTGCACCGTCGAGGCGTTGGTTGGACATCGGGGCGTAGGTCAGATGGGTTTGGCGGTCTACGCCGACGTGAGGCCAGGCGAGGACGCGTCCGTAGTTCTCGGTGTCGAGGAGGGACACTGCCGTTTTGGTGCGGCGGGTGACGTCGTCGACGCGGCGCATTGCGGTGATTTCCGTGACGACGTCGGGTTTGGACGAAGCGTTGAGGATGGCGGCGTCATGGGCGTCGAGGCCGTGCTCGATGAGTCGGTCGGTGGCGTGTCCTGGGGCTGTGTCGGCGATGCGTGCTGCTTCGGCGGCGGTGAGCTGGATGAGATCGCTGAGAAGGGGCCGGTTCGATGGTGCCTAGGTTGACGGCGAGGACTGCTGTGGTGGCGGTGAGCCAGTCGGCAGCCGGCACCTGTTGGACCAGAAAGATGTGGCGGGTGCGGCTGGCGACGACGTACTGGCCGAAGCGGGAGGCGATGGCGACGCGCAACATGGTGTTGGGCTCGTGGAGCGGGATGATCCGGATAGCGAGCGTTTCCTCGGCATGCGCGATGGTGCGAACCAGACTGGTGACTTCGGGCAGTGTTCCGTTGGCAGTGAGGATGCCGCGTTCGGTGAGGCGGTCTCGTTGCAGCTGTTTCCATGGTTCGGCGAGGTCGGGGCCGGTCATGGGGTTGTACAGCGCGAGGACTTCGGGCAAGCGGCCACTGAGGTCGAGGTGTTCCACGAGGTAGGCGCCCTCGTCGACGCTGATCTCGAATCCGTCCGTAGTGGTGTCATTAGCCATCATCTAGGACGGCGCTGATGTAGTGACCTCCAGCAGGGCGGGGATTTCGCGTATCGGGGTCTCGACGGCTGGGAGGGGCTTGCGCTGGCTGATATTAATGGGATCGTAGGTGGCCTGGTGGCCTGGTGGCCTGGTGGCCTGGTGGCCTGGTGGTCCCGATCAGGCGATGGCCCAGCCCCCGGCCGCTGAATGCAGGCCCAGGCTGGCCAATCGGGCGAGGTTGATCGCGCCGGCTCGGGCGAGGATGTCGGTCAGGATGCGTTGTTGTCCGCGGCAGCGAGCCTTGCGACCACCCCAGGGGCGCCGGGTGAAGTGACTGATCTTGCGTTCCACAACCGGCCGATACGTTCGGTAATCGGTCTGCCAGGCCGGGTCGCGTTGGCGGGCCTTGGCCAGCTGTAGGGCGGCCTCATGGGCATGGATGGTGATCACCCGTCCACGGCGGGCTTTGGTGCATTGCGCCCGCAGCGGACACGACCCACACAATGCCCCGAAGCGAGCGACCTGCTGACGCCGCCCGGTGCTGATGGCCACAGTGTGCTCGGCCGGGCAGGTGACGGTGCCCGCAGTCAGGTCGATACCGAACTGGTCTTTGGAATAGCCGTTGGCGTTGCGCACCGGGGGCACTTTGGCGCGCATGTCATGGCCACGTTGGGTCTGCTCATCGAGGGTGGCCCCATCAGCGTAAGCCGAATCGCCATACACCTCAAAGACATTGGGCTCCGACTCGTTTCGCACATGCTCACCGTGATCGGTGATCGTTTCATCGGCATCGGCATCGGCATCGGCATCGGCATCGGCATCGGCATCGGTGGCGGCATCGGTGGCGGCGGAATCGGGTGCAGCACTCGTGGTGTCGGTGACCGGGTTGCCCAGCAGCTCGTCGATGACCTCACGGTCGGCGGCGTTGGCCGCGGTGACGGCCACCGCGGTGATCAGCTCGTCATCGGGATCGATACCCAAATGGGACTTGTAGCCATCGAAGGTCCGCGCCCGCGACTTATGCCCATGGCGGGCCTCGGTATCAACGGTGGAGATCAGCCGATCCCGGGCCACCCGCCTCGCGATGCGAAACACCCCGTCGTCGCCGGCCTCGACGTCCTGGCCGGCCACCAGCGCCAGCAACTCGACCGCCTCACCGAGTGCCCCGTCAAGCTGGCGGCCATCGCAGGCCTCCAGTGCTGCCTTGGCGTCGCGCACCAGCGCATCGACCAAGGCTTCACGCGCCGTGGGATCGTCCCAGTCACACGGTGGTTTTCCCAGGCTGGCGTAGTCATCGTCGCGGGTCAGCACGGTGCGCACCGCACCGGCCACCTCCGGATCGGCCCGATCGGCCACCGCCAGTAGTTTGCGGATCGCGGCCCGCAGCTGGATCACCGTGTCCTGGGTGGCCACCGCATCCAACAGCGGAGTGGAATCGAGCACCCGGCGCCGTCCCCGCAACAACCCCGCCGCCCGCGCCGTGGTGTTGACGTCCTCGAACAACCGCCGTGGCCGATCCGATGCGCGTAGCCGGTTGCGCATCCCGACCAGCACCGTGGGATGAAACGCCTCCGCATCCACGGTCAACCCGGCGGCCGCTTTCCAGCGCAGGTCAAAGGCCAGCCGGTCGCAGGCCTCCCGATCCGAAAGCCCCTCGTAGGCCTGCAGCAGCATCACCGCGGCCATCACCCGCGCCGGCACCGTTGGCCGACCCAACGCCGAACGCTTGAACACATCAGCGAAATAATCGTCGTCGAACAGTGCACCGCCGTGGTCGGCCAGCAGCCGATAGATGCTGCCCGCCGGCAGCTGATCGCCGACAAGCAGCATCACGTCATCGAACCGGCCCTGCCGATTTTCCCGTCCCAAAGCCACGCATCTGATCCTCGCCGCCCATCCATGCGAAACCCGCTCAGCCACGCCGAAAGTCAGCGACTAAAACAGCACCGTCCTAGACACTCTTTCCTGAGGGTCAATGCATTCTGTTCAGTTATAGAACGCGGCGGGCCTGCGCGCCGGAAGGCAGGTTGCTGATGTGCACCGGTACACCTCGCTGCGGGGCTTCGATGACTTGCCCATTGCCGATGTAGATCGCGACGTGTTCGGGGACACCCGGCGACGACCAGTTGGAGAAGACCAGGTCACCTGGGGCGAGTGCGTTGAGCGGTACCGCGGTTCCGGCGTGAATCTGCTCGTAGGTGGTGCGGGGCAGGATTACGCGGCCGCCGGATGCGCGGGCGACGGCCCACTGGGTAAGACCGCTGCAGTCGAATCCGCCGCCGGTGGGCCCTAGCGCGCCGCCGCCGCCCCAGACGTAGGGGAGGCCGAGCGCGTCATGGGCGATACGCGCGGCGTTGGCGCCAGCGCCGCTACCGGCGACTCCCGCGTGCAGCGAGTCGGTCGAGCCGGCTGCTGCCAGGTAGTTGTGGATGAGAGATCGGACGAACTGAGCGTCGGTGAGTTTGTCGCGTGCTGCGGAGCTGACCACGTTGCCGGCCTCGTCGAGCGCCTTGCGCATTGCCGTCATGACCGCGGTTTGCGCCTCGGGGGTGTCGCCCTGGACACCGGCCGACATGAGGGCAGTTTCCACGTCGTCGATGACGCCTTGGATTTTCGCGCGATCTTCTTCGGTGCGGGCCGACGACAGACCCAGGATCTCGCCGAGTTGGCGTTCGACATCGCGCATCGCGCCGACTTGGCGGGCCAGGGCCTCGTTCTTGTTGCGGGCCGCGTCGGCGGCGGGGCCTTCGCCGACCAGGGAGCCTAGGGGGCCGGCGAGACTGTCGGCGCCGCTTGTGTTGACGCGGCCCGAGGGGGTTCCGGGGGGTGCGCCAGTGCCGAGTTGGTTTGCGAGCGCGGCAAGTTGGGGCATGACGGCTGATGCGAGTGCCGGGATGAGGCTTCCGGCACCCTGGAGTGCGGCCGCGGGGATGCCGGTGGCGGCGTTGATGAGCGGGCTCGCCAGCTGGGGGCCGAGGCTGGCCAGTTGGCCGAGGGCGTCTGGTGACGGACCTGGATCCGGTGGAGTGTCGGCTGATGCGTCGCTGTCGGAGTCGCTGTCGGCGTTGTTGTGGTCGCCTTTGTGATCGGCTTCCGAATCCTTCTTGTCGTCTTCCAGTTTGGTGTCGCCCGAGGGGGTTGCAGTGGTGGCCGGGACGGTTCCGGTGCCATTGGGGCTCTGACCGTTTGGTGTCGTGGCGCCCGGCGCGGCAGGAGCGGCGGTAGTGGTGGGAGGTGGTGTCGTGCCTGGCGCCGACGTGCCGGGCAACGGTGGTGGCTTGACCGGCACCGGGCCCTCGGACTGACCGGTGGCCTGCGCGGGGTGTGGGGGATTCGCGGTGGAGGGATTCTCGGCCTCGCTGGTGGCCGGATCTTCGGCGGTGGCGATGGGTGCGGAGGGTTGGGTCATGCGGCGGGGCCTCCCTCGATGCGTCGGATCACGCGGTTCGGCCCGATGCGGGTCCACTCCGGCGCTGAGTGCCCGGGCAGCACCGTGACCATGGTGTCGGCGTCGACCGCGATGCCGGCCAGGTGTGGGCCCGCGCCCGCGCTGATGTCGATGTAGACGGCGTCACCCGGTTCGGGGTCGGCGACCACGCGGTATCCGATCTGCAGCTGTTCGGCGATGGTGGTGGGAATGGCGGTTCCTAGGGTGCTCGACAGGATCGAGGCGACGTAACCGGCGGAGTCGGCGGTGTTGGCCGGCTGCGTGGTCGGTTGCGCCGGGATGGGCTCGTTGGTCGCAGCTTGTGTGGCGGTGGTGGTGGCGGCGGTCTGGTCGGTGCCCACACTGCGCTGAGCGGCGGCAGCGATGTCAGGTCCGGCGGGGTTGTGGCCGGGTGCAGCAGCCGGCAACGGCGTCGTCAGTGCGTGTAGGCAGTTCGCGGCGGCGGGCGCGGTGGACATGGCCGAGCTGGCCTGGTCCGGGTTGAGCACCGTGGTTGCCGTTGACGTCGCGGCAATTGTGGTCGGGGGTGCGGGTTGGGCTGTCTGCTGGGTGGTGGTCGGGGCGGCGGAGGTCAGTGCAGTAGCAGCGGCGCTGGAGGTTTCGACTGGCGCGGGCAGTGCCCCAAGGCGGGCTTGGGCGTCGGCGACGTACTGGGTGAAGTCTTCGGCCGTCAGTCCGGTGATTTGTGCTGCCAGCTGGCTGGGATCCGTATCGCGCCAGCGGGGTTCCGTGTCGACCATGTGATCGAGGGCCAGTGCGGTGGACACCTCTGGGGTCATGAGCTCGGCGGCGCTGCCCCAGGACAGCGGCAGCCCAAGGGCGCCGGCGCCGTCGTTGAGAACTGCGCTATGTGCATAGCGCTGCGTGTCGGCGTCGCCGGCGTTTGCGGCGTTAGCCAGCCCAGTTGCACGCATAGCGATCGCCACGGTCACGGTTGCCCCCTGTCTGCCAAATCCCAGTGTTTCGGCGGTCTGCTCGATCTTCAACAGGAGTTCCTGCGCAGATGGGGCGTCACTGGGGGGGTTTGCCACGATCGCCCCACGGATGCCGAGCGCCGCGGTGCAGGTCGCGAAGAACTGCTGGGTTCCCTGCCCTGGCAGGGCCATCATGGTGATCGCGATCGGCAGGGCGAGCATGCACAGCAGCGCGGCAATCGCCGCTGCCAGGGTCATTTTGACGGCGGTGGTCATCTCCTATCGCCGTCCCATCAGTTCGCCTCGGATGTCGGCGTAGAACTCCGGCATGGCGTCGGGATCGTCGGTGCGCGGTTCGCCGCTCTGGTGAGCCAGCGCGGCGATCGCCGGGTGGATCGCCGGCGCCGAGCCGGCGTGGTGCCGGCAGGAGTCAGCAGCGTTGATGCAATAGCCGCCGCGGGTGGTAGGTGCTCCGCACAGGTGCGGGAATCGCTGACGGTGCTCGGCGACGCTCGCGGCGTGGGGCAGCGTAGGGCCAGGAATGCGTTCGGTGCCATAGAGGCGTTCAGAAGGGGCGGCCAGGATAGGCTCGGCGGCCGGTCCGCCGCCGACTGGCGGCGCCGGGGTTCCCGATTGGGGATAGCTGTTATGGGCGCCCGTGGCGGTGACCTGGTCGATGATCGACCGCTGGCCGCTGACGATGCGGACCGCGGCGCCGGCGCTCGTCCTGACCTCCTCGATCTGATCGAAGGGCAGCCGGTCGTCCAGGTTGACCAGGCGCACGGACTTTTCGTTGACCTTGCCGATGACGTCCCAACCACCCGAGTAACGGATCCGGTCGCCTACCTCGACGGTTTCTGCGTCCCAAGCAGGCGTCTCAAGTTCCGTGGTGGCAGGGGTGTCCTGAGCTGATGTGTCGGCCTTGGCTCTGCGTGATCCCTTGAGGTTCTTGATACTCGCCCTGTTTTGCAGTTGGTCCGCGGCGCCGAGGAACGGGGCCGCCTCGGGGGCTGCGGCGGCGATGCCGAGTTTGGCGGCGGTGGTGGCGCCGTGGCGGGCGAGGCTGGTGACTCGGTGGGTCGCGTTCGGGATTGCGGTGAGCGGGTCGAGACGTTCGAGAATGTTTGTGGCCCCAGACATTTCACCCTGGGATCCGTTGAATCGTTGCAGGGCCTGGACGGTGCGCTCGCGGGCTTTGAGGATGCCTTTGCGGACCTTGCGCAGGGCTATGAAGATCGCGACAAGCATCAGCGAGACCAGGGGCATAGCGACGACGAGATCGCCGCCGGCCGCGGAGAACATGGCACCGGCAAGTGTCCCGGTGAGACCGACGATGGCGACCATCCCTGTCATGCCGGCGAAGGAGAACACCGCATCGAGGGCGGCTTTGAGTGCGAGGTTTTGGCTGGCGCCGGGGATCCATCCGGTGATGAGGGCGACGATGCCGACGATCGCCCAGAACACTGCCGATAGGGCGAGGATGACGACCTGGACGCACAGGTAGGTGAAGACGATTGCGACGGCCAGCGCGAAGATGATCGCGACGAAGGCGATGATTTTCCTGCTGGTGGGATCGCTCATGGCGTAGTCGTGGAGGCCTTGTCCGCCTGGGCAGTTCTGGGCGACGGCGTCTTTGACCTTGTCGACGGGTCCGCTGGTGATTGCCGTGGACCATGCTTGACCGCAGTTGTAGGGCGGTGCGTCGAGGTCTTGGCCGAAGTTCCAGATGAGGGTGGGGGTGCGGGCGAAGTGGTCGGCGAGCGACTGCGACAGGGCATCTACCGCTTGTTGCCCCTCTAGGGGCTTTCCGGACAGCTCACTGCTGATTTCCACGCCGATGTCGCGGCCCATCGTCAGCGCGCCGTTCGGGCCGAGGAGTTCGCTGACCGGTTTGTTGGCCAGGGCGATCGAGATGTAAGCCAGCAGGATGGCCGTGGTGATCTGCGCGGCCGCTTTCCCAACTTTGCCGAGCGCGAAGGTCACCGCGATGATGGACGCGGCGATCAGGCCGATTGCGGTCAGCACCACAGGGTTGTGCACCATCACGGTCAGCTGGTGGCCGATGAAGTCGAACGGCTGTGAGATGACCTTGAGCCACTTGAAGGACAGCACGTTGTTCACCAGCCAGATCGGCGTGGCGATGATGCCCAGGAACAGGCTGTAGAACCAATGCATGCTCAGTGCTGGCGGTGCGGCGGCCGGGTCGGTGAGCGAGCCGTTGTTCAGCGACAAGCCGTAGGAGCCAAGTGGCACATGCGCGCTGTCGCTGACTCCGATCCACAGGATTGCCGCGGTCGCACCGGTGCCGGCCCACGCGGGGGCCGCGTTGATGATGCTCATCATCGCAGGAGTCAGCAGCAGCACAACGCGGCGCCAGGCTCGGGCGGCGATGCGGAATGGATTGCGGTTCATGCGGCCGCCCCTGGGGTCGTGCTCACCGCGGCGGCGCGGTCGCCGCGCGCCGGCAGTTTGACCTTGATCTCGACGAGACGGCCGCGGATGTCCTTCATCAGGCATTCGCCGCGACGCTCTGGAGGGGTTTGGCCGTCTTCGCCGGTCCCGGGGCTGGTTTCGGTCATCAGTTGCTTGACCAAGTTCCGGTCGCGGGCCGCGTCCTTGCTGGCCATGCGCAATTCCTCGGTGGCGAGCGTTTCGTCGACTTGGCGGAACAGGAACAGGGTCGGGATGAGGTGGGTGAACCGTCGGAAGTGCGCGGGATCCTGGGAGGCCAAACCGATCGCGCAGTCGTGCTTGCGCCCATCGATGACGAAGTCCTCGATGATCCCGTCCCCGATGGCCGACCGGGTCAGATGGCGGGCCTCGTCGAGCAGGAAGAGGCCGAAGCGCGGATCGGGATCGTCGGGCTCTGAGAACAGCACCTGCCGGGCGATGGTGGCGAACAGCGTGTAGATGACGTCGCCGAAGAGCTTGGTGGGATCGTCGGCCAGGCTGCTCTTCTCGTCCGGTAGCGAGAGTCTGTTGGTGCGCAGCACCACGAACGGGGCGTCCAGCGGCAGTGGTGGCAGGTCGTTGGCGAAAAGGACACGGGCGTAGGTGCGTTGCGACCAGAAGCGCAGTTGGGAGGCGACTTTCGCGATCACCGCAGGTGCGGCATCAGCGACGGCTCCGGTGGCCAGGCTCGGGTTACGAACCAGGTTGGCGGTGTGGGTGACCAGTTCAGGCAGGCCCTTGATCTTGTGCCGTGCGCGGTAATTCGGCTCGATGAGGTCAGACAGCAGGGTGGATTCGGGGCTGCCCGATGTGATTTGGAACAGGCGCATGAGGACGGGCAGTATGCGCTCGGCGACGTCGGCGCCGGGGACCACCCGCAGCAGGTCCAGCGTGTACTGGGGGTTGGTCGGATCGATGACGACCGCGTTGGCGACCGATTCGGCGAATGACACGTATTCGCCCATGGGGGAGCGGTCGATGGCGAAGACCTGGCCGCCGTGGTCGACGGTGAGACCGCCGAAGACTTTCAGCAGCACCGACTTGCCCGATCCGAGGTCGCCGACCAACGCGAAGCTGGCGGACTTGTTCTTCTCCGTGACGCCGAGCAGATCGAAGTACACGGGTTCGTGGAACCCGGAGAGCCGGCACTCTCCGATGCAGGGTCCGGCGTCGTCGCCGATCTTGGCGGCCGTAATCGGCGTGAACTTGGAGAAGTAGTCGGTAGCGGTGACATGGGTGTAATCGGCGGTCACCCGCTGCGGGGCATACCCGGGTTGGCAGGCGGCCCAGGCTTCTTCTTGAGCGCCGGCGGGATCGACGAGCTTGATCGGGATGTCTTTGAACGTGCGGTGCACGTCTTGGACGCGGTCGCGGAGTTCCTCGTAGCTGGGCGCGGACACCGCGATGATCGGGCAAAAGTGGATCTCGGTCTCGGCCGGATTGCCTTCCAGGTGAGTGTTGTACTGGGCGAGCTGCTGGCCGCGCGTGACAAGGAAGTTCTGAGCGAAGCTCACCTCGCTGTCGCGTTCGTCCATCTGCTCAGCCAGCTGCTTGAGCGAGCTCGCATTGTGCGCCAGAGCGTCGGCGCGGTTGCGGACCCAGGTGTGCAGGGTGTAGTCGACGCCGGCGCCTTCGAAGTGATTGAGCAGCGCGAACACCTGGTCGGCTACTCCCGGCCAGGCCAGCTTGGCGGGAAAGTCGTCCACGAGCAGGAATGTTTGGTAGCTCGGGGGAATATCGCTGTCGGGAAATCCCACCTTGACCGCGCGTGACAGCCTTGGGTCCACTTCCCCGTCCAGCCGAAAGCCGCGTCGCCGGCGTACCGAGTGCGGCCCGGCGGCGCGGTGGGGGAAAGGCCGGGGGGCCGACGGATTGGGTTCGGATCCGTTGAGCGCCTGCAGGTATGCGCGATAGTCGACGCCACGGGTGTGGCTGCGCTCCCACAGCCAGTGCATCTGATGTTCGCTGACCCGTTGGGGTCGGAAGATCCCGGGGATTTTGCGCTGCGTGTCGGCGGCGAGCGTGGTGAAGGCCTTCACATCTTTAGCGGTGGGCTGATAGCCGTCGGGCAGGTCTCCGCCACGGGCGGGACCGCACAGCGGGACTGACAACCAGTGCAGTCGCTCCGCCGGCGGCGGATCCTGGATCTCGATCTCGGCGAGCCGCGCGGAGGCCTCGATGGCGGCGTCGGGAAACAGGGTCAGGAAGTCGCTTCGTGCCGCGGAACTGGGGGCGGCGCGGTGGGCGGCCGCGTAGCGGCGCGGCCCGACGTGCCGAGGAGGTGATCTTCTCGGCGATCGTCGGGATCGCGATCGGCGCCACCACGCTGGTCAGAATCGTCGTACCGAGGTCGGAGAACAGGTGCCGGTGCTGGTTGTCGATCCGGGTTTTCTCACTGCGTTCCTCATGACCGTTCGGCAGCGCACCGAGTAGCCACTCGGCATAGACGACTCCGCTTCGGGTCCAGCGCAGGTTGTCGGTAACGGCCAGGGTGGGCTGTTGCAGGGTCACGATCATTGAAGGAACTCCAGGTCCAGGACGTGGCCGCTCTTCCCGGTAGTGGCGGGACGTTGGTGCTTGCTCGGTGGGTGACCACCGGTGCTCAACGGGGCGCGGTACAGGCGGGGTCGCACCAGCCAGATCAGCCGTGAACTGGTACGGGCCATGGAGAACCCGATCCGGCGAGCCAGGATGACCGACGGGATGGTGATCGCAGCTCCGACGAAGAGGGTGGGCAGGATCGGCGGGTCCAGCAGCTTGAACACCAGCAGAATGAGTCCGGCCGCCGCGACTAAGACGCCGCATTGGATGCGCGTAAACGGCCCGAACGGGATCGGCTGTCCGTTCGGGAATTTCCCGATCAGTTTCGGGAACTTGCGCGCCAGGGTGTAGATCGAGACGAAGATGGGCGGATCCCGGCGCTCGGCAACGTCGGCGCTGCCGCGGGATGACTCGTCAGAGCTCATGCGGTCCTCTGTGCCTGTGTCGGGTGTCAGTAGCGGCTGGTGATACCGGTGAGTCCGCCGGTGTCGCTGGCCGAACCGCGCAGCAGGTCCGGAAGGATGACGACGATGATCACGGCGCCGATGGCGCTGGCGACCACCACGATCACTTTGGTGATCGAGCCCATGCTCTTGGCGTAGAGCAGGGCGATGAGACCCAGGGCCACCAGTGTGATGACCAGGATGATGGTGGTCTTGCCCTGAGTGATGGTGTTCAGGAGCACCTGGTTGAGGTAGTTCATTTTCTACCCTCCTTTTCTGTTCGCGGAATTGTGGTTTCTTTTCCGGGGCGAGTTGTTTCTCGTCATCCGGGGGCATTGGTGGACGCGCCGGATGGTGGCTGCGTCGTTTCAGTTGGCTTGGCGATGCGGCCTGCAATCTGAGGCGCCGGGTCGATATCGGAGATAAACCATTTGTCGCTCTGGCGCACAATGACCAATGGATAGGTCAGTGTTTGATTTGACTTGTCATTTATCGACCCTTCCGCGGTAACCAGAATTTTCGTGGTGAATCCGTTTTGCGCGTCGGCTGGGATGTCGGCCTGCGCGTTGATCGAGTCGATACCGATCTTGGTGAATGGAGCGTTGTCGAATGGGCGGATCTGCGGAGAAATGCTGTAGCGGCTGATATCGCCGCTTGCAGGATGACTGGCCGTTCCTTTCAGCCAGGTGTCCAAAAAGTCGGCAACGGTTTTATAGGCGTCGGAATCTTGCGAGACCTGGGACGGGTAGTCCAGGTCGATGTCATATCCGATGTCGGGGCCGTTGACGATGGCTGGCGCGGTGGTGATGCGGGGGTTTCCCTGAACGACGGCGACGGGGACTTGATAGAAGCGCAGTTCGGGTGCCTTGGAGAGGGGCTTGACGAATGCGCCGATGACCACCGACCAGTAGTCGACGTTGGCGAATCCGCTGGGCTGACGCGTCACCGACCAGGGGGCGGTCTTGATCACGCTTACCGGCACCGCAGTCGGGGTGATGTGGGCACCGGTGAAGGCGGTCAGGGCGCTCGCCGATGTCGTGGTCAGGTAGACGTTGACGTAGGCGTCGGCGAAGCCGCTGACCGACGTCCCGCGGTTGAGCGTCGTGTCGAGTTGGCCAACGGTGACCGTGTGGTCGGGGGCGCAGCTTGTGGCGATCGCGTTGAAGCCGCCGAGGGCGCCGAGGGCAAGGCAGGCGATGACGCCGGCGCGAGACACGGTGCGTCGACTAGGGCGGTGTTGTTGGGTCCAGTGGCGGACCCGGTCGCCGGTGCTGGGGCGGAAACTCACAGGTCAAACGATGCAGAGGCGAATACCCGTTTTCCAGAGGACCGCCCCTGAGGTGCGGGAACGCTGGTTTCGAACCCGGCCGCAGTGGCGTTCGGGCCTGCGGCGGGGTTCGGCGCTGTCCTGACCAGCCGTTCCGGGGCACCCATCCCCAAACTCGTCGAGGATCGGCTCCGCATCGAGCAGCGCGCCGGCAAGGGTCGTCCCTCTGGCACGCGGCTGGGCCGTGCGGCATGTGAGCCGGGGGCTTCGACGGAATCGGTGTCTGCCTGGGTTTTTCCCACCGCAACGGCCCTGGAGTGACACGTTAGTGAGAAAGCGACAAGTTCGTCGGCCCTTACACGATGTTGCTGTGGTTGACAACCCCTGCTAAGCTCGGCGCGACGAGCCGCCAGGCGAAGGAGCGCCGAGAGGTTCGCTAGGAAAATTAGCTGATAACTTGCTAGCTTTCTGAGTAGGTAGCGGAGCCTGCAAGTGGGGTTGTCAGGGGCCTAACTTGGGCGTCCGCTGGCATTCCAGCGCTGCTATGCAGCTAGCTGACCAGCAGCGATAGGTTGTTACCAACATGGCTTCCACACAGAGATAGCCTGCTACCAGATCAGCGTGGTAGCAGGCTATCTCGATTGCGGTAGGAGGCCTTAGCCGCCCGAGGGGTGCCCGATGAGTTCGAGGTGACTTACCGCGAAGGCGGTGTAGTCCGCATTGGCACTCGGATCGCCGGCGGGTGTGCCCACGGAGTTCGGGTTAGACGGCTGATCGGTGTGACGAATCGTGATCGTCACAGAGCTAGCTACTACCGGCTGCCATGGCCCCTGGTGGTAGCAGTTCGCCGCGTTGATCTCCAACGTTGCTGTCTTGCGCTCGTTGCGGGTGTCCTGGTCACAGTTGGTCCTCCCGACGTCGTTGAATGACCAGTTGAGCAGCTGGACTGTGCGGAACTTGGCCCACTGGTCCTCGCCGCCCTCTTCGCTGTCGGCGCCCGGCATGATCGAGACCGCTGAAATCACGTAGGCCTTGTCGAAGGTCACCTCCAGGATCTGACCGTCGATCTGCCACGCACGCACGCAGATCCATGGCTGGGTGCTTTCCACGCGCAGAGCGTTCATCGGGTCCGAGCTCGGCGCTGGGCAACGCGCTGTTGCGGTCAACACCTGGACAGGACCGTCCGCCGGGACTGCCGGCGCTGCCGGGGCTGCCGTATGGCTGGTCGCTGGTGCGGTCAGTTGGGCTGTCGGGGTTTGGTCGCCGGCGCCTTGCAGTATCCACTGCCCGAGGACCGCCGCCGCGATAACCGAGGCCGCTGTTATACCCAGTGTGCGGGGGCTCTTCCAGTTCTGGTCTTTGAGCCATTGTCCGACAGCGCCGACGCCGGAGGAAAAAGCATTGTTTTTGGCCGCAATATCGTCGAACGCCAAAGGCGTCTCGTTGTTGTCTGCCGGATCTTGGTCTTCGTTGTTTTCGGCAGTTCCTGAATTGGTCGCGTATTTCGAATCTGCGGTCGTCTCTGCCGCATATTGGTCGTCTGTGGTGCGTTGGGCGGCATCGACGGCATCGTCGCCGGCCGGCGGTGCATCGAATCCGAGTCGGCCGAACTCTGCGTCGCCGGATGTCGGATCGTTCGGGATGGCCTCGTCGATGTATGACCGCAATTTCTCGACGGCCAACTCGCGGTCGTCGGATGCGGCGCGCGTCATGTGCGACGCCATTCCTGCGGGCGCCATATCATCAGCGGGCGCCCCACCTGGGTCGTCCGCCGCCGGCGTGGTGAATCGCGGCCATTCAAGCAGCTCCGGGTCGGCCAGGAGCTTGTCCAGCAAGTCGGTCATGAATCAATGCTGGCAGCAGCTTTTATTGTTCTCCAGAGCCTTGAGGTAGGAGCCGCGGTAAGCGCCTGGCAGTGGGTTCGCTCACACGGCTGCGCGATGGCTCATTTACGTCCCTGACCTGCACTGGTAGCTCGGTAGTAGCGGTGGTTACCAGGCGGTAGTCCGCTGGCGGTTGGTCGTCCGCCCGGTCCAGCTGGTACGCGGTGGATCAAGTGGTGGTCTTGCTCGTCCTTCCACTGCCGCTATACCCTTTTGACATGGCACTACGGGTAAACGAGGACGAGATCCTTCAGTTCGCTACCGCCAACGATCGAGTCGCTGGCGAAGTCGAGGCAGGCTGCCAGCCCGATCCTGATCTGCTCGAACAGATGACGACCGGCTACGGTCCCGTCGGCGCCGAGTTCACCGCCGCCGTTGCTGAATTCCAGACAGCGTTTTACCAGTCAGGAACGGCGCTCGCGGGCCGCTACTCGTCGCACGCCCAGGATCTGCGCGACGCGCATGGGCGGTACGTCGGTGCCGACCAGGCCGGGGCAGAGGATGTAGCCGGCAGCACTTCGGTGTGACGTAGGCGATTCCTGCGTGGCGCTCCGATCGGTGGTTGGCCGCTGCCGAGCGGATAGCGCGATCTGGTGTGTAATGCCGCGGCCTCTGGATTCGGATGGCGATGGCTGACAACACCGCAGACTTCTTTTCCGCCAAGGCGTTTCGCCGTGCGTGCGAGCAGGCTGGGACGACGAAGAAGGCCATCGCGGCCGAGCTGGGCGTTACCCCGACAACGTTGAGCAGTCTGCTCAACGGCCGATCCACCCCGTCGATGAAGTTGTTGATCCGGATGGTGGATTTCTTCGGTGGCAGTCTGGCCGATTTCCTGGAAATGCCGCCCCGACAGCAGTGGGAGCTCAAGCACTACCGCGTTGCCGCTGGTTTGACTCAGGCCGCCCTCGCCCACGAGCTGGGAGTTACGCCGTCGGCCGTGTCCGGGTGGGAGCTGGGTAAGTACCCGCCGGGGGCCGCACTTGTGCCGCGGATGGCTCAATTGTTCGGCATATCTGATGATCAGCTGCGTGCAGTGCTGGGATCGGCGCCGCCCGCGGCCGCACCGACCACCACCTCGGCCAACGAGACCTTGTCCTTGGCCGAGACCCTCGCCGAGACGGTCTTAGGCTTCGCCGCCAGCGCGGCAGCCATGGCCGAGTCGCTCCCCCCGGCGGCCCGCGATCAGATGGATACCGAGATCCGCGAACGCGCAGAACAAGCGCTGACGCTTTTGTCTACTTTGATTCCCCAGCTAGCGCCAGAGACACGTCCGAGGGCTGTTCGCCTGGTCGGACGGTTGGCAGAAGTACACGAGGCGGCAATTTCAAAGTAAATGTTGTCGCAAGTAGAGACTCCATGTTACTTTGACTCTGTCAGGCCGCCCCGCATTACCACTGGGGCCTACCCGGAACGAAGGGAGCCACCCCTGAGGACTTACCAGTAACTGCACCCGGCGGAGCCGGCTCCGGCGACTACAACTCGCACAGCGCCCAATTCGCCACTTTGGTTCCGTAACTTCACCTTTCGGCCCTGTAGTGCCTCCGGCGCGCACGGGCAACAGGCTTTCTTTTCGCGGCATCGCGAACCACCTACCACCGTTGCGTGGGTCGTTGCTGCGCTCGCTCATCCACTGCCGGTGAGTTCCCACACTCGTCACACCTTTGAGGAGTAGTTCTGTGTCTATTTCCCGACTCGCCCCGGAACAGGCCCCACCGAGGGCATCAGGACACCCCGGAGGCCGTGGACGCCCACCAGGTCGTCCTCATCAGGCGGTTCTTCCGAAACTTCACGACGAACCTGAGCGGCCCACACCCTGCTATTACGACCCAGAACTTTGGCATCCCGACGAGCAGAAGCCCAATCCCGAGGCCATGGCCGCCTGCTGGGGATGCTTCTTCCAAAGACAGTGCGCCATCAAAGCTTTGAAGACCGACGCCGAGTTCGGCATCTGGGCCGGTTACCGGCTCGCCCCCGGTCCAGGCCTGGAGGTCAGTCGGGCGCAGCTGGCAATCATCGCCGGCCAGGAAATGGGCCCTCCCCTCTCGCCTGGCCCTGAAACCTCTGCTGTGCTGGCGGGTGAACGGGTCGAAGATCCCGCCCTTGAGGGCACCATCGTCGACGGAATCGCACGCGACGACATCCACATCAAGCCAGACATCACGCCAGCGCCGGAATCCGTGTGCGATGACGACGACCTCGACGAAGATGACGACATCCGCGACGACCAGTCCGCGGTCATCTCGCTGACCAATCGGCACACGCTGGTGCGCCAGTGCTCCAACTCGCCGGTTCAGCTGGCGTTGGCATTCGGTCACCTTTCGCCCGCCCACGCCGGATAACGCATTCCTCTTCGCCGCCCATACAGATCGGCCTTGTCTTCCATGAGCGTATCTCCTAACGACCCGGCGCCACATCTGCGCTTCGACGCCGAAACGCGGCGATTACCAATGGGTTTAACGACCGCAGCGTTGCGGGACTTTCTTGCGGTGCAGCTGCGGTCCACTGATCGCGCGGTCTCCACAGCAGAGCTTCGCCACCGGGCTAGCGAACACGGCTTCTCCGACCTGCTTGTCGAGGGCACCTATCGGCTCCTCGTCACCCTGGAGCGTCGTGGTCAGGCGCAGCGCGTCGCGAGCCGAGGACGTTCGGTCTATTGGGTCAACAACGCCAGCACGAACAGCCACCCCGCCGCGGCTATCGAGAGGTTCATCTCATGACCAGTTTCCGAGATCCCGCATACCGCGACAGCATCGGATCCGACCGCGCGTTCTTCTCCGCCTTGTTCGCACGCCGTATCCCTGAGGTCGCCAACGGTGCTATTCGAGTGGTCGATGCGGTTCGCGACCCCGGGCGCTACGCAAAGGTCGCGGTGACGGCCACGGTTGGTGGCATTAACGCTGCCTCGACGTGCATTGGGCAACGGGGTGTTCGCGTCCACGAAGTGGAAGCCCTGATTCCTGGTGAACGCATCTCGGTCGTCAATTACGACTCCGACCCCGTCCAATATGTCGTCAACGCGCTCGCCGTCGAGATTGAGTCGGCCGACATTGTCTCCACCGCCTCACGCGATATCCGCGTCATCGTGTCCGTCCACAATTTCGCCACAGCCATCGGGCGCGACGCGCGCAATGTGCGTTTGGCCAGCGATCTGACCGGTTGGCGTATCGCCATCTGTACGGCGCGCTGCACTGCCCGCCGGCACATCCATCCACGATTCGACAGCGCAGCTGGAGTGTCGGTGTGGGAGTCATCGACCCTTTCCGGCCACGCAGTAAGGAGCTCGTTGTGACATTCCCAAACACTCAGACCGAACCGACGTTGATCAGTCGGACCACCGAAGCAGAGCATGGCGCTTACGGCACGCACACGGACGCCATCTCGGCTCGGGCACTTCATGATCTGGTCGGCGTCTATGAACAGTGCCGGTGCGATCCGGCCGAGATCGACTATATGGAAACCCATTTCGTCATTGACGGGGTGGGCCTCACCTGCGAGCGAGGGCTCTTGTTCCATGTGTGCGCGATCTGCTGCGCCGATGAGGCCGCGTGCTCCCAGGAACATTCTCACGGACCCGCGGCACCGGCCTGCCCGCACATCCTCCCCCCAGTGGCGGTGGCGTCATGACACTGTCCCTGGACCTGCATCTACCGACGTGGCACGGCACGGGGTCGGGAGGGGCCCAGTTCTCGGCTGATCGGTCCTACCGATACCGATTGCACCGACGCTGGGATGACGGGCCGTCCCTGATGATCATCGAATTGCGGCCCTCGGGGGCCAACGAGCACCACGACGACGACGCCTCCCGCCGCGCGGCGGCGTTCGCTCGTGGATTTGGCTACGGCGGCTACACATCGCTTTGCCTGTATGCCGCGGTTGCCGCTGACGACGGGCACTTGTTGACGAGTACCTCCGATCCGGTGGGCCCGGACAACGACTGGTGGATCGAGCGGGCGGCCTACTGCCACGACGTCATCGTCTTCGCGTGGGGTGGGGACGCTGCGGCCGCCAGGGCCAATGCGGTGGCCAGCCGGATCTGGCAGATCTGCCAGGAAACCAGCGCCGCGGTCGCAGTCGTGGGCTGGACCGCCGAAGGCCAGCCCTGTGGTTTGCCGGATCGACACCGCCCTGGCCTCGCCTGTCCTCACACCGTGCTGTCCACGGTCACCGCGCATGCCCACACCGATTTTGGCGATGTCGATCCGCGCTGGTCGGGCCTACTCGCCGATACCCATCATCTGGTCGCTTGAACCGTCGCCGAAGAGGGGTGCGAATTACATGACCGTTGAGACGAAATGCCCTCCGCCACTTACAAATATCCGTGAGATCTGGCGCCCAGTCCTCGGATATGAAGGCCTCTACGAGATCTCCGACTACGGGCGGGTGTGGTCTCTTACACGCCTGGCCCTGCTGACACCGATCAAGAGCGACGAGTATCCACAGGTCTCGCTGTTTCGGAATGGGTCCGAGAAACGCCGCCCTATCGCAGCGCTGGTCCTGGAAACATTCGTTGGCCCGGCACCAGAAGGCCATGTGGCGCGCCCCAAGAACGGCCGGCGCAACGACGTACGTCTGACCAACCTGATGTGGGCGCCTCGCACCAACGGTCCTTTAAGCCTCAACAGTGGAGATCAAGGCCCGATGGACCAGCCCGCCGCGGCGCCCAGAGGTGACGTGCAGGTCCGCGTCGCCGCGGACCCGATAACCAAGCACCGAGTGACCCGCGTCGAATTTAGGGGCTGGGCGGTCGATCTCGCCGGGGCGACTCTGGTCATCCCCACTCAGGCCGTTCCGGTAGGCGGCTCCGTCGCCGATTTGGAGATGTGCCTGAACGCCGCACGCACCCTGCTAGCTCAGCGTCGCACCGCTTCGCGAGTACCACCACCCGCTGCTCCGGCCGCGGCACCTGATGTTCCCGACGCCGACATCAGAGATGCGCTCGTCGACGTACTGAGCCACGCACGCGCGGTCGCCGCCCAGTCGTGGCATTGGCAGCGCTTCAACGTCTACGAATGCATCAGTGAGGCATGGAAGGCGACCGGACTCCGGCTACCGCACCGTCGGGTGATCGAAGCACTGCACGCCGTCATTCCTGACGGAAAAGGCCTGATGGAGTTCAACTTGGGTGCGACGCGTGATCAGATCTGCACCCTCTTCGACAGCGCGATCGCCGCGGCCTCACACTCGGACCGGGGGGCGGCATGACGATGCCTCACACCCATCGACTGGGCCTCGAACGGCACGAAGCCCATGAGGTTTCCGAGAGCTCGCCCTCCGACGGTGTGGTGTCGGTATCGCGATGGGGATGGCGGTGGCGCGGCCACTGCACATGCCGACGATGGACGTCTCGCCGACGCCTGCTGCGCTCGGTTGCTGTCCTAGATGCCTTGACCCATGCCACGCGTTGCGGATGTGAACCTGCGGTACCCCTCGTCGACCACAGTCTTGGCCAGCCTTATCGCGGTGCGTGGTCATGAAAGCCATGCAGACATCAGCGATCCGGGCGCCTAGGGACCACCAAGTCGAGGCGCTCTCGGCGTTGGACAGCGCTCTACAGGGGCATGACCGGGCGCAGCTGGTGATGGCGTGCGGGACTGGAAAGACGCTCGTCGGCCGCTGGTACGCCGAGCGCGTTGGCGCCGCCGTCTCCGTCGTGGTGGTGCCCTCGCTGAGTCTGGTTGCCCAGACGGTGCGCGAGTGGAGATCGGGTGGCGGCTGGCCATTCCAGGCACTCATCACGTGCTCGGACCCGAGCACCGCAGACGGCGTGAGCGAACGGGCTGATGGTGACGGACAAGACATTTCCGAGTCCTTCTGGACACGGCTTCGCGCGCGGGTGACAACCGACGCTGCGGTGGTCGCCGCCCGGCTATCCGGGCACAGCGCCCTGCAGCCATTGGTGATCTTCTCGACCTATCACTCGTTGCACGTCGTCGCCGAGGCTGCCCGCTCGGCGAAGGTGGTCATTGACATCGTGATCGCAGACGAAGCGCACACCCTGGCGGGGCAGTCGCGGGAGGACTTCCGCGTCGCTCTCGACGACAAGTTGCCAGCCAAGCGCCGCGTGTTTATGACCGCCACCCCTGTTGTTTCCTCCAACGGATATGTAGCGCAGGAGGATTCATCACCACTGTCAATGGACGACGCTGCGCTTTTCGGGCCAGTGGCTTATCGGCTCGACTTCGCCGAAGCGATTGCGCGCGGCCTCCTGGTCGATTACCGGGTAATGGTCTATGAAACACCCCAGGCAGGGGTCACACCTGATCCCATCGCTGCCCTGGCAGTTGCGGCCCGTCAAGGTGTCGCCAGTGTGCTGAGCTTTCACGGCCGCGTGGCCAAGGCCCGTGCCTTCGCCGATGCGATCGACGGGCATCGTCTCGAAGACGGCCGCACCGTGGTGGCCCGCTCCGTCGCCGGGGTAGACCCCACGACCCAGCGTGAGGACGCGTTGGAGCTGCTGTCGTCGGCGCGTCCTGATCAGCTCATCGTGATCAGCAGCGCACGGTGCCTGAGCGTCGGGGTTGACATTCCCGCCGTCGATGGGGTGCTCTTCGCCGACCCGAAGAACTCCGACGTCGACGTCATCCAGTCGGTGGGACGCGCGCTGCGCACCGCGCCGGGCAAGACCGTCGGGATGGTGATGATCCCGGTATGTGTTCCTGCAGGACTTGACGATGACACGGTTCTGTCGAGCGGCGATTTCGCTGCGGTCTGGCGAATCCTGCGCGGGCTGCGCAGCATGGATTCGCGGCTGCGCGCCGAGATCTGTGAGATCACACGGCAGCGGTCGAGGCGCGGAGACTGTGACGGGTCGCGCGGCTCTCACATTGAGTTTGACCTTCATTCTCTGGCCGAACCGGAGCGGTTCCACGCCCGCGTTGTCGAATTCATCTCGCCAGCATGGGATTTGGTGCTCTCTGAGGTGCACCAGTTCATTGCCGAGCACGGCCATGCGCGCCCGGGTCGTGGTACACGGCTGGGGGAGTGGTGCGAACGTCAGCGGCGGGCCTACCGGCGCGGAATGCTTGCTCCCGAGCGCGTCAATCAGCTGTCCTCCCTTCCAGGGTGGACATGGGATCTGGTTGAACAGCGCTGGTTAGATCAGTGGAGGCAGGTCCACGATCTGGCCGTTGCTGGCCAGGGTCTGGGCGTTGAGGATCCGCAGGTCGCTCAGGTTGCCCTGCGGCGAGTCGAGCATCGTTCGGCGGTGACCACGGTTGGCCGGTGGTGCGCGTGGCAGCGACAGTTGGCCCGGCGTGGGGAACTCGATGACCGTCGGCGCTTGCGCCTCGATGAGATCCCCGGTTGGTCCTGGAGCGTCGTCTCCGTCGAGGATGCCCGCGCGGTTGACATGCTCGGTGAATACGTGGCGTGGAAGGGGCACGCGAATCCGCCGGCCGATGTGGTCGAGGACGGCGTTGCACTCGGTCAGTGGCTCAATACCGTCCGCAGGCGCCGCGTTACCGGCGCCCTGCCGCAGGGTCTGCTCGATGAGATTGAGTGCGTCACACCGTCGCGCGCGGCCGAGGGGGCTCTGCGTTGGTACCGCGGTGCCACCCTGTGGCTGCTCGGTTTGGAAGCGTTGCGCCAGTTTGTGGCACGCGAAGGTCACTGCCGCCCACCATATTCGCACTACGAGGATCTCCCCGATTTCTCCCTCCCGCTGTATGACTGGTGCACGCGGCAACGGCATCTGTACCGGCATGGCCATATGGTCGCTGAACGTGCCCGCCTGCTCGCCGCAGTCTCAGGCTGGCAGTGGGAACGTCAGCCCACCCCGCGTGTTCTGCGTGATATCGGCGACGTCCGTCACGGCACGCGCACCGGGTACGTCAAGGGCTGCACATGCCAAGAATGCACGGACGCCAACCGCGCCAAGGAGGCCGAACGTGCCGCCCGCGCCGCCGCCGGCGGACCTACCACGGATCTGGTTGATGCAGGATCCGCTCGGACGCACCTCGAACGACTAGTGGCCGCCGGGGCCGCCCAGAAAGCCTTGGCGCGGGCCTGCAACCTCAACGTCAAAACGATCGTCGAGATCCTGTCCGCGGAGACGAAACGCATTCTCCCGGAGACCGAGGCGGTGATCCTGGCGGCCACTTTGAACGCCGTGCGCACGGCGGCCGCACCCGGTACCCGCGTCGATGCTGCCCCCACCTGGGAGCTGCTCGACGACATGATCGCGCGGAACTGGCCGAAGTCGTGGATCGCCCGTGAAGCTGGCCTCGGCGCGTCCCTGCAGCTCCGCCGCGACACGATCACAGCCGCTAGCGCCGAGCGCATCGCAAATCTCGCGGAGCGCCTCGGGACACGTCGCGCGCCCGCCAAGAGGTTCCGTCAGCCGGTGCCCACGCTGAGTGAAGTACTCGCCCAGGAGGCCACCTCATCGCAGGCCGGCGATCCGGATTCCTATTCCTGGGCGCGTTCGCTGCTGGAACAGGGCTACCGCATCGACCGAGTCGCCCAGCGTAGCGGTCTGCCGGTGGATGTAGTTACTGCGTTGGCGGACAACGATATTGCTGAGGCGCAAGTCGCGTCATGAGAGGAGCAGGGGCGGTGACTACTGCTGATATCGGGGCGGCTCAAGTGCTGCCGATGCAGACCGCGGTCGCGCCGTTGCCAGCAGGGAGCCACGGCGACAGGGCAGTGGGCTCAGCGGCCGAGGTGGCGCGGTCGCGCCGGGAACCACGGCAGCTGTCTGTGCGAACCGACGACGGGGTAACACTTCACCTCACGGTGCACGGCCCGCGCAGCGCCCCCTGCACCGTGGTGTTTCTCCACGGGCTATGCCTCTCCCAAGTGTCTTGGGCCCTCCAGATTGATTCTGTAGTAGACAGTTTCGGGCCGATGGTGCAAGCCGTGGGCTATGACCATCGCGGCCACGGACGGTCGATGGCCGCCGCGTCCGACAGCTATACCATCGACCGTCTCGCTGATGACCTCAATACGGTCCTACACGCGGTAGCCCCAACCGGTTCAGTCGTGGTAATCGGTCACTCCATGGGCGCCATGGCCGCCCTCACTCATTGCGCCCGCCATGCGAGTCCTGACACACGGCGGGTCGACGGCCTAGTCCTCGCTGCGACCGCAGCCGGGCACCTCACCCAGTTCGGGCTTGGCCAACTCTTGACGGCACCCGCGGTGTCGACGCTGCTTCGACTCCTTCAGAGCGCTCCAGGCCCGACGCTACAGCCGTTGCGGAGGCTGTTGGCCGGTCCCGTCTGCCGAGGTGTATCTCATTGGCACGGTTCACGTTCCGGGTGCGCGTTGGCCGCAGTAGCCGCTGACGCTCTGGCGACGACGTCACTGCGCACTGCCGTTGGATTCTTGCCGGCACTGGCGCAGTTTGACCAGTACTCCACGCTGGGTTCTATCCGGGCTAAGACTGTCGTGATCAGCGGCGGCGCCGACCTGCTCACGCCCGCCGTACTCGCGGAGGACATCGCCGCGAGGATCCCCGGCAGCCGTCATCTACACCTGCCGCACTGCGGGCACATGGTTCAACAGGCCCACGAAGAGCTCGACGCAGCGATCGCGGCGGTCATCACAGACGTGATCGCCGAGGGCCAGCGGCTGGTTTCCGCACCATCACCGCGTCTGGCGGAGGCCCGTGCGTAATGGCAACACCGCATGAGAGATACGCGAGCTCCTCGACCAGGCGCTGCGACGACTCAAGCCGCAGTGGCGCGCTGGCGCCCAGGGCCAGCTATGTGGCCCCCTGCATTCGGCGCCCGATCTCATCGCGCTGATTCCCGCCGCTCATTCACCGCCGGCGGGGGAGAGGAGCTGCCGATCGCCACCTAGCCAGGCCCGTGAGGGCCGTTTGCTGACAACTCCATACCGGGACTCGACGAGGACAGAGATACCCCCAAAAGGGGGGCTCCGATTCAGAAGAAACGAGATCCGCGGAGGACCAACTCCGACTCTCTCTCGCGTGAGACCGAAGGACCAACTTCGATCTCGGGTCCCCTCAATGTGAAGGGAATACCGTGCCAGGTAGCTCTCATACTAGCTTGCTGTCTCAAACAGGGGCAAGACCAGCTGGAGGCTCGTGTGTTGCAGACCAACACCGCGGTCACCAGACTCCTTCCCGCGCAAATACCACTGTCGGCTGCCGGCCGAATACCGGCCTCGGCCGCCCAAGTGGCGATCGCGAACGGGTGCTGTTCGCTGATGCTCAACGCGTCATCAGCAGAGTGCAAAGTGACGCCGCCACCCAGGGCCTGAGGGGTGCGCCGCAGCTGGTGCTCGCCGCGGTGCTGGCGATGCTGTGCGAACGGTGGTCCAGGGTCACCGACGACAGAATGCGACTCACACAACTCGCCCAAGAGATCACCTCGCGTGGCGGCCGCTGCTACCACCTCAAGACGGTAGGCCGCGCATTGGCTGGACTGGCCGCCCTCGAACTTGTCACTTACCGCCCTGCACAGGGCCGCGGGGCGTTTGCTGGCGTCGCAATTCACCCGCGGTTTCTTCACGACATTGAGCCCCTGCAGCGGGACGCCCAGGGCCACGTCATCACCAAATCCGTCACCTTTTCCGACCCGCATCCCTCTATAAGCCAAAAATCTAACCTCCCTACCCTCCGCAGCTCCCGTGGCGCCGCCGCCGATCACTCCGCCCGACCGACTGAGGTAGACGTTCGCCCGGACGAGGTTCGCTATGTCCTTCGCGAAATGCCAACGATGCTGCAGCAGCTTCCTTCACATCTGCGGTGGAAGCTCGGTGCTGCGATCCGGGTGCGGTTATCTCGTGGTTTCACCCCACAGCAGATCCTTGCTGTTCTCGGTGCCCAACCCCCGGCAGGACTGCAGCGACCGTGGAAGTTGGCCATGTGGCGCCTGACGCAGAACCTGATCGGGTCAGGGCCGCGGCTGCGGCCCCTGCAGGCCGCGTGGGACCGGCGTGAATCACAGGCGTGCCGCCGCGCCGCCGACGCGCGAGACGCACGCTGGTACGAGCAGGTGTGCGCCGTCACCACCGACACCGAACGATCGCGGCTGCTGCGCGCCCATTCGGCGTTCTTCGGATGCAGCGCTGTCGACATGCCAGTTGCCGCACTAGCTGGAGCGGGTCGGCGTGCGAGCAGGCTGTTTCCTGGTGTGGATCTCAAGATTGCGTTGATCCGGTGGGCCGATGATGTGCTCGCAAGCAAAGCCGCGTCTGGCGGGACACCGATCGAGGTGTCGGCACCGGCGCCTGCGCTCAGCGGCCTGGTGGCGGAGCTGGTTGTTGCCGGCTGCTGCGTCAAATGTGATTCCCGGCCTGGGGTATTGCGGTCGAATATGCCGTTACCTCTGCCGGTGTGCGATGCGTGCTGGGATGGCGTCAAGGCCGAGTTCGATACTGCCGCTGACGAATTCGAGGCGGTCGCGTGATGACAACCATGCAGGAAAGACCGGCACGGTCAGGGAAGCGATCGACGCCCGGGCCAACTGAGGGTGAGACACGGCTGCCTCCGCAGGATGAGGCCGCAGAACAGTCAGTTCTGGGCGGCATGCTGCTCAGCAAGGATGCGATCGCTGACGTGCTGGAGAGGATGCGGCCGGGAGACTTGTATCGGCCCGCGCACCAGGTGATATTTGATGCGATTTTGGACCTCTACGGCCGTGGTGAACCGGCGGATGCGGTGACCGTGGCCGCCGAGCTCGATCGGCGTGGCGTCCTGCGACGCATCGGTGGCGCACCGTATCTGCACACACTGATCGCCACGGTGCCGACGGCCGCGAATTCGGGTTACTACGCCGACCTCGTAGCGGAAAAGGCGGTGCTGCGGCGGCTGGTCGAGGCGGGCACCCGCATCGTGCAATACGGATATGCAGGCGTTGACGGAGCGGACGTCGCTGAGGTGGTGGACCGCGCCCAAGCCGAAGTCTACGACGTCACCGAACAGCGACGCAGTGACGACTGCGTTGCCCTTGAAGATCTCGTGGGGCCGACTCTTGATGAGATCGACGCGATCGCTTCCGGTGCGAACAGCCGCGGTGTTCCGACCGGTTTCGTTGACCTGGACGATGTCACAAACGGTTTGCACCCTGGTCAGTTTGTGATCGTCGCCGGCCGTCCTGGTCTCGGGAAATCGACTCTGGCACTGGATTTTCTGCGATCGTGCAGCATCAAGCACAGATGGCCAGTGTCATCTTTTCGCTTGAGATGAGTAAGTCCGAGATCGTGATGCGGCTGCTGTCTGCTGAGGCGCGTATCAAGCTGCAGGACATTCGGTCGGGGAAGATGAGCGACAACGACTGGGCCCAAATGGCGCGTCGGCTTGGGGAAATCAGCGAGTCACCCCTCTACATCGACGATTCGCCCAATCTCACGATGATGGAGATCCGGGCCAAGGCGCGCCGACTCAAGCAGAAGGCTGAGTTGCGGATGATTGTCATCGACTATCTGCAGCTGATGACCTCAGGCAAGCCCTATGAGTCCCGGCAGCAGGAAGTCTCTGAATTCTCCCGTTCCCTCAAGTTGCTGGCAAAGGAGCTTGAGGTGCCCGTCGTGGCGCTCAGTCAACTTAACCGCGGGCCCGAGCAGCGGGCTGACAAGAAGCCGCAACTGTCCGATCTTCGCGAAAGTGGGAGCCAGGAACAGGATGCCGACATGGTGATCCTGTTGCATCGCCCCGATGCGTTCGAGCGCGACGATCCCCGGGGCGGTGAAGCAGACCTGATTCTGGCAAAACATCGAAACGGGCCCACGCGGACGGTGACCGTCGCGCACCAGCTGCATCTATCCCGTTTTGTCGACATGGCGCGACCAGCCTAGATCCCCTCAATCTGTTTACGTAGGTAGATTGAGTGCTACACTTAGTCACAACCGCGGAACTGAAAACGTTGCCTGGCGGCACAGGCATAGGCCGCACGGAAGAACGAGGGATTTAAATGAAAGTCGTTCGGCGAGTTCTTGTTCTGGGCGTCGTGGCGATCGCGGCGGCGGCCGCTGTCGGGCATCCTTGGTCAGCCGAGTCGTTCACCTCGGCGCTGAAGTCGATGTGGGCGACGATCGACTCCACCGCGGCCCCGGCCGCAACAACGCCCCTGGACCCGTCCGAGACGGGCAACGTCATCGCCGGCCTCCTCGACCACGCTCACGTCGTGCACGGTTTGCCAAACGTGCCCGGATACGAACGTGGTTGTAAGCGTGGGCAGGCCTGCTCGTTTGGACCGGCGTGGAATGATCCGCAAAATCACTCTGGCTGTGACACCCGCTCGCGCATCCTGCAGGCTCAGTTGACCGATGTCATCGTGAAGCCGAATACCCATAATTGCAAGGTACTTTCGGGCACTCTGCATGATCCCTACACTGGCCAGGTCATCGCCTACGACGCCGGTCGCGACCCGTCCGCTGTGCAGCTCGACCACGTGTTCGCCCTCGGGCGCAGCTGGGACGCCGGCGCATCCCTCTGGGATGAGGCCAAGCGGGTGGCGCTTGCTAACGACCCCGTGAATCTGTTCGCAGTCTCAGGTCCGGCCAACCGCGACAAGTCCGATTCAGGGCTTGAGTGGTTACCCCCGAACCGAGACTTCCAGTGCACCTACATCGCGCGGTACCTCGCGGTGGCGGTGACCTATGACCTGAATATCACCACGAACGATCACGACATCGCGGTCCGACAGTGCCCGGCGATCACCGGAGGCGCGGCGTGATCCACCGTCCGAGGCCTCATTGTCACCACGTGCTTAGAGTGAGGGCATCGTTGACCATGGCAGCCGCAGGAGGGTCCATCCATGCCAGAGGCACCGAAACGCACCCCGGCCGAGCGGCGCAGCTACACCAGTCGGCGCGCCGAACGGACGGCGTCGACCGCGCTCAACACGAAGATGCGCTGGACGATCACCGACGCGCGCGTGGCGCTGGATCTCTCACTGAGCGTGCCAGAAGCCGCGGTCCAGGTAGGGCGCACCGCGACAGCCGTCGAGAACCTGCGCAGGAAGTGGCGGCTTGGACAACTTGCCGCCGGGCTCGCCGACCAGGTGCCACCACCACCACGCGCCCCCACACGAGGAGAGGCCACTAAGTGATGAGTAATTATGCGATCACGCGTGACGGGACAACCTGGCAGCTGCGCGATGACCCGGATGGCGAAATCGCCGACCTGCTGAACTGGATCATCGACGAGAAGTGCCACCAGAGCGCGGACGGCCCGCTGTTGGCGCTGTCGCGCCAGCAGATCGTCAGCCGACTCGGCAAGGGCATGCCGGCGGATTTCCCGGAACACGACGTCGTCACCGGTGATCCCGACCAGGGAGGGGTCCGCGGTTGGTGGGACACGACGGTACAGAACTACCTGGCCGGCGTGCGCAACTCCGCGGCCGCACCTGCTGATGAAGTCGACGACGAGCCCGCCGGCCACCACACGCCCGGGCGAGCAGATGCCTGGCCACTACGCAGCCGGCAGTGGGACGATGTGGAGTACTCCGGGGCCGACGATCGCGTGCTCATCGTCACAACATTCGGCATCGTGAATCCCGCCGGCGCGGTGGTCAAGCCCCCGCTCGGTGAGCCCGGCAATCTGCTGAAGCTGGCCGTCAAGTATCCGTGGGCATCCGGAGAGGGCGAGGCCGACCCACAGATCTGGATCACCGGGCAGGCGCTGCGCGAGCTCGACTTCCCGGTACCGGGCCCTGGCTCGACCGCCAAACTCGAGGACATCGTGGGGGACTTCTTCGGCTGCGATGTCACCTACCAGAAATCCGGCTTCTTCACCTGCGCGTTTCCGACGCCGGATCCGACGAACTGGCCGGACCGCAAAGTCGACGTCGTCCTGATGCCCTACACACACTCCGAGCCCTCGAAGTCACGGCCCGACGACCGCGGGGTGCTGGGCATTGTCGGAACACCGACGATCCTGCCGGCAGATGAAGCCGAGGCAGCACATCTGCTGGGCGATCGCATCGCCTGGCTGTACGGGCTTGAAGGCGCACTGCCGGGGCCGCGATGGTCTCGCGTCGGCGGCAAGATCGCCAGGGTGCGGATGGGCAAGGCCCGCCCAACCATCAAGAACGACCCCGGCGCGAAGCTCGTGCCGTGCCCACTGCCGTCACGGCTGTCCAAGAGCGGCAATCTGCCGTACGCCTGGTGGACTAAAGACAGCTGGAACCGCAAGCACCGGGCCAACAGTCCGGGCGTCGACGTCGAGGTCGATCAGCAGGCCGCGTATCTGCCCTCCGCTGAGGGTGTCTATCTCGGTTGGGGGACACCAGAATTCGTGACTCCCGATCCCGCGTGGTTTGACCAGCAGCGGCCACCTTTTCTGGTAGCCCAGATCACGGTGCCGCCGGCGAACAAGTGCGACGGGATCTCCCCGAAACTGCCGGTACCGCACCCGGGTATGTCCTGGACGAAGGAAGCAACTTTCCCCGCGACCACCATCGACATTCAGCAGCTGCTCGCCCCAGTGGAAAACGGTGGTGCCGGGCTGACCGTCGCTGAGATCGACTTCCATGTTGCCTACGTGTGGCCAGAACAGCACCAGTGGCTCAAGCAGTTCGCCATCCTGTTGCGCACCAAGCTTGCTGAGGCGCGGGCCGCAGACCGGCTGGACTATCAGCAGATGTGTCAGGCGCTGTACAAGAGTGTGTTCGGCCGGTGCGCCGCTGTGGGGGATAGCGCCTGGAGCTATCCATATCTGCAGCTACAGCAGCCGGCATGGTTCGGCGCGATCGAGGGGCTCACGCGGTGGCGCGCGATGCGATACGCGTGCCGTATCGCGCGTGACTTCAACCTCTACCCCACCGAGTGCATGGTCGACGCGTGGTTCTACCGCGTGCCAGAAGGGTTCAAACGGCACCAGTTGGAGGATCCGCTCGACGAGAAGACTGGTCTCCGTAAAAACGGCAGCTACCGGCTCAAAGCCCTTCCACCCGCCGCAGAGACCCCTGACGGCCCACTGGACGCTGAAGCCGACGACTCGTGAGCATGGAGTTCTGGGATCTGCCTGGTGACAGTTCCCAGCCCGAACCCGAAGGAGAGGGCTTCCGCGACGCGCTGGATGCCCTGACGCAGCGCCGGTTCAACGAGCTCGGTGCGGGATGGCGGCTGCTACCAGAGCGCCTACAGAGGGCCGAAGCCGGTCGTCGAGCTCGCCGCGAAATGTCTCGTCGCGTCGCCCAACACACAGGCAAGAAGCCGCTATCGGAGCGGACGATCGCCCGACGCGCTCGACAGGATGATCCGCCCCCCGGCGTGGACAAGGCGTGGCTGGACAGATGGGCGGCGATCGACAGGGCCGGAGGGATCGAAAACCTCGCCCGCCAGATCGGCGCGAGCGAAGGACAGGTACGGCGGTGGCGGGACTCACCAGATCCCGACGCAGAACTGCCGATAGGGAGGCGCCGAGGCGCGCCCCCGATCCCAGCCGCCGGGATCGTCGTACGGATCAGGGTGAAGGGGTTTGTGGTGATCAACGGCAAGGAATATCCGAAGGACATCCCAACCAACCCCGACGCGGACTACGACACCATCACGGTGGATCCCGCAGGAGAGCTGATGCAAGCGTTCTTCGACGGGGACGAGGAAAAGCTGAAGGAGCTGCTCGGGGAGGAGATCGCGATGCAGATCATCATCCCGACGTGGTCCAACTTGCCGGCGACCTACCAGGTCGGATACATCGTCGACGAGATCTGAATTCAGGCCCGAGACATAACTACTGGGCGGAATGAGCCCGCCCCCGGAAGGTGAGGGACGGAACGTGTCAAGGTCGGTGAGACAGTTTCTTACGCGGATTTGATGAGTGCTTCCGGGGTTGGTTGGTTGATCCAGGCGACGGTGGGCAGCTTCGGTGGAGCGGGCCGTCGGTGCCGGAATCTAGCGGGGTTAGCGGCGTAGGCCGCATCCAGCGTGGCGGCACGTTGGGCCTGGATCTCGTTTGCGGTGCCGTAGTGCACCGATGCAACGGTGTGTAGGCCCACGCCGCTGTGGCGATGCTCATGGTTGTAGTAATCGAAGAATGTCGTGCAGAAGGCGCGGGCATCTTCGATCGAGCCGAACCGGCCCGGGAACGCCGGGCAGTACTTGAGGGTCTTGAAATTAGCCTCCGAGTAGGGATTGTCGTTGGACACGTGCGGGCGGCTGTGGCTGCGGTCCACCCCCAGGTCGATCAGCAACTGGGCGACCGGCTTGGAGGTCATCGAGGTGCCGCGATCAGCGTGCAAGGCCAACTGGCCGCGGGCGATGCCGTGACGGGCCATGGTGTCGGCGATAAATGCTTTGGCCAACTCACCGTCCTCAACTTCTGCGATGATCCAGCCGACGACGTAGCGCGAGAAGATGTCGATAATCACATAGAGTTGATAGAAGATACCCCGTTGTGGCCCTTGCAATTTCGTTATATCCCAGGACCAGACCCGGTTTGGTGCGTTAGCGATCAGCTCGGGTTTCTTGCGCGCCGGATGGGTGCGCTGGCGACGCCGCTCGCGGTTCTCCCCGGCAATGGCCAGTAGCCGGTACATGGTGCGAATCGAGCACAGGTAGACACCATCATCAAGCAGTCGCGCCCACACCTGCGCCGGCGCCAGATCGCAGTACTGCTCTGAGCGCAGCACCGTCAGAATCTGCTGGCGTTCGGCCTCGGTGAGCTTGTTCAGTGGCTCGGGCCGCACCCGCCGTGCCGGCCGTGGTGGTGGGTTGCGGTGGCGGTGGAGCGTGGCCCGCGATGCACCCAGCAATTCGCACGCCCGTTTGGTGCTGGTTGCGGCCTCCAGGTCGGGCAGGTGCTCGCCGATCACGGCTTGGACTTCGGCTCGAAATCCGCGCTCTCGGAGAGCATCTCCAAGAGCGCGTGTGCTTTTCCCGTGATCTCCAGCGCTAGCTTGGTCCGATCCAGCTCAGCCTGCAGTTGCGTGGTGCGCCGCCGCAGCTTGTCCAACTCGACCTGCTCAGCGCTGCGCTTCGGCTTGCCCTTCGCCGACAAACCCTCCCGAGCGCCGGCATCACGGGCCTTTCGCCATTCGGCGATATGCGAGCTGTACAGGCCTTCACGGCGCAGCAACGCACCACGCTCCGACGAGCCCACCGACAGCGCGTCGTACTCGTCGAGGATGCGGGCCTTGTACTCGGCGGTGAACGTGCGCCGCCGCGCCCGAGCACCTGGATCGGGCACGTTGTCCACTTGGTCATTATCACTGCACCCGTCCAGGGATGCGATCGTCATAGTCACGGAAAATGGTGATCCTGTCTCGCCCTGTAGCGATGATTGGCTACTGCTGCTGTCTCACTTAACCCTGTCACACAGGGGGAGACAGACAGCGTGGCTGAGCAGGTACCTGACTGGGAAGACGTTCTTGCCGACAAGAAGCGGGAACACGACCGCACGAACATGGGCGATCAGGCGTTCGAGGATGTCACCCGGGTCGTCATCATCGCCGACAACACCTATACCGAATATTGGGCCGACTCCTGGAAGATGTTTGTCCAGGATGGCGGCAAGACCGTGAAGCTCCTCGCGCAGGGCGACGGCGCGTCAGCGGTCGAGTCTCGCAACCAGGCCCTCGGGGAGATGCTCGGGATGTCCTCGGACGCTGCCGGTGTGTTCACACAGGCTGTCGCTGAACGGGAAGGGCAGCCCGACAGATTCCAATAGCGGTCCGCGGGCCCTCTGGTAGGTGGCATCCGGGGTGTTTATGCTGAGACTTGTGCCGCTGTCGCGGCGGCCGGAATCCCGACAAACGACGGATCGCCCACATCGATTCGTTCACGAGCGATCGGGACAAGACCCACGGGGTTCCGCGCACCAACCCTTCAGAGACTGTCGCAACGCAGATGTGGGCTGCTGCGACAACGACTTTGGATGGGATGTGACTCTCGCGATGACTAACAACTCGTGGAAGAAGAAGGCTCGCCGCCAACAGATCGCCAACGGTGTCTCTTACACCCGCGCCAGGCGCGAGGTCGATCGCGAGTACGACGCGCAAAGCAGAGTGAATGCTGACACGCTTTTGTCTGCGCTTGGTATCGAGAACCCTGACAGCCTCGACGTCGAGGCGCTGTGGGAGCCACGCCGTCGACCGGCTGGCGCGACCCGGCAGATGCTGCTGGGTACCCCTCTTGGCCTGACGCCCGAGGGAAACCCGGTCTGGCTGGATCTTAAAGACGCGCCGCTCGGCGGCGACGGGCCACACGGAGTGATGATCGGAATGACCGGAAGTGGCAAATCCACAGCCCTGCAGTCGATGGTATTAGGGCTATGCGCACTGCATTCGCCCGAAATTCTTCAAGTAATCCCGGTGAGTGGGTACAAAGAATCGGCGCTTGACGCGTTCGCTAACTACCCCCACGTCACCATCCAGCCCGCGGGCGAGGCTGGCAGCGAACCTGAGGCGGGCGACATCGCGCAGACACTGGACCGCCTGATCGAGCAGCGCAGCCAGGCGCTGACCGACGCCGGCATGGAACTCACCGGCCGAAGGTTCCGCGACGCCCACGCCTACCACAAGGCACGAGACGCCGGCGCCAAGCTGCCGCCGATGCCCTATACGGTGATCATGGTCGACGAGCTACCCCAGGACGAGCCAACGGCCGCGGCCGTGTTCCACGTGCTACGCCACGGACGAGAGCTGGGCGTGCGCGTCTTGGTCTCCGCGCAGGATCTCCAGCGGGGCTACATGTGGCGAATTCTCGAAAACTCCACCTACAGAATCGTCTTCAAAACGATCACAGGCCAGGTTTCGCGGTACCTGCTCGGTGCCGACGCAGCATACTTCCTGACCGGTCCGGGCCATGGGTTCCTCGCTACGTCTTCCAGCAATGACCCGGTGGCATTCCGTATGTTTCCGCCGCTCTCCGACTCGGTGATCGAGTCGGTTGGCCGACAGCTCACGGTGGCAGCCACAACGGCGGACTAACGCCCGCCGGAGGTGCTAGTCCGGCGTGATCAAGTCGCCAAGGTGACCAGGGGTGGTGTACTGGGCGAGCGCGTCACGATGCTTGCGCAGTGACGAGGCGATTCCGTCGGCCGCGGACTGGAAGTGGCCGGCAGCTTCCCGGTAGCTGTTGCCGCCGGCCTTGTACTCCTCCAGTGCGTCCAGGAGGTCATCGACGGCCGTGGACAGAAGCCGGTTGTTGTGCTCCAAGGCCACGATCTGGGCGCGTTGATCAGCGATAAGGGCCTGCTGTTCGGCGATGAGACGCGTAGTCGATTCCGGGTCGCCGGCGCCCGCAGCTCCGGCCAGACCGCCCGGGGCCTGGCCCACCTGCTCTGATGGATGGTTGGGGAGCTGGTCTGGGTAGACATACCAGCGCAAGCGCTGGGGATACGGCTCAGCGCCGCCACGAATCCGGCCGGCGACGATCGCATTACGTACGGTCCTGGGATCCTTGCCGAGCAGCCTGGCAGCTTCCCTCAGCCCGACAACGTCACGGCTGGTGGGAGCTGTTTCGACGCCGTCAGGGGGGTACTTGAGTCCATCGGACACGGTGTACAACCCCCTTCCTGGATGTCGATCGTCCTCGAAAGGTAGCCCGCAACGTCCCAAGATGCACCAATATGTACTTCACTGATCTTAGAAGACGGCGGCCCGTGCGACACGAGCAACCTTCAGTGTGCATCTAAGGGCAGTTAAGGGCATTGCGGGTTACAGTGTCAGGCGGCGGCGTGTAGAGCACTGAGCGTATTTAGGAGCAGGTAATGGCATCCTCGCGAGCGGCTCGACAGCGCAAGGATCGCGCACCTCGTCAGGCCGCGCCGAGGGAGCCACGGGTCGAGAGCCGCGAGCTCGACGAGCTCATGGGGCTGCGCCTAACCGGACGTCAACGTCTTGCACTGGAATGGAAGGCCGACCAGTGCAAGAAGAAGACGGCGCAGTACTTCATCCGGGACTACCTACAGCCCGTGTTCGACGAGTACGACGAGCACATGGAAGGAACTAGCCTCGCAGGCTGATGTGATCGGATAAGCACCGCCACTCCGTCGTATCGACGGGGCAATGGTTAACCATGCGCGTGTCGCGGCATGGTTAACCATGATGCGCGTGGGACGATTCCCAGCAGTCACACCTGCTGAAAGGAGGTTCCATGCGCTGAGGCCGCCCATGCCGCGGCAGTCGAACTCCTGGCCAACGGCCATCATCTGCGAGCGCCCATCGATGCACACGCCGCATTCGAATCAGGTGTTCTCGTAACACTTTTCACGCGGATTTCCCACTAGAACGACGCAAGCCCCCGGCGGCTACCGAGGGCTACGTCGGAGTCGAGCTGTCACTCGACCCTTGGGTTTGTCATGCGTGCCATCCCCCTAGGAAGGGACTGTCTGATGACACGTCTCAGGATACTGCATGTCTGCGTGCAGATCTTGGTAGATCGAGCCGACACGCGGCGGATCTGTCGATGATGTCCGCGATACGCGTCCGCACCGCTAGCTCACTATCTGACCGGCCTGCGCCGTTCGGCGCAATCGACGGCGGAAACGTATGCCGCCCAACTAGATCCCTGACATCACACAGGTACCGCACATCCCAGGCAACCCGGCCTGCCGGCAACCCCTCTGCGGGCGAACGTTCCGCGGCACAGTCCCTGCCGCGCGAGAGGGGGCGCCCCGTGATGGCCTAAGCCGTGCAGAGCCCACCAGCGACTCTTCGAGCGAGTGGGCCAACGCCAGAAATCGTGAATATCGGTGTGGGCCAACCACTGTGACATGACGAAGGCCCCGCTCGAAAGCGGGGCCGCGTCAAGGGTTCGATCTGAGTTGGCGCTCAGATCCAGGTCCGCACCCAGTGCCCCTTGGAAGGGACGATGTCGTATCAGGACTCGTCTCACGGTAGTGCATACCCTCGACACCGTCTAGGCACCGCGCGAAACCGTGATCTCAGAATTGGCTCGGCCCCGAGCCCGCTTGGGCGAGCCGCAGGCGACTACGCCGAACACTGCCAATCGACTGCGGTCCAACAGCGGTTGCGCCGCATCAGGAACCGCGAGCAACGGCGGAACTGGGTGCAGCGCGCCGGCGAGACTGCCCCGTCGACGCCGATGTGGACGTCGCGCGCCGGCTGGGTCGGCGGCGTCGAAGCATGGGCGCAAAGCGATGAACTAGAGGCTGTGTGTGCTTCGACGAACGTCTCGATCACCAGCTCGACACTGGCTGCCGTGGCGAAGGCCTGGGCGCAGTTCGCCGACCACGGCACCGGCCGCAATGCAGCGGTGACGCGAGTACGGGTGGCGGAAGCGGCCGGCTGCGACCCCAGGACGGTTACCAGGGCGTGGAAGGTTCTGGGCGCGGCCGGTTGGGCGGTGGAAGCAGCGCGCGGCCACGGGTCCAGTTCGACGGCAAGCCGTGGCAACCGGCCCTCGATCTGGCATCTGGTGAGCCGCAAAGTGGAGTCCACAGAGATCGGCCGGCCTGTGGAGTTTGTCCACCTACCGCCATCCCGAAGGGATAGGCGGTTAAGTCCAGTTAGTTCGAACTCACCAAAGGCGCGCGCAGACGCGCCCGCCAAGAAAGTTCATCCCCCTACGAAGAAAAACAAACCCCCGACACGGACTGCGCCGCGGCCTTTGGCCTTGCAGCGCCTTGCAGCCGAGCTCGTCACCCCGGCCGGTCGTCGTGACCCGTTGTGTCGGGGCCTTGATCAGGGACATATCGGGGCAATTTGCGATGCAATCTCGTCAGCTGGGATCGACCCGGGGGTCTGGTCAGCTCGCGCCGTCACCGAAGCACTCAACCGCGATATGCGGGCCCGAGGATGGTCATGGCCGAACGAAATCACCAGCCCAGGGGCGTTCTTGGCATCGAGGCTGCGGCTCTTGCCCAGACGGGCCGACAAGAGCACTCCACAAGCCTGCACAACTACGGGCCAAGACCAGGCCACGGCCGTCCGCCGGGTCATTTCCGCCACCGCCGACCGCAGTCGTGAGAGCGACCGATTCACCGTTGTCACGCAGGGAGCGTCAACCGGGTTGGGCCGAACAACGGCTGTCCGCGCCGCTGCAGGTTCAGGAGACTCCTGCGTGGTGTGTTGCGGCCCTCACCCAGTGCGCCGGCCATTCCTGCCGACTCACCGGGCATACGTCTGCGATCGCTGCTGGGAGCAGCATGCCGAGCCAGCCGTCGCCGGGCAGTGATGAGGTGGTCGACGATCTCAGGCTGCAACGCAGGGCTGCGGGTAGGTCGCTTCCGCGAAGATCCGGTCGTGCAGGCGCCGGACCCACCGCGCGTCGCCAAGTGCGGTGTGACGCTCGTGAGGGCCTGGTGTGGCGACTCCGCAGGCCCGCGACGTCGCTTCTGCCGATCGCTGAACAGGGATCTGGCGGGCAATGAGGTAGCCGGTGGCCAGAACAGCGATGTCCCAGGGCTGGTAGTGCCATCGCGGCGTCCGGTCATGGCGCTCCAGCAGCGCTTCCAGGCAGCCGGTGTCGAACGAGGGCACCACCCCGAATACCCGGGCGCCGGCGGTCCAACGCTGGACGACCGCGGCCGCCGTAGCGGCCGGCAGTAGGTGAGCGTTGGGCGTCGTCAGGACGCCATCGCGCTGGGGATGACGCTGGTCGAAGCGGCCGATCGCCAACGCCTTGGGATCCGCGTGAGGCAAGTCCAGGTCTGCGACGTCGACGTAGAGCGTGATTTCACGGTCGCCGGTGGCGTCGCGTCGGATCATGGCGATCTCCCATGCTCGGCGACGCGGTCCCTTGCCAGTCGTCTCGGTGTCGAGGAATACCACCGCGTCCCACATCGTCTGATCCCCCTCTCATGGGCTTCGTCTGTTGTCTCTTGAAGCTCGTTGGGTGTGGCTCCCGTCGGCTGCTTTTCAAGTATCGCAACGAGCACCGACAAGCAATCCCGATGATGGCTCCCCCCCGCCGCTGGGTTGGGGAGGGGGTGTGCCGTATTGCATTGAGGGCACACCTGTTTGAGCCGAGTGATGTGTCGGTCGTCATCGGTAGAATCAGATGTTGTAAGGGCACGCCAGTCGGGGTGGGCCCGTTCAGTTTGGAGGGTTGTGTTGGCCATGAGGGCAGCAGTGTTGGAGCAGCCAGAATTGGGCCGTGGTGATGACTAGCGATGGCGCGGAGCCTCGCCACGACGACGGTGAAGTCGACGATGAGCAGTTAAGCGCGCTGCTTGGTGATCGTGATCGGGTACTGAGGCGCATCGAGCGCCGGGCAGCCGTCGTTGTGCGGTCATGGATGGTGGCCAACGAACGGAGCTGGCTGTCGGTGGATGTGTCGGGGAACCTTGCTCCGGTTGGTGGACGGTTTGAGGGCAATGCGAGCCTTGCTGCGGCGGTGCCATTGTTGCCGCGCCGAGTGTTTGGGGCCGGGCTGAACAACCGGGGCGACTTTACGTTGAGGTTGTCAGACCTGGATGCCTACCTCGATGGTGCTCGCCACGGAATCGACGGTGAAGAACTGTGGAAAACAGTCGTGATTGGGTTTGTAGAGGAGTCTCACCACGAGGTTCGGGTCAACGTGCCACGGGATTTCCAGCCGGAGCGCTGCGATTTGGCCAACGAGTTGGCAAGCCTCGATGACGATGGGTGCGAGTTCGTGGAGCGCGGCGTGCTTCGGGTGACTGACGCCGATGAGGAGGATCCGGACGCAGAATACTTCGCACCCCCAGCGGTGTGGTGAACAGTGCGCCCGGTAAGCCCGGCTACACCGAGTGAATCACGTTGCGTGACAAGCAGAAGGGAGCCTCGCCGGTCCGATCGCCGGGCGGTTCTGTCGGTGGGGCTCATTAGTATGAACGGTGTTGGGGCAGGCCAGCAGGGTCGGCCCGGGAAGATTCGAAAGGTCGTGGACGAGCATGGGGGTTCCGGGGGTGGGCGTGCCGTATGGGATCGAGTGCCCAGTGTGTGAGGCTCCGCCCGGCTTAACCTGCGGCGGGGAGGACGAGTACCACGTCGGCCGGCTGCGGGCCTGGCGCGGCGGGGAAGCGGTTCGGCGCGACATCGTCGAGCGGATGCGCGTCTCTAACTGCTGAACAACGATTGGGGTGGAGCGGCCTTAGAATTCGGGGGGCCAAGGATCGGGCATGGCCGGCAGGCCGGCGTTGCTCGTGCGGTTCCAGTGCTCCAGGATCTCCTCGATGTGATCCCAGTCGTCGCCGGTTTTCGGCGGAATTGATCGCACGCCAAGCGCTTCCGCGCTAACGTTCTGAATGTGCGAGGCATCGGTCGATGCGTAGGTATCGAGCGCTGCGACGCTGCTTGTGGCCGTATGCACCTGGGCGGCGACCAATTGGAACTGTGCGGCAGCGTCCCTGACGACCTCGCTCGCCTCATTGATCCGTGACTGCGCGGCCCGCAATAGTGCTGCTCGGCCTTCGGCGGTGCCCGATATGTGTGCAAATGCCGCTTTATCCCGCTGCCAAGCCTGCTCGACGGCCGCCAGCTCACCCTGAGCCTTCTGGGTGAGCAGGTTGGCCTGGCGCACCGTATCCGCGACTGAGGAGTGGGCGGATCGCAAACTCTGGCGCCGCTGAGCAAGTGTCTCGTCAAGGTCACGCGCCTGATCGCTGGCCTCACCGGTCCACGCGTCGGGATGCTGCGGCGCCGGCTCATAGCCTGGCGGGGGGACTTCTGGCGGTACTGAGGTGCCTAAGAGCTGACGTGCACGCTGTATCCACACTTCGGCCTGGTCAATCACGCGTTCCATCGTCGGGTCGTCGGCTCACTGTTTGCAAGAGGAGTGCACGCTCGGCAGTGACACGGCGTCACCGAGCCTGCGCGCTCATCCTCCCATCGTGCATGAATCTTGTTGTATGCCAGGCGTTGTGTTGTTGATGGTGGTGGGGGTGAGGTGGAGGTTGGTGATGCCCAGGGTGGTGAGGTAGGTGCCGTTGTCGTGGTTGCCGTAGATGCCGATGGTGGGTACGGGTGCGTGGGTGATGTGGGCGTTGTTGAGCCAGGTGTGGTTGAGGTCTCCTGCGGTGATGAGGGTGTCGGCGTGGTGGGTGGTGATGGCGTGGGGGATGGAGGTCCAGGGAGGTTCGGTGTCGGCGAGGACGAGCAGTCGCATGGTGTTGAGTGTGCGGGGTGTGGGCCGTCGGATTCAACATCAGGTGTGGTGTGTGTTGTTGGATTGAGGGGTAAGGGCGGCAGGGGTTGGGCGGTGGGGCGTGAGCCCCGCCGCGTTGGTGTGGTGTCGTATTCGGTTGGTATGAACGGGTATTGAGTGATGAGGATTGGCATTGCGATATCACGAAAAGTGTTGGTAGTATTGATGTTAAGCGCGGCGAAGCCGAGCGGAGCCACGAAACAGACTGTAGAATAACGACATTGGCTAGCGACGAAGTCGCGACCACGCGGGTAGTGAAAGTGATTGGTATGCAAAGAGATTCGATCCGACAGAGCGAAGGGCGAAGCCCGAGCGGAAACGAGCCGGTGACGACGAAAACGCAAGGCGCACAACAGAACTCGACCATGGAGCACGAGCAAGGCGGCGTGAGCCGCCGGTTGCGCTCGCCGGCAACGCCGGCGG
>NZ_JBGEDP010000003.1 GCF_041206865.1 Mycobacterium sp. HUMS_12744610
TCGCCGGCTGCGCCGGCTCCTCCTACCGGGCGGGCAAGCCCGCCCGCGAGATGTGCTGTTCGCCAACCGCTTTCGCGGTTGACTCGTATTTTATTGTGCCGCAACATTTTTGGTTATGCGCCGCTGACGCGGCGCTGCTGACAGCTCCTTTATCGTTGTGGCTGAATCGCTTTCGCGATTCAATGAGTGACACGATACGCCGCGCTCCGCGACGGCTGCCTCTTGCCATACTCACGATAGTTACTCCTATTTCGTTGCTATACAATAGCTTTCACTTACCATACCATAACTATGGTTATCCCACAGCCGTTTTAACAGAAGCAGCGTCCCAATTATTGATTATATAATCGGTTTATCACCGGGGACATCCCGACGCGCTCTCCGCTGATCCTTCGTCGCGGCCCGCCCCGGCATCGCATCAAACACCCGACCCCCTGCCGACGCTCACGCGCCGGCCACACCGCGGCACCGAGCCCACCCCGACAACCTCACCCAGCCACCGGCAGGCCACACCCCACCACGCTTACCGCAGCACCCCACACCCGCTACAGCACCACCAGCCAGCCACCCCATCACACGCCACCGCACCCCACAGGCCACACAGCCCACCAGAGACCCCTCGGCCCCCGAACCACCCCAGGTCGCTTAACCCACCCCCGACCCAGCCCACACCAAGCCCACTACCCCGTCACCAACCACGGATTAGCCCGCACCAACAACACATCGGCATGACACGCCAACCCCAACGGACCCGCCGCCGTATCGGCATCAGTCCATGCCTCCAACGACGTCGACATTGTGTCCGTCATTTCTCTCTCCTCGCTAATTGACTCTCCGTACCTTCAACGGACATCTGTTTGATGTCGTTAATGCCGGCCCGCTCCACGTCACGGCCGAATAGACCCAGCGCTGTGGTCTTGGCACGCCAGGCCAATGTGTTTTGCGTCTGACTTCGCGATAGAGATCGGTGTGTCGATCAGACGACATCCGACGGGTTCTCCGAGCTCTCTTGGAGGATCTGATCATGTCCGAAGCAAACTCTGGTGGCGACCGCTCGCACCGTCGCCCGAAGCGGTTCTTGAGCCCGTCGCAGAAGTACGAGATATGGCTGCAGCTGGTACGCCAGGAGGTGACGATCGCCGAGGCCGCCGCCAACCATCAGGTGGATCGCACGACGATCATGCGCATCCGCACGATCGCCAAGGAAGGTGCGCTGGCCGCGCTGGCGGCAGCCAAGCCAGGCGCGGCGGCCCGCCAACGCGACTACGAACTCGATGCCGCCAAGGCCGAGAACGCGCGGCTGTCCGAGGCACTCAAGGAGATGGCCGTGCGGCTGACGTTGGTCGAGGGAAAAGGGCGCTGGGGCTAAGTGGCCGAGTCCCACACCGTGTCGACGTGGCCACCAAGACGGCGCTGTTGGGCTTGCTCGACCAGGCGGTCGATGAAGGTTGGACACTGCGCCAGGCATGCCATGCGTTGGAGCTCGGCGAGCTGCGGGCACATCGCTGGATCGCTCGCCGAGCGATCGGCCAGCTGGTCGACAAGATCCCTGGTGGGTCGCCCATGCATGGGCTGCTCGACGAAGAAGTCAGCGAGATCTTGGCGTTGTTCGACCAGTGGGGCGAGACCGACCGCTCGCACCGCAAGCTTGCTCACCGCGGCTCTTATCTGGGCCGGGTATGGGTGTCACCGTCGAGTGTTCGTCGGGTCCTGTTCTTGGCGGACAAGCACTTTCGACCACTTCCCAAGCCTGGACGTTCTCAACGCAAGCCCTTCCCGGATTGGGTGGACTACAAGCCGAACTCGATCTGGATTTACGATACGACGCACTTCACCAGGGCGGGGATGGCAGTGTTGATCATTCAGGATTTGGTCTCGCGCAAGTGGATCACCGAGGTCGTCTCCGCTGAGGAAACCTCCACCCAGGTCGAGATCGGGTTCACCGACGCGCTCGACATCGAGGGACTCCTGCAGGCCGTTGAGCGACGCGCCGACGGCCTGGTCGATATCGGCATCGACGACCAGGCCCGGCCGATCCTGCTCGCGGTGTCCGATAACGGTCCCCAGATGACGTCGGGCTCGACGCGGGAGTTCATGGCCATGTCTGCGATCGCCCAGCACTTCGGACGCCCCGGAACGCCGACCGATCAAGCCTGGATCGAGAGTTTCAACGGGCACCTCAAGGCCGAGTTCCCGCACCTGCTCGCGATCGAGGACCCCGCCACCCTGCGCGCCGAACTTGCCGTCACCCGCCAATTCTGGAACGGAGTCCGGTTGCACGCCGGCATCGGCTATGTCACGCCCAACGACGAACACGAAGGACGAGGGGAGGCCATCCGCAAAGCACGCCAAGCCGGGCTCGAATCCGCCCGCAACCGCCGACTTGCCTGGCACCGCCAGCAAAGGCACACTCAACCCATACAGGATCCCGACGATGTTGTCTGATCAAACGCGAATGTCTATCGCAAAGTCACCAGGACCGAGGCGAGCCCACCCCTGGCGACCTCGCCGGAGCGCTTCGACTTCTCGCCACAAGAATCGAACCCACTCCTCAGTTGGATACCCGTTGAAGGTAGATCGGAGCAAACATAAATGCCCCACAGCACAACTGACGAGCGTTATGGATTTGAGAGTCCACTTGTCGAGCGACTTCTACATGCGGTGGACTCCGTCTCCCACGCCTGACCACGCTGTCTTCCAACGCCGTGACCGCCTCCACGATGTGGGCGTGCCAGGGTGCACAACGATGACCGAGCGCTCCGGAAGTCCTTCCAGCGCGCTCGCCGAAGTAATCAGTTCAGCTGTGGGGGACCATAATTCGGCGACCACCAACTGCTCAGTCTGCCGCCGCCACTCGTCCTCGCTGGTCACGATCAGACCGCAGCCACAACGCCCCTGCTCGCCATCGCCAACCATCCAGTCGCAGTCATGAGCGCTGACAATGGATTCGGTGCGCGTGCGATCGGGTGTGGTGATCGTCATTGCCCGCCTCGAGTCTTTACGGGTTGGTTGATGTGAGCACCGTGAGCGCTCGGTCGTAGCTGTGAATCGCGGCGCGCATACTTGTGACCGAGGCTAGGTGCGCCTGCGCGGCGGCGACGTGAGATTCAGCAGCTCCCACCGCGGAGTCCGCCATCACTGCGACCGCGGCCCGTAACGATGACAGCGCGTCGAGCAGGTCGGCCGTCGCGCCAGCCTTCCGTAACTCATTCGTCATCGCTAATGTCCATGTCCGCGGCCCGGCGTAGCGGTCGCTCAAATACGCGACGATCCTGGACTGTGCATCCGGCGGCAACGGAGCGACAACATCGACGATGACGGCCAGCGCCCCTACTTCCTCGTCGATCTGCTCGTCGACAGATTCGTCACCCGCCGAGCCGCTATCTACTAGCTCCATGTGGCGTTGCCTCCTTAATCGGTAGGACATTTCGGATCGATGCAGCCCTGACAGCGCGGCCCGCCCCATCACCGCAACGTCCTCACCTGCAGCATTGACGGCCAGCAACCTTCTACCGGGTGGCAGTGCCGAGTGCGACGCGACACCGGGGCACAATCGGTGTCCACCCGAGGCTGAATAAGAGTCGCGCGCGCCATGCCCAGCAATGTAAACCCGAGGAGCGACAGTTACCGACAGCCGAAGAAGCGGGCATACAAGAATTACGATTCGATGCACCGTGCATCGCATTGTGGTCACTGAATGAGGCCTTCAACCCGTCCGCATAGAAAAAGCCTCGGCGGCCGATAAGACGCGCATCTCAGCGGCCCTCGGTCCAAAACTGATTGAGCCGTCCGATTGCCTCGTCGCGGGTCAGGCCGGCAATATCCTTACGGCTGAGGCCAACTCGGTTGACGAGAAGTGCGGCCACTTCAGCAGGCACCGCCTCGGCGGTTTCTTGAACACTCGCCCGCGCCGGGCACTTGTTGTCACGTACCGCGGCCCAGAAAGTGGACTCGTCGACCTGTAACTGATCACGCAAAATATGGGCCCACAGGCGCGGGCCGTAGGTCTGGCGATTCGGCGGGTGAGAAATGCGAGTCCGAAGGACCCGCCCATCGGGTAGACGGAGTTCGTATGTGATGTGGTGAGTTCCGGTGCGGCCGAGCGCATCACGGACAGGCGTCCACCCTTCCAGGCGGCAGAAGGCGTCGTGATCCGCCCGAGTGGGTGCGGGCCATGTCACGCCTGGCCTGCCAGTTGTCCGGCGGTCAGCCAGCTCGAGAGCTCGTCATCGGTAGACACCGCACTGAGTTGCGGAATCCACCAATTATCAGCGTGGTTAGGTGCCGCGTGCAGCCGCTCAGTCCAGTCGGTCGCGTACTCACGCAGAGCGTCGATCATGTCCGTCGCCGCCTCCGCCAAAGTGGGGCCATCAGCAGAAAGGGGCGTGTTAGGAATGAAGATGGACCAGCCGTCAGCTTCGGCGATCACCTCGGGTTGGCGCGCCTGCACCTCGAGGAAACGGCGCAGACGCTCGCCATCGACGAGTGCGAACGCCGCCTGGTCGCGACGTAGCCCCGCTGGTAGACCGCGCGCCGCCGCGTCGAGCATTTTCCTTAGGTGAGCTCGACCTTCGGTGACGCTGTTGAACCAAGCAGAGGCTGTCATGTACATTAGTGTACAGCCTGTACATGACGCCTTCTCATCCGCAATGAGCGGAGGCGACGACCGTGGGCACGAATTCCCGCACCGCCCCACCCGGCTTTGCCGCGATCGCCCCTGCCGCACCGCGGTTAAAAACCTGGATGCGGCAGCCGAACACAGCTAGATCCTCCTCGGACACCGGCGTATAGCTCGTCAGCTCGCCGGTGAACGTCACCTGCGTCGCGACAACGAAGTACACCGAATGACCGCGGGCCTGTCCAACGGCCCGCATCGCCGCATCCAGAAACACCACGGTGCGATCGATACCGCAGTACAGCCCATCGAGGAATACCACAATGGGCTTGCGCTTCCGGGCTTCGTTCACTTGATCACCGAACCGGCCGCCCAACAGCTCCGGCGCGCCCCCGTGATCGAACGGCTCCACAAAGTGATCGACCGCCGTCCCCAGCACGAAACATTGCTTCTCATCAGCGATCGACCAGCTCTCAACCCACGGGCATCGCCGCCGAAGATCGGCAGCCATCGATCTCATCAGAGCCGTCTTCCCACCGCCGGTAGTACCGGTAATCAACACGGGGCGTTGGTGATTCAGGTCAATCATCAACCGCCGGCGCCGGCGACCGTGGAGGCCAATGGTAATCTTGACGGGCAACAGATGTGGTGCCGCAGTGCGCCGCTTCGCTTCCGGGTAGGGCATGTCCGCGTCGCGCGCGAGCTCGCGAGCGGCTTTCTTCCAAGCAGATGAGTCAACCATGGGGGATTCAGCCTCCAATCAACCGGCGAGCGCGTCCCAGATTCGCTCTACGCCGTGATCGGTTAGGCGGTACGCATGGCCCAGTGGGTCCTGGTCCCGGAAAGATTATGACTCTCTGATCTGGGCAGTGAGCCGCTAGCATCGGGATGTCCGCCGTGCGTCGGCGTTGCTGTAAGCATAGCGCCAAGGTGGGACAACCGGCACACGGATCACGGTCCGCGTCGCGGGCACAGGTACGTGATGACCTGCTTGCTGGCCGTCGAAAAACTGAGCACCTGATGTCGCACCGTGAAACCTGGGGCCGCAATAGCTGGCGCTACCGATTAGCTGCGTCGGGCGACGAATATCCCGAGGTCGAGGCTGATCTCGACACCATCCTTTTCGACGACGATCCGGGAGTTCTGCGCGCCAGTTGCCGACAGATAATCCCGCCGTTGAGTGACTCGAGGATTCGTTCTCGTTGTACGGGCGTGCCGGGTTCGGGTTCAACACCGAATTGGACATCGACGCACCTTGGCTCGGCGCCTATTCGATCTGGCAGTGCGGCCTGCTCCGGGAGCGCCTCCATCGCGATAGCGTAGTCATCGGAGAATGCACAATCGTTCGCGGCGCCAGACGTCGGGATAACTGGCGGGCAACATAACGAGGCCGTGTCGCGGGCAGTCGAGGATTATGCATCGAATGGCAGGATCTGATCCTGCCTCTGACGGGGATACTAGGAAATATGTCCGAGAAGGAACCTCACCGGATTCGAGTGCCGATGCACGCTGCAACGGTACCTTCCGGGCACACCACGATCGCTGTTGAGAACGCGATCACTTTGGCCCGTGCGGTACTTGACTCAGCACCCGCGCCTTTTTCCCCGAAACTACGCCGCACTCTGTCAGAGGTCGTGTATCGATGCGCGGTCGTGCCTGAGGCCTACGAGAATCCAGAATGGTTAGCGCTGCGCGATCAAGTCTTGCCGCCCGGCGTCAATCCCCTGCTAGACCTCTTAGGGCAGGTGTTACCGCAAGTCGCCGCGCTGGCCAAGGCAGAACCGAATCCTGTGATCGATCAGGCCTTGGCGGAGTTAGGTGATCTACCGGAGAAGCTTCTTGCTAGCTGTCGGGGCGAACCTGTGCCCGCTGCGCTTCAGCGGATCTACCTAGTAACGGTGCGTGAGATCCTCCGCCGAGTGCTCGACAGGCCACGATGAAGAACTCCGGCAGCAGCTTGGGCTTGGCCACTCGACGTGAGATTTGGGCGCTCTCAATGAGACTCCACACGTATTGTAGGTTCTCACGCTCGACGTCATTTGCCCGACCGCCTGACCTTGATATCCGAACCGTCTCACGTCGACCGCATGCAGCCTTCGTCTCACGTAAGGGCTTTGACTCCCGCATTTTGCGCGGCCCTCTCATGTCGGAAGTCGCCGTTACCGTTTGATGCTATGGCTGACCCTCTGCCGTTGTCGCCGCCGCCGCTGGCACATCCCTCTGACGTCGATCAGTTCTGTGTCTGGCTCGATGAGCTGGCCTACGATGTCGCTCCGGTCCACGATCTCGTGTCGTCGATGCTCAGCCGCTATTCCCGCGATGACCGCGAGCACGACATCCTGACGAGGCGATTCGGCATAAACGACCGGGATCGCGCCACCTTGCAGGAGATTGGCCACCAACATGCGATTTCACGCGAGCGGGTCCGCCAACTCGTCGACCGCTCCGTGATGCGGGTGGCCAGCCGGGCGCTCACGTCCGTGGAGGGCAGAGCTGCCCGCGATATGTTGACTGAACGGTACGGTTCCACCGCGGATATCGAGCCACTTGTTCGGCGGCTCACTCTGGAGGCTTGCGCAACCGAGACTGGGCCATTGACAAAGAACTTTGCAGTTCTGAAACTGCGCCTCGCCGGGCACCGTGTGTCTGACACCAACCGACTTGCCAACGAAGTCCGCTCCCGAGTCGCTAGAGTTCGTAGTCGGCTACGAACTCTAGAGCGTATTGAGCGCAATACGGCCGTAGCCGACAACTACGCAACCTCGCACCTGCAACGCTGGCTCAGCCACATCGAGTGGCCGGCCGACACCACCCAGTCGCACTGCCCGATTCCCGACCGTGCAGTTCGCCAGGTCGATGTGGATGAAGAAGGGCACGGCGCAACATTTCTCGACAAGCTCGGCCGCGATGCCGCGTGGGACAGCCGGTTCGAGGCGCGGCTGTTGCGGATCTTGAATGACAGCCACTTGGTCGCGACGTTTCAAGAACAACCTGTGCAGGTCCCTTACCAGTGGGGCGGTCACACAAAGTCTTACTACCCCGATGTCGTGGCACAGCTGCACGATGGCCGTACGGTGCTGATCGAGGCGAAACCGATCTATGAGGTCGCGTATGCGGTCAATCAGGACAAGTTCGACGCGGGACGCGTTTTTGCGCACAGCCGGGGATGGGGCTGGCTGGTGTGGACAGACCGATGCAGCATCCCTGAACTGAGACGACGCGATGTTGATCCTGTGCTGGCGGAACGTATTACAGCCGCAGTCATGGCCGGGGGTCTCGATTGGAGCACCATGCGATGCTTCAAGGCTCAAGGCCTTCGGCTTCTCGACCTGATCACCTTAACGATCGTCAACCGCTGGCGGTGGGAATGCGAACCGTTTCGGCTCACGGTTACCCGATCTGGAACCAGCGTGTCTCACGAACTTGGCGGATCCGCCATCGCTACGCCATCACTCGTGAGATTCCGCCACGTTCCGTGAGAACCTACACGTATCAATAGTGGCGTGGCAGGTCGCGAAACATGCTCATATGCAACATATTTGCCACAGCGATTGTTCGCGGCGCGGGTCCGTTGCGCTGTTTGGCCAGGACCAGATCTGCTTCTCCAGCTCTGGGGTCAGTGGGATCGTATCCGTCGGGCCGATGGATAAGGATAACCATGTCCGCATCTTGCTCGAGCTGACCACTTTCACGTAAGTCTGACAACTGCGGCGTTTTGTCGACGCGTTGTTCGGGACCCCGGTTGAGTTGGGACACCGCGATGACGGGCACGTCGAGTTCTTTGGCTAAGAGCTTCAGATTGCGCGAGAACTCGGCAACCTCGGCTTGTCGCGATTCGACCTTTTTGCCCGAGGTCATCAGCTGCAGATAGTCGACCACCACAGCCCGGAGATCGGTTTTCTGCTTGAGCCGACGAGCTTTGGCCCTGATTTCCATCATCGTGAGGTTCGGGGAGTCGTCAATATACAGTGGTGACTCACTGATCTCGCCCATCCTCCGCGCCATCTTTGTCCAGTCATCGTCACTGAGTCGTCCAGATCGTATGTCCGCCAACTTGATCCTCGCTTCGGCTGACAGTAGGCGCATCACGATCTCTGATTTGCTCATCTCTAAGCTGAAGATGACGCTAGGCATTCCATGTTTGATCGAGCAGGATCGTAAAATATCGAGTGCCAGTGTCGATTTGCCCATACCTGGCCTGCCGGCCACGATGATCATCTGTCCCCCGTGCAGGCCAGTCGTGATTTCATCGAGCTCGGCGAAACCCGTTGGAACACCGTGAGCCAAGCCGCCACCGGATTGGATAGCGTCAATCTCATCCATCGTCGGTTGCAGCAGGTCCTCGAGCAAGGCAAGGTCATTAGAGCCGCGCTCGTCGGTGACGTCGTAGATCTCAGCCTGCGCCCGGTCGACCACATCGGCTACGTCGGCGCCCTCCGCGCCTGCGTACCCGTACTGAACAACCCGGGTTCCTGCGATGACTAGACGTCGCAGGATCGCCTTCTCGGCAACAATCCCGGCGTAGTAGCCGGCGTTGGCCGCTGTCGGCACTGTCGAGATCAGCGTGTGTAGATACGGGCCCCCTCCAACCCGCCTGAGCAGTCCGCGGCGGTCGAGCTCGGCGGCCGCCGTCACAGCATCAGCGGGCTCGCCGCGACCGTAAAGGTCCAGGATGGTGTTGTAGATGACCTGATGGTTGGGCCGGTAAAAGTCTGCAGGCCGCAACTTTTCGATGACATCGGCGATCGCATCTTTGCTCAGCAGCATTCCACCGAGCACCGACTGCTCGGCGTCGAGGTCCTGTGGTGGCTGGCGCCGATCGTCGAGATCGGTGTCTGTCTGGCCCGGCGTGCGTCGCTGCTGCGCCGGCGAGATGGGGGTCTCGACGTCTGTCATGCGCACTCCCTCGCTAGTTCGTCGTCCGCCGGTCCGGCGGTGAAGTCAGCGGCCATTGCGGGCCAGCAGCGGTCGCAGACCGGGGCTGGCAGCGGCATTTCCGTGCGTAGTGGCGCGTGCGGGTCGTGACACTGAATGCAGCCGTTGACGGCCAGGTCCAACAGCAGGTCCGTCCCGCCAGCAGTCGTGGCGCTGTCAGCGTCCTGTTCGCCTTGGCTGAGGGTGTCGTGAACCCAGCGGTGCAACGCCGCTGCCAGTGACATTTCAGGGTGAAGCCGCTGCGCTCGCGCGCCGGCATTGGCTAGCGCCGCGATCGGATCGGGAATCCCCGCACCGAATTTGACCTCGTGTGCTTGCAGAATCGTGCGTCGTTGGTCTGGTGTGGTGACGGCGGCCACATCGGAATACCAGCACGTCGTGGCTTGCTTGGCGGCTCGTCGCGCGCGAGCGGCGTCTTCGCGGTCCCATTGCGCCTGAAGGGGTTTCAGGCGTGGGCCGACGTCGCGCATGTTGTTGCGCAGCCGCCACATCGCCAGCTTGTAGGGCGCACCGAGCCCGGCTGGCAGCTGCTTGCCGAGGATGTGCAGGATTTGTTCTGGAAGAAACCCCCGCGAGAGCTTGATCCGGATCTCTCGGCCGAGAAGCCACCGCAGGTGCCGGGGTAGCTCGTCGAGCGGCGCGGGGAGCGATCGCAGGATGTAGCTAAGTTCACCCGGGCGAACATCGACCTCAACCGGTCGGGTGGTGTGTGGCTGGGTGCTGCTGCGTGGGCTTGGAGAGTAGTGAGGTATTCCCTTCGGGGAAGATATAGGTACACCGTCGGAAAAGGTGACGGATTGGGTGATGACCCGCCCTGATTTGTCTCGTTGCAGGACCGCGATATCGCGGACAAATTGCCCGTGGATCGCGACTACAGCAAACCCTCCGCGGCCCTGAGCGGGCTGATAGGAGATGAGCTCGTGGCCGGCTAGGGCGGCCAGGGCGCGGCCGACGGTCTTGAGGTCATAACGCCGGCCACCGCGGCGGCTGATCTCATCGACAATCTGAGACAGCCGCAACTGATCGTCGGCGATTTTGGTCCACCGCTCACACAGCAGCCACAGCACCGCTGTCAGGACCCATTGCCGGGCGCCGCGCAGCCTTAGCTGAGCTGCCTGCTCGACGACGCGCGCATGCACGGTTGCGGCGTCAGGGGCAGATACGCGATCCCGATGACGCGGTACGTCACGCCGGCGAATTCCACCTTTGCGACACGCCCATGAATCAGGATCATTAACCCTGTTCAAAGGGTGTTTTTGGGAAACACCGGCGCCAAATGTTGCTTCTACTTCAGGGTAAGAGTTACCCTGAGAACGACCTTGCACGGTTGTTCTCCTCGTTGGCGCGAGGATCGAGAGTCGAAGTTGGTAGCTTCGGTTCTGCACAGATCGGAGTTGGCAGCTCCGATTTCTGAATCGCTTCCCTTTTGAAAATCCCCTTCGGGGGAGGGGATGCGGTTGTGCCCTTTTCAGGCCCGATCCTCTATGTAGTTGTCAAATCCGCAGCAGCGGGAAATAGAACGCTTGTTCGAAAACCTCCTTTACCTAGTCGTTACCTCTAATCCGACCACGCCACTGGCCGGAGAACTTGTACCGACACACCGCTCCGCAGATCGCCAAAATGCGTCGTCAGCGGCATGGTGTGTACTTCGCGAGCCGTTGTCAGGGCAGCGGCAGACACTAAAACTCGATGTCACAGCCGTCTCAGTAGCCTCAGCGACGCCGTGTAGAAAAACGTCGGCCCACCTGGAGCCGGCGTCGCCAATTTGCATCAGGGACCCGCTGAGCTCCGTCCCAGCGGTCTCAGGGCGCTCGGCCAGGAACCGGCTGCCGGCAGGTCTATGCATGAACGGCTCCGTCCGGCGAGCAGATACGGGTGGGATCGCTTGGTGCGCCTTTCAACCCGGCCGCTGGCGTCGACGGGAAGTGAAACCATTTGGGGCCAAAGCGGTCGGTTAGGGCGCGGGCTCGGTGCGGCGCCAACATTCCGGCGCGGCGGGCGGTCTTCTGGTTGTCGAACCATTTCCCCAGGGGCTCACCGGAAGCTGTGACGTAGTCGCGTGCTACACGTAGGTGCCCATGGGCCGCCTCGTAGGCGACGAGCTCAGCCAGCCCCCGCTGCCAGTTGGCCTCGCGGACATCCCATACCCATCCGGGCTGAGCTTCCACCGCCGCCCGCTGCTCAGCGGTCAGCTGTGCGTAGCGTCTGCGGACATTCTTGGTCCAGTGGCCCAGTGCGAAATCGGCAGGGTTGACATAGTTTTGGGGCGGGCAGGCGTGCCCGTAGGTGGCGGCGTATTTGGATAGCGCGACAAGGCCAGCCTCAAAACGGTCATCTGAGGGACGCAGTGAGAACACCTTGAGAGCACGGAGCGCCGCTTCACGGTCTGCGGGCATTCTCCCGGCGGCGATGTCGGCCCGCTGTACGCTGACCCACTGGTCGAGCGCGAAACCGTCAGCGCAACGGTAACGGCGCGGAATGCAGGCGTGACCGTGTTGGTCGATGTAGACACGGAGCCGCTCGTAGGCCTCCCACCAGGCGGCCTCGTGCAGGTTCCATGCCCAACCGTTTTCTGATTGAAGTTTGGCTACCTGTTCGTGGGTCAACCGATCCCGTTTGTGCCGGTTGCCCCGGACCCATGCACCGAGAGGGAAGCCGGTGGCGGTGACGTAATTGGCGGGGACCCGGGCGTCGCCGTGCTCGGCGACGTAGGCCTGTAGTTCCTGGTATCCGCGCTCCCAATTCGGCGTCAGCAGCCGCAGAGACCGTAGTTGCAGCGCGTTGTATAGATCATCGGTGCCAGGTCCGCCGACTGCGTCGAGCAGCACAACCTTCCGGTCCCCTCCACCGCGGTTCGGCGATGATCCCCGGCGCCGCCGATAGACCATTGACAGTTCGTCGGCGAGCTCGGTGTCCTGATCGGCCAACGCCAACAACGTGCGGTAGACGTGCCGAAATCGCGACGACGCCACCTGCGCATGGAGATCCGCGGCAGCGTCGAGGAACACCGGAAGAACAACCACAGCCGGGTCTGCACGCTGGGGGTCTAGGCGCAGGGCCCGACCCACGCATTGGGTGATGTCGAGCTGAGATGTGCGGGGGCCGGCGAACACGACGCCATCGAGAGCAGGAACGTCGATACCTTGACCGAGGCAGCGAACATTGGACAGAACCGCCAAACCCTGGTCTGGCGGCGCTGCAAGCACCTGGAGGTGCTCGTCGCGTTGAAGGGCCGGTGTGTCACCGTCGAGGTGCATGGCGACCAGATCTTCGGCGCGCACCCCGCGCCCATCCACAATGGTGGCTAACGTGTCGGTAAAAGCCCGCGAAGCTGCGATGCTGTTGTGGAACACCATAATTCGCCGCAGGTCATAAGTTCTTGCGGCGGCTGCTACGGCCAGCTGCACGGCAACCTGTTCGACTGGCAGTGGTTGCTCACCGACCATGACCGGCGATCCACCAGCGGTGATCGCTTCACGGACGTCGTTGTCGGTAACTGCCACAACGGCGATCAGATAGTCAGACAGCAGGCCGGCGTCGATCGCGGACCGCACTGACAGCGGCGCCACGATGGGCCCAAATGCGGCCGGATCATCCATGCAGAACGCTGCCTGCGCGGCGTTCTTGCGGACGCGGGGGGTGGCGGTCAAAAAGATCCGGACCGCCGCCGGAACACGATTGTCGTCAACGACGGTGGCGAACGCTGCCTCGAATTCACCAGCGCAGCAGTGCGCCTCGTCGGCGACCACGACGTGCCACGGCGCAAGGTGGTGGTTGCGGTGGGCGTCGGCGATACGCGGGCTCGACTGGTAGGTGGCGAACACCACGACCTGCTCGTCGGAGGGTCCCCGGCTGGCGCGGCGTGTCCGTGCCAGCCACTCGGCGAGCGCGCCCGGCCGTGTTGACACCGGAACGTGCAGATCGCTGGACGCGATCGTGGTGTCGTGGCAGAACACGAACGCCGCCACCGGCCGGCGACTGTGCTTAACCCAGGAATCCAGCGTCTGCTTCAGCAGCGCGACTGTCGGTACCAACACCAGGATCGCCGAACTGCCGTGACGGGCCTGATGCTGGGCGATCCGCTGCCCCAACAGCGTTTTGCCGGTCCCGCAGGGCATCACGACGGTGACGCGGTCGTGGCTGCGCAGGTGGCCGTTGGCCTCGTCGAACGCCGATTGCTGGTGTGGTCGCAGCGCTACCGAGACTGAAGGAGCCACAGACAGCGATCCACGGTCGTCCCAGGTAATAACCTCTGCCGTGGTCATCTGCCGAGATCCGATACTGACGGTGCCGCGCTCAAGGTGTGGTGTGCGCTCACAGCGGTGCCTTCGGCTGAGGGGAAGGACCTGACAAGTCGGATGTCAGCAGACCCATCGCCGGTCCAAAAGCGCGACAGAACACGCACTTTGGCCTCGTTAGCTACCGCGTCTGCGCGCATATCGGAGGCCGTGTCACCGGTCCGCCGCTGGTCAGGCATTGGGCCACCGCGCTCCCTCGATGGCTATGTCGTGTGGGATCCCCGTCTCGGGGACGCGTTCGACCTTGACGTGCTCCTCGGGGTCGTCATCCTGCAACAGCGACCACCAGTCGGCCCCCGCGGTATGGGGACCGCCGTTGTCGCCTGACCGGACTGCTGAGCCCGCTGGTTCCGACAGCGCCGCGGCGTTGGCGGGCGCGGCGCATGCTTCTACAGCTGGCGGCGCTGCCGGGCCCGGTGGCGCGGGTGGGGTGTCCAGGTCGACGATGCGGCGCAGTTCACCGATCTCGTCTTTGGCCGCCCCGGTCGACACCACACCGTCGCTGCGGTGACCGGTGTGCCTCGCGGCCGGCTGCCAGGGGTGACCGTCGGCGCCGCCCACCGCGTCGGCGGGTATCGGCTCGATCAAGGCGTAGGCGGTGCCGTTCATCGCTGCATCCCTCATGACGGTGTCTCCTCATGCGCCTGGCGGGGACGTCCGAGTGAGACAATTCGTCGGCTCAGGCGGACGGCTCCTATCCGTTTGGAGCGCAGGAACGTCAGGGTGAGGTCGACTCCTTCGATCTCACCGATCCAGCCCTCGATCTCGGCGCGTTCGCGGCGCTTGACGAGGTCGGTTTCGATCTCATCAAGGCGGCGGATCATCCTGTGATCGATGTGAAGCATCGGGCAGCGGATACACGCTTGCTCATGGGTGCAGGGCGTCGCATAGGGGGCGTAGCCGCCAATGGTTGGCGTGCGGCCATGCGAGCAGCGCCCAGCGGTGGCACAAGCCGCCGCGGCTCTACCTGAGCCAATGTCTTGGTGTGTCGACGATCTCGGCATAGGGTCACAACTCCTGTCCACCGTGTCCAGCTGTTGCTGGATCGCCGACGTCGGCTCGGGCCGCGACGGTTTGCCAGCGCTGCGCGATCACCGCGGACGCCTTTAGTCCGAGCTGATCGGCGGCACCTAGCGCCGACAGGAACACGTCGCCGAGTTCGGCCACCAGATCGTCGATATCGGCGCGCGCGAGGCCACGTTTAATCAAAGCGCCGATCACCTCGCCGGCCTCCTCGCCGACCTTGGCCACCCGCAACCAATCCGAGCGTTCGACACCCATGCGGTCCAGACACTCCCCCACGGCCCGAGACAGCGAGTCGATGTCGACCACTGGCGATTCGCTGTCCGCACCTATCGGAGAACGCGGATCGGTCTCATCGCGAAGCCGACACGAGATGGGGTCGCGGGGTCGCCGATCGACGCGCAATGGTAAAAGAACGCTGCCGAGCACGCCGCGCAGCTGGGTGAGACTCTGACGCATATATGCCATCGGATCCTGTGAGGCCACAAGACCGTACAGGCCGTCATCTTCGAGCTCCCACAGCATGTTTCGGCGCTCATCGAAAATGTACTCCGGCATCCGCGCCAGCTCCGCGGTGCTGGGATCGTCGACCGAACAGGGCGCAGGGTTCTGTGCGGGGCATGTCATTGAGGCCTCCTGGACCATGGAGCCGTTTCGGGTGAGGGCTGGATCAGAAGGCACGGTGAATCCCTTCGGCGTGCGCACAGACCCGTGATTTCGCGCATGACCGGGCGCGGCGTTCGGCGAAGTCGTACCGCCAATTCAAGATCCACTCGCGGCGCCAGCCCAGGACCGCGCGCAGACGCTCGAGATGATCCTTTGTGAGGTCAGCTAGCGCCCCAGACGGATTGTGTGCCGCCACCACGATGTCGCCGTACAACAGTGGCACGCTGGACGCACCGTACCGCGTGCTCGCCAGCAAGAGCAGGTCGGTGGCGAATATGTTCAGCCGTTGCGTGGTAATGAGTGACGGACTGAACCAAAAATCCAAATCATCATGCGCACTGAGGCTTTCGATGTGCCGTTGGCGCAGTACCTCGGCAATATCGTGCGTGCCGCCGATGGCGATGTCGTGAGCTGTCCGGTTAGTCGTGATGTGAGCTGCTCGGTACATCGTTGCTACTCCTCGATGTGGCTGTGTCGTGAGACCAACGCGGCCGACTCGCCGCGGACCCGTTGGTAAGCAGCGCCTGTTGCCGTGACAGGCGGAGACGGTGGGTCGCTGCTGACGATGGTGATGTGTTCGCCGGGGAACCATGCCTCGATGTCGCGGACACGGCATCCGCCCGACCCGATGCATGCCGCTGCGGCGTCGACGCCGGCGGCAGCCGACTGCACCGCAACCACGCTGCCTCGGCCAGGGCGACGAACGGCGGAGACTACACGGATAGAACCGTTGGCCACGTCATGAATGCGGCGCGCGAAAAGGTCTTCGAACAGATCGCGGTCGCTGTCACCGCTATCGGGCCGCCGCAGGATAGGACCGCACACCTCGTTGAGTGCGGTCATGCTGAGACCGCAACCAGTTCGGCGCCGTCGCTGAACAGTTCAGGCCAGCTACCGGCCCGAACTGTCCAACCGTCAGCCACATACCGTTTGCGGATCGCGGCGTTGCGGCCGATGAGCTTCCACACCGCCGTGATGTCGGTGGCGATCGCCTGGCTGTACCAGGCGTACGCGGCTCCCGTGGGGTCGATGACGAGCCAGCCCGGCGTCAATACCGCCGTCGAGCGGGAGGCGAGAGCGGACTTAGGCATAAGAGTCCCTTTCTGAGTCAGGTTGCTTGACAGTCTGTTTCAGCTAGCGATGACAATGTCGACGATGTTGCGGGCCTGCTGACACAGTCGGTCTTTGAATGACTGAACCCGATGCCGGCCAGTAGGGCGGCGGGGGGTCGTTGGTCTCGACCCATGCGGTCGCGACGGCGACGTCGTCGCCGACATGTTCACGAAGATGGTCAGCGAGACGGATTCGCCGCTGCGCGGCGATGTGAACGTGTCCCAGGCACGGCGCATCGATAACGACAGGACACCGCTTGGCGGTGCGAAACCCCGTGGCCAAAAGGGCCGAGAACGCCTGAAGGGGAAACGTGGTGCGCCTCTGAGCGCCACTGGCGTCGATCTCGACTACTTCTGCAAGCCGCGAGGGGGCATGCCGATCGGGCATCGAGGCGTAGGTGTCGGTGTCGAGCACGACAGCGTCGGCGATCTCCGCTAGTCGCGTTGCGAGCGCGGTCTTCGCGCAGCTGGGATAACCGCAAATGACGACCGCGCACAGGAAGTTGCGATCAACGACGAACTCGCCCAGGCGGACCAGCCCATCTGTCACGACCGGTGCCGGGTACGGGTCACCAAATGTGTTCATAGCTTTCTCGGATAGGGCGCGCCGTATCGCGCTGATAGCGACGTGCACGTCAGCACCCTGTCTCCTCGCTTCCAGATGTGATGGCCGAATTCGTGTGTGCGCCTTCGGGACGAAGCTCGACGAGCCCACAAGGCTGCGCGGCGCGCACCGTGATCCGGTCGCCGTGCCAACGCCCGCACAGCGCAGCCCAGCCATCGGGCAGCACGCGGGGCAGGTGGGAGGCGGCCAGCACAGGCAGCGGGCAACCGTCCCACTGTGCGGCGACAAAGAATTCGTCCTTGTCGACGTTGACGACGACCGGGTACGACATCGTCGAGTCGGCAATCCCTTCGGGGATCGTCGATGTCGCGTCGTAGCCCGGGCCGAGGCGCTGACGCCAGTGGTCAGTCAGGGTGTAGTAGAACGGTGTGTCATCGGCGACCCACCACACCCGCCGCGGTGCCTCCTGGATGAGAGCGAGCACGGCTCGCGTCCGGAGGTCAGTGACGTCGAGCTGCCACGACAGGTAGAAGCCCTCAGCGTCGGGGTCGATGATCGGGTACGGGCCCTCATCGAGCTCCACGACCGGCTCGTAGTACGTGCCCATCACATCACCCCCACCCACAGGGAGCAGACATTGGAAACCGTTGCTGCATAGGGGTGATCGGTCATGCGGACCTCCGCTGCGAAGACTGCTCGTCGATACTGGCCAGGTAGTTGGCGGCGATGCGCTTGATTTGGTCGTAGCGTTCGACGTGTGGCTCGAGCTGGCCTTGACGCGAATCCGCGTCAAGGGGGACAGGATCGAGGATCCCGTCGGCCTGCATCTGCTTGAGGTCAAGAGTTTCCACCATGATGGGGTCGGACCCGGAGTCGGTGACACAGAAGTAGGCCATCGTCGGGACCGTCTGACCGGGCCGGTGTAGCCGCCCCATGGCTTGCTTGTGCGGGCCCGGGGACCAGTCGAGCTCACCGAACACCAGCGTGGACGCAACTTGCTGCAGTCCATCCACGCCGGCCCCGGAGCGCACCGACATGATCAGAACCCGGCAAGAACCGTTCTTGAAAGCCGCGATGCTGCGCGCCTTTTGGGTGTTGGTCTGCTCCCCCGTGTACAGCATCGGCTCGTAGTCGGCCAACTGTTCCATCCAGATCCGGTGGCACGCGTGATGCCAACCCAGAAGGATGACGCGCTGCTGGCTTTGCAGCACCATCTTGACGAAGTCGGCAACGAACGGGGCCTTGGCGATTCCAGTCTGCTGGCGCATCAGCCAGTCGAACTGCCCGGCCGCGCTCCACCGCTCACGCGGATTGGCCGACTGATCGAGGATCAACCGCGCCAACTCGACCGCATTGCCCTCAATTTCGGCTAGCACCTTCGGGTCTGAGGGAACGGGTTGCTCGATCGGATACAGCGGAGGAAGCTCGATACCGATCTCTTCCAGGCTGCGCCGCAACAGTAACCCGTGAGCTTTCAGGTACGAGTTCAGCGCCGCAGGATCAGCGACCATCGACTTGATATGCAGGCTGGAGGTGTTGCACCACTCGCGGGCGAACTCGTCCCGGGACCCCAACACACCAGGCCGTAGCGCGTCGATGACGTTGTAGATCTCCGATCCGCCGTAATTGAAGACCGGGGTGTTGGTGATGCCGATACGGAACCGCGCCGCCGACGCCACGCTCATCGCAGCCTTGTACCGGTTAGAATCGCAACGGCGAAGTTCCTGGGTCTCGTCGAAAATCACTGTTCGCACAAGACCTTTCAACCTGTATTGCCACTTGTCGAGCTTGGCGTAATTCATCACGATCAGATCAGCTACCCGGCCCCGCACCTTCAACGAGTGCAGCTCACCGGTTCGCACCTCGATCGAGGTCAGCATCGGGTAGAACTCAGCCAGCTCATCTCGCCACTGCTGACCCATAACGCCGGTCAACGTCACCACCAGCGCCGGCCGCGCTTCGGGCTGCTCCAACAACGCCAGCGAAGTGACCGTCTTACCCGCGCCCAAAGCGTCGGCGACAAGCACCCCGCCCGACGTCCACACCAGATCCCGGGCGATCCGCTGAGAAGGACGCAACGGCTTAGTCGACTGCACCCAGCCCGGCCCCTCCCCCACACTGAGAGTTTCGCCGGACATCAACCGCGCTACCGCCGCCTCACTGCGCCGGTGCGCCGCGGCCATTTCCTGCAGCCGCCGGCGATCCTGCACCGAGGCGCGCATCGGGTGGCGTCCAACGATCATCTCCAGATCGCGGGCGACCTCATCGGTGCCGGTGACGGTGACCGTGCCGCGGCAGGTGGTGTCGACCCGCGGGAACCACCGCTTGATCCGCATCATCACATCGGGGGTGGCCTCTATTTCCCAAACGCCCTCTGGCAGCCACCGGTACTGACCCGCTACCCGCGCGCTCATCGCAGCCCCGCCCCCGACAGCCCGACGACACGCACCGCAACCCCGTGGATCATCGACGGGATCCGTGACAGTGTCGAAAACCGTGGTGAGGCAACAACGATCGCCGCAACGCGCTCATGTGCGGCGTAACGCCCTAACTGCCAGAGCACCTCAGATCCCGATGCCCGCATTTTGACTTCGATCACCACTCGGCCATCGACGAGAAAGTCCGGGCGGTCTTGCGCCGATAACCGGCACTCGCGCACAACCTCATACCGTGTGGCGGCCCGCAGGACCTGTTCCACCCCGTCCTGGATCTGGGTTTCCCGTTGCCCGCGAATGATGTGTGACCGCAGCACCCCGACCAGGTCCTCGGCCACCCCGACCGCCGAGCCGCCCACGCGTGCCATATCGCCGGCGAGCATCATCGGTTCCTGCGTGACCACACCGTCACCGCCCACCGAAGATTGGCATCGGTCAATGACTCGGCGACGTAACGCTGCAACCACGCCTCACGGCGGGCCACAAGAGCGCGGGTGCGGGTCCGCCGCCGCCTCCAGATCCACACCGCACCAACTACCAGTAGCCAAGCACAACTGGCATGCCATTCCAGGCACAGCCGCACCAGCAGTACGACGCCCAGCGTGAACACCATCAGACGCAACAGACCCAGAACCGGGCCCACACTATGAGGGCCGTCATGGTGAAACATAGTGGCCTCCAACCCCATAATCAGGTTCGACGCATGACGCGACCAGGTCCGGCCACCGAGGATCGACATCGACGAAATCGGTGTGCGCCCCACCGCTGAGGCACTGCAATAGGGTGTTGTGATTCACCTCCAACAGGTGGTGCGGTTGGCCACCGGCCGTCCACTGCCACACCGCCAACTGCCCTCCCGTGCTGCACACCGTGCGCCACAGCCGGGCTGCCACAGCGCGGGCCCGCACCGGATCGGCGCCCTCGCCCCACGCCAACACGATCAGGTCGTGCTCGTCGGCGGCACGCTGCACATACATGTCGTTTAGCGCGCCGACCGGATCGTCGATCGTGGCAGGATCTTTCGGATCGAAGCCGATACCGGCATACAAGTTGACGAGTGTGAATCCGCCGTGACCACTGGCCTCAACCAAGCCCAGCAGATGCCGAACCGTCGCATCATTTCGATACACCCCGGCGGTCGACGGCGCGAGCCCCACCACAGCCAGCATCGGCAGCCGTGGCTTCGGGCAACGAGTCAACTGGTACCGATAACGGCCGTCATCGGAGAACACCGCGTGTGACGCGCTCTTGAGATGCCCTAGCGGGAGTTTCCGGCCTTCGTTGATCGACGGCCTGATTTGCCCTGGTGGGGTTGGGTTTTTGGCAGGGTTGGTGTATTACCCAAGTCGTTGTGTTGGGCGTTGTTGGTCAGCGGGTGGGTGCGTATTGGTGGATTGCGAACAGGTCGGCGAGTCGCTGTTGGGTGGGGCTGGTGTCGGTGAGCATGCGCTGCACGCGGGGCCGTCCCTTGCTGCCGTCGTGGTAAATCAACACGGTCTCTTGGATGCCGGAGAGTTCGTCGAGTAGTTCGCGTACCGACAGGTGCAGCCCGGCGTGCTCGGTCTGGCGGCGCATCAGGTGGGCGACGGCCAGGGCGAGCACGCAGTAGAACACGTGCACCCGGATCTTGGAGTCGGTCCAGTGGTGCATCGGGCTGAACGAGACTACGTGGGGGTCTTTGAGTTGGCGGAACCCGAATTCGGCGTCGGATTGCGATCGGTAGGCGGCCACCACGTCGGGTACCGGCCAGTCGCGGTTGGTGAATAGGATGCGCTTGCCGAACAGCCGTTCTTGCAGGCGCTTTCGGGCCTTGGTGTCGGTGCGCCAGGACAGCCTCAATTGGGCGGGCGTGTCGCCGGTGAGGGTGGTGGTGATGATGTCGGCGACCCAGCGGGGTTTGAGGATCGCGGTGATCTCGGCCTGGACCTGGTCGCGGTCGCGGCGGGTGCGGCCGCGCGCGAGGCGGGCGGCCAGCTCGGCCAGGCGGCGCCGGGCCTTGGCCAGGGTCTGGTCCAGGCCGCGGGATTGTTTGGCCGCCAGGTTCGCCGAGTGGGTGAGTACCGCTCGGCGGGTGACGCCGAGCGCGGTGACGGTGGTGTCGACATAGCTCAGCTCGGGGTAGCGGTCGTCGTCCACGGGCCGGTAGTCCCGGGTCGGGATCTGCAGCAGTTCGGGGTGATCGCTGGGCGGCAGCGAACCGACGAACCCGATCCGGTGCGCCTCCACTACCGCATGGTTGTCGCTGCTGTTTTGCCCGGCGTCATAGACCACGGTCAGCGACTCCACGTGCTCGACCAGGTCCCGGTAGCGGGTGAGCAGTTCGTCGACGACGGTGCTGAACTGGGTGACATCGGGCCGGTCCCCGGGATAGGGGTGGCTGATCACGGGCACCCCGCCGTCGCGGGTGACGACCAGGGCCAGCCCGACCAACCGCAGATCGGTGCGTTTCTGCTTGGCCTTGCCCCGCTGCGCGATCGGCGCGCGGTCGTTGCCGGTGTCGATGAAGGTGGCGAAGTTGGTCATGTCCAACGCCAGCCCGGTCAAATCCAGCCCGAACTCGGTCACCATCCGCCGTCCCAGCCGGGTCTCGATCTCACGCAGTTCGGTCTGGCCGAGGCGGTCCATCGCGTCCCAGAACCGGCGATGATCCAGCGCGGCCCGGTCCAGCTTCACCCACCGTGACCCGGCCGTGGTGGCCCACCAGTCGGCGAAGCCACGCTTGGAACATGGGTCGACAATCCGGTTCGCGCACGCCAGGGCCACATAGGTGCCCACCGGTGCGGCCGCGTTCGCGTACCGGGGCGCCACGTCGTTGACGATGCCGGCCACATCCAGCCGGGCCAGCATCGACCACACCGCAGCCAGATCCCCGAACTGCTTGTGCTGGCTACGGATCGGCTGCCCGGCCGGCGTCGCCGACAGCTTCGCCATCACCTCCTCCGCGCTGCCCAAATACTGCTGCGAAACGATGCGCGGCTTACCTTGCACGCGGGCCGATTCCACCAGGTAGTAATAGGTCTGCTTGCCGCGCCGCTTACCCACGATCGACGCCATATATGGGTAATACACTCCAGCCCCACAAACATCAAGCACCACAACGCAAGACACGCCGATCAGCTACAAAGGCTGGAAACTCCCGCTAGGTGCACGTTCAACGCAAGAGTCATCGCCGAACCCCACTGCCGGACCAACTACCGCGGCTCGTCCATCGCACATCACGGCCGTGCCCGGCCCCCCCAACGCGCCGGATCAGCCCTCGGCCGGCCAACACGCGCAGCTGCCGATATACCGTCTCGTGAGCCAGACCAGGAAATCCGTGATCGCCCAACCGGATACGAAGCTCGGATGTTGTGATGAATCGACCTGAGGACAACAACTCCCCCAAAACAACGCGAATAGCTTCGGTATCTTGATGACCGGCCCGCGGGGCCGTCGACTCACCGGCCCGCGCAGCATCTGCGGCCCGCACAGCCCGCCGCAGCAATGCCGCGTACGCGTCTTTAGTCATCGGCGGCGTCATCGCCGCGCCCAACTCACCCATAGACGAATCAGGCCGAGCCACACGTAATTCCAGCGCATTCAGCCACTGCTGACGACCACCGCCGGCCCGAAGGACTGCCAGAGCCTCGCGCGCCACATGGGCCTGCCGCCGCCCGGCCTCAGCCGCCCGGCGCGAATTAGCGCGGGCCCCAGCACCGGACAGCTCGGGATTATTTGCATATCCGCGCGGCCGGCGCGCACCAGCCATCACGCCGTCACCCCCACGCGGTCACCGATCCAGGCTGCCCGCCGAGCAGCCCCGGCGGCCGCCGCCGCCACAGGCCCACTGGCCGCATAGACGCTGTGGCAGTCCGTACACCGTGTCCGACCCGGCGAGTACCGAGTGACAAAGCAGTCGCGGCACAACCCCCGCCGGTACGCCGCGTCGCCATCCGCAGGTAGAGGCCCAACCGCGGAAAGACTCGCCGCCACAACAGAGTCCACATGTTGTCTGGTCATGCTGCACGCGTCTTCCGGCGTAACATAGCCCGCCGCTCGGTCTCCGACAGACCACCCCACACGCCTACGTCATGCTTGCCGGTCGTCAATCCGTAGGTGCGGCATTGACTCATCACCGGGCATTGCTCGCACAACTGCTTGGCCGCGGCGATCCCCGCGGAATCCTCGCGGAACATCACGTCACCTTGGCCCGCACACGCACCCTGCCAGATGAAATCATCAAGCCTGATTGGCGTTTCCAACGTCGGGCATGGCTGTGCCAAATAACGAGCGACACTGCGTTTCTCAACTTTGAGATGTTCAGCGATCGCATCAAGCGGAGTGCCCCGCCGCCGCATCGTATGCGCGATATAACGCCGGCGAGCCGAATCTACCCGCATAGACCCGCTCATGATCGTGGGGCCTTCCCGCGCACCACGGTTGTCGCTTCCCGAACCTTCCGGTAGTAGCCCGCAGCATCATCAACGCCCAGTCGCCCCAACGCACTACCGACGTCATCGCCGTTGGCGCGAATGCGAGTCCTCGGAACACCTCCGCTGGGCACCGCATCGATACGCAACCGCCGAAATATCCCGGTAACGGTCAACATCGACGACACCGTCGGGCTGGGCACCACCAAATCGCCCCGCGCAGTAAACACTCCCGCGGCGTGCACCGCACCGCGTGCGACACCCAGGGCCGTGAGCAAGCCGTGGCTGAACATCCACCGCCCGCGCCGGTAACCATAGCGGCCTAGCACCGTTTGCGGGTTCCTGATCCGAACGACCGCCCCGGGGCTGTCGACCTCGACGTCAACAGCGGGCTCGGGTAGCCGGCTGGCCAGCCACCGGGCAGTCTTGATGTTGTCCAACGGCACAGCCATAGCACCGTTTTCATGTCGTACGTCTGCTGTCCAGGCGATCAGTCCCGCGACATGCCCGACAAGCACGTCACCGGATTCAGGCAGCCCGCACAGCTCCGCGCGCACCCGCGCAACGACATCGGTATAACGAGGGCTGCCAGTCACGCCCCGCCCCGCCCCGCCGCGCCCATCGACCATGGCTCGAGCCGCCGCGCTCATGCCGGCACCGCCAAGTCCTGGCGGGGCTGGCCGGCGATGATGCCCAGGACATCCATCGCGTCCCGCCGTGCCTTGCCCCGATCCGGAACCCAGATGCCGGCAATGACTCCGTAGATCAACCCGGACTCGTCGTCCAGCGCCTCTTGAGCGCACGACCGCCGCGCCGGGCAACCGCGGCAGACGCTAGCGAGGACCGCCAGCTGCGGTCGGTGCGGCTTCCGCTCGGGCGCCCACATCTCCGGGGCCCCGCCCAGCACGCAGAGCCCCTCGCCCATCGCCGCGCTCATCGCCACGCCCCCAACGCCGACGCCCCCGCAAGCGCCTCATCAGGCCGGCGGCATTCATCGCACGCCGTCTCCCCCGGTAGGCATGCGGCTCCGCAGCAGCCGCACGAACTCACACAGCCGCGGCAGGCCAACTGGCCGTCGACAAACACCGGCTCTCCCGGCACCTCACCGCACAGCGGGCAGCCACGACCGGCAGAATCCGCAAATGAGCTAATCCGCGCGCTGTGACCGCTGGCATGGACCGTGCTCCGTGTAGCGGAGCTATTCGCGCTGGTCGCAGCAAAGTTCTGAACTACAGGTAGCGAAACGCTTGCCCCGGCACCGGCGCAGCCTTTACCCTGAGATGGACTTGGCAAAGTCTCTCCTTTAATGGAGACCCCGGGACTGGAAGCGTCACCTTCCACCCGACCAAAAAGGATCGGAGCGAACCCCCTTCGGGGGGTTTCGTCACACCTGGGGTCTATATGAACGTGTCCGGCAGGCGCATCAAGAGCCGATACGCCCCGAAATCACAGCGGTGCGGCATCACCTCCTGAACCGGTCCGCTTAAGCGACGTCGCACCCGCGGCCTGGATCTCGGCAGCCGCGGCATCGACAAGCCCAGTAAGCAGCGCCCGCTGAGGCAGGGTAAGGCGGTACAGCGCATTGGCCAGAGCCGACGCCTCCGTCCCATCGTGAGGTATCAGACGCGGGTAGATCACCAGCAGCGGCCCGCCAGGCTCAGGAATCTGGGCAATGAAGCCACCGCGGGCGACCTCTTCGCCCAGGGACTCCAATTGCCACCCATAACCCAAAAGTCGCCGCGCCCACCAATACAGCACTCGCACAAGCGGTTCGGGCTGATCACGCACACCCGGAATGCTGTGCTCGCACACCGCAAGCGGAGCCAGCGGAGCCGCCCCATTCAGCAAACCGACCGCACCTGCAAGCTCCTGCACCCACCCGCCGGCGCTGAGCCGCCACACCGCCTCCAACAAGAGCGAGGGCAGGTCGGTGACCACGGGTGTGTCTTGCGGACGCCGGATCAGCTCCACGACTCGGTGCGACGGCAACTCGACGACGACAACTGCGGTTACCGATTTCAGCTCGAACCGGACCCGGCGCACCACGTAACCCTGACGGTTCAACTCTTGCGCCCACCAATACACCGGACGCACCGCCGCAACAGGCTGATTGACGCCGCCACCCGGGACGGGTGCGAACTGCGGCTCGTAACCGGCCAGCAGCGACAGCTCAGGGATGGGGCGGCCGTCGACACCCCGTCCAATAAGTCGCCGCGCGCTCATGTCGAATTCCTTCGTGAGTACCGAACAAGCCTGTACTCTACACAAAGACAACTCGATACGACAGCCGTATTAAAAGAAAAGTGGTGACGTCGGTGAACCTGTCTTCCTATGACCGGCGCAGAACACACATGACCAGGAAAGTTCTGCGTGGCTTCAGCGCCGCCGCGTTCGCCGACGCCCGCCGCACCCGCGGTCTCAGCGTGTCCGACCTGTCGCGACTCGCCGACATCGGCGCATCCACGATCCACTCCTGGGAAGCCGGCACCCGCACGCCGCAGGTCGACCTGCTGGCCAAGGCCATGAAAATCCTCAAAGCGCCGATCAGCGAAGTCGTGCTGATCGCCCCGCCTGATCGCTATCCCGGCGATTGGCGAGTCATGAACGGCCTGACTCAACCGGAGCTGGCGGCCGCCATAGGAATCGCCACGACCACCCTTCGCGGCATCGAACGCGCCGACATCGGACTGACCGATACGAACGCCGCCAATCTGGCTGCACGCTTGGGAATCAGCGTCGACGAGTACCGTGCGGCCTACAACCGCGCCCGTCAACGGCCGCCAGGCATCCCGGTGTAAACCCGGAACGTCGAGCAAACAATGGTCCGCCAGGACCTGACCCGCAACGCCTATCCGTGCGCGCGATTCTCCGGCATCTGCCCCGCACTCAAACGCCACATTGATTAACTTGGCTGGATGGCCAAGAATGCAGCTAGAGGGCTGTTTAGGCACTGCCAATCCTTCCTGCGCCGCCGCCGGTGCCGGCGCCTTATCCCGACTCGTACAAAAATTCCAACACGTCACCACCGCAGAAGTCACGTAAGTTGGCAAACATCGATCCGACAAGTTGGCGGTAACGATTTGATAACAATTACGGAAGGGCTGTGCTGAGCGGCCACTTGTTGTAACCACCCGTGCTGGTAGTGAGCCCGTGCCGATGAGGCCAAGCTGTGCCGAAATAGACCAGGCCACAATGGATTTGACTGCTCCCGATGTTGTTCTTGCCGGCCAACCGCAGCCCGCTCGCTCGCATGGGCTCGGCGGTGCGCCCGGGAGCGGGAACAAGCCACAGCCGCGGCGCTGACACGTGCTACTGGACTGCGGAGCGTTCCAACTCCGTCACGAACCTGAATTGACACGTCTACACCGCCTTCACTCCCCGAATAGTGCTACATATCAAATCATGTTCCCCAGTAGCAGTGCAACAGGAAATCGAGGCAATCTTCCTCGCGAAGCATAATCAGCCACCGACCATGCTTGAACAGCAAAAACGCCGCTCTCTGACCGCTGCAGCGACGGGTCAACCAACCCTTCAGATGCTCGCGCTAGATGACGAAGGGAACACTCGTCTCCTAGAGCGAGCCGACATATCTAGCCCCACCAACGCAAGCCGAATCCGCTACAGCCCGGAGCGGAACCCTGTGATAGCTTTAGCTGTAGCAGTGATAGCGGGGGCGCAACATTGGAGTGTGATCACATGAGGACCATCCAGGAAGCGTCACCACCAGCATTATCCGAGCCGCGCCGCACACAGTCAGCGCTGGTCATTCACGTTGGGCCAGACACATACACATTCGATACACGCGACGCCCCCATCCTCGTGGGCCGCGAAGCATCCGCCCACGTCATCGTGGATGACGACCGAATCTCTCGCACGCACATGCGCCTCGAACACACAGCAGACGACGGATGGGTCGCCTATGACCAAAGCCGCAACGGAATCTTCGCTGACCGCGTGCAGCACTCCACCATCCCGATCCGCGACGGCATCACGATCCACCTAGGAAATCCTGACGGGATCCCGGTGGCCTTCGGGCCACAACCCCCAGCACCGGAACCCACCCTCAACGATGACGACATTAGTGAGCAGTTGCCGGTCAAAGACCCCGGAATCGCGCGCGCGGGCGCAGCGGTCGCCGCACGCCGCCAAGAACTCAAGCTGACGCAGCGCTATTTAGCCCGCCAAGGCATCATCAACGCAGGCGGACTCATCGAGTTTGAGAAAGGTCGCCGCTGGCCTCGCAAGGCCACGCGGACCAAACTCGAGGACGCGCTGAACTGGCCGCACGGCGAGATCGCGCGCCGCCGCCGGGAAGGCAACATCACCGCCGCCGACTCCGAAAACACCGGCGGCACAACGAATACAGGTCAGGCCTCCCTCATGGCCGATGCCGTCGAGGTGGCACTAGGGACGGTCAACGATGCCATTGAGAAACTGCCGGATACCAACGATGCGACCTTCAGCGCCCGCGCCGGGAAACTCTTGGCCGATCTGCGCCGACTAGAGTCCGTCGCAGCCAACGCCGCGGCTACCGCCAAGGGAAATCCCGATCTGGCGCTCGTGCTCAGCTCCGTCCGCAGACGCTACAAAGACCTCATGTTGCGCGCGGCACGCGCACCCGGTGCCACGCTCGGCCAGCAGCTCTACGCCGCCAGATACCGCGCCGAGCTGAGCGTGGAGGAAACCGCCAACGCCGCCGGCGTGCCGGCCGAAATGATCACCGCGGCCGAAGCCGAACTTCCACTCAACGACAAGACCAAGGCGGCGCTGTCGATGGCGCTCAAAGCGCTCACCCGCCGACGTTAACGCCACCTGAATCAGCGGTGGCACGCACCGGATTAAACTCCCGACAAATACCACCGCCACGGTCATCAGGGGGTTACTGTGTCGCAGCAGCCGCCCCCCGGCGACACGACCGAATGGCGCAGCGGATCGCGGTTTGGCCCCTACCTGCTGAAGCGGCTGCTCGGCAGCGGCGGATTCGGCGAAGTGTATGAGGCCTTCGACACTGTCAAAAACCGGACCGTCGCGCTGAAATTGCTGCCGCCCTCCTATTCAGCCAACCCGACCTTCCGGCAACGCCTCTTTCGGGAAGCCTCCACCGCAGGCCGACTCAACGAACCCCACGTCGTGCCCATTCACGACTACGGAGAGATCGACAACCAACTCTTCATCGACATGCGTCTAATCCCGGGCACTGACCTGCGCGCCGTGCTGAACCAGTCCGGGCCACTCGAGCTCACCCGAGCGATATCCATCGCCACACAAATCGCCTCCGCGCTGGACGCCGCACATGCCGAAGAAATTGTGCACCGCGACGTCAAGCCAGCGAACATCCTGCTCACCACCGAGGACTTCGCTTGCCTGGTCGATTTCGGGCTGGCCAACGCCGCCACCGACGCCAAACTCACCAGCGCCGGAACCACCATCGGAACCTTCGCCTACATGGCCCCCGAACGATTCAACGGGCAAAAGATCGACCGTCGCACTGACGTCTACGCTCTGACCTGCGTGCTCTACGAATGCCTTACCGGCGCACCGCCTTACGACGCCGACGACCAGGCCGCTCTCGTTGCCGCCCACCTAGCAACACCCATCCCACTACCCAGCCAACACGCGGGTGTGCCAGTCGAACTCGACGACGTCATCTCGCGGGGCATGGCCAAAGACCCCGCCGACCGCTACGCCAGTGCAGGCGAGCTAGCTGCCGCGGCTCGCCGCGCACTCACCGCACCACACCAATCCAACCTTACGGCGGCCCCCGCCTCATCGGCCCCGCCCGTAGAGATCCCCGCACCCCCGCCGTCTCGCCGCCGCAGGATCGCTGCGCTGGCCGCCGCCGGAACCATTGCCGCCGGTCTGATCGGGGCGACCCCATTCTGGATGAGCAGTCACAGCCAGCCCGCCACCCCCGCAGCCAGCACGGCCTTCGCCCACGTCAGCGCCACCATCCCAGTCGGCAAACACCCAGAAGGAGTGGCCGTCGACCCCGCCATTCATTGCGCCTACACCGCTGACTACAGCGCCAACACGGTGTCAGTCATCGACACCCGAACCCACACCGTGACCGCGACCATCCCCGTCGGGAGGGGCCCGATCGGGGTGGCCGTCGACACCGCCACCCACACCCTCTACACCGCGAACAACCGCGACGACAGCGTGTCAGTCGTCGACCCGATGAGTCGTTCCGTCATCGCCACGATCGCCGCCGGCACAAATCCCTGGGGCATCGCCATCGACACGGTGGCCCACACCGCCTTCACGGCCAACAACTGGGATAACACGGTGTCCGTCATCAACATCGACAACCGCAGCGTGATGGCAACCGTCCAGGTCGGCAAGCACCCAGAAATGGTTGCCGTGGATCCGACGACCCACACCGCCTACGTCACCAACAACAGTGACGGCACCCTGTCAGTGATCGATACCGCGCACGACGCCGTCACGACCAGCGCGATCAGCGTCGGCAACGGTCCACTCGGAATCGCGGTCGACTCCACCGCACACGCGGCCTACACCGCCAACTACACCGACAACACCGTGGCCGTCGTCGACATCACCGCCCGCGCCGTCACCGCCACGATCAGAGCGGGCGCGAACCCGTGGGGCATCGCCGTCGACCCCACAACCCATACCGCCTACGTCACCAACAGCAGCGACGGGACCGTAGCGACCATCGACACCGCCACCCACACCCTCACGTCGAGCATCAACGTCGGAAACCGGCTGTGGGGCATAGCGATCGACCCGAGCACCCACACCGCCTACACCGCCAACAGCAACAACACCATGTCGGTCATCGAGCCCACACGCTGAACTTCACGAACCAAACGCACAAACAAAACGGAAGGCAATAGACATGAGCGACAGCAGCGACCGCACTTTCGATGAACTGATCACCGAAGCCGATGCAGTCGATGTCTCCGGTTGGGACTTCTCCTGGCTCGACGGCCGCGCAACCGAGCAACGCCCATCCTGGGGGTACCAACGACTACTCAAAGAACGTCTCACGCAGGTCCAATCCGCACTCGACATGTGGACCGGCGGCGGCGAAGTCCTCGCCGGCGCTGCCCCATTCCCTCCGACCATGGCCGCCACCGAACCCTGGCCACCCAACATCGAGCCAGCCACCCAACTCCTGCACCCTCTGGGCGCAGTTCTCGTCGCCACCGGCAACGAACCACCACTACCATTCTCCGACAACGCATTCGAATTCGTCACCAGTCGCCACCCGTCATTTGTGTGGTGGGACGAGTTCGCCCGGGTCCTCAAGCCCGGCGGAACCTACTTCGCGCAGCACGTCGGCATCATCTACCTACGCACGCTGCGCGAATACTTCCTGGGCCCCCAACCCAAAGATCGACGAATCCGCGGACAGGTCAACTTTGAAACCGTGGGCGAAGAAATCGCCGCGGCCGGGCTCGAACCCGTCGACATCCGCCACGAAGAAATCCAAGAAGAATTCTTCGACATCGGCGCGGTGGTCTACTTTCTCCGCAAACTCAGTTGGGTGGTCCCTGATTTCACCGTCGCCAAATACCGCGACAAACTGCACGACATGCATGAGCAGATTCGTGCCCAAGGAAGCTTCGTCACCCACAGCTCACGAGTCCTAATCGAAGCCCACAAACCAAAGCTGTAATTAGCTGCACAACACAGCAGTTCGGTGGCACTCGTCAGAAACCAACCACCGTTCAAGACGCTCTATGGTCTCACCGGTGATCGCCTCCACCAGCGCAGACACGATGACCTCGGCGACCGGCGGGGTGACGGCATTACCATACTGACGGACACGCTGACGCTTGTTGCCCACCACCACATAGCTATCCCCAAACGCCATCGCCCGACCAATCTCGTGCGGTTCAAGCATCCGAAAATAGACATCGGCGTGGTTTGCGTCTGACTTCGCCGCAGAGATCGGGGTGAGAAATTACCCAAGGGTGGGAGTCTTCTCGGGTGATCCGAGAGGAGCGATCCATGCCCGAGTCGAACGAGTCCGGCCGTCGGCGGCCGATGAAGCTGTCGGCGGAGACGAAGTGGGAGATCTTCCTGCAGGTCACTGCCGGGGAGATCAGCCAGGCCGAGGCCGCGCGCAGGTGGGCCGTCGACGTGTCAACGGTGATCGGGATACGCCGCACAGTCAAAGACGCCGCACTGGCCGCCCTGGCCCGCAAGCCGGGGCGTCCTGGCCGGCAACGCGATTGGCAATTGGAGGCGGCACGATCCGAGATCGCGCAGTTGACCGAGGCGGTCAAGGCGCAGGCTATCGAGCTGGCGGTTGTGCGGGGAAAATCCGGCTGGGGCTGAGCGGACCGGTGCCGGCGCGGGTCCCCGCCGAGGCGAAGGAGCTGGTCCTCAAGACGGTCGACGAGGCGGTCGCAGCCGGGTTCTCCCATAGCTGGGCGTGTGCGCTGTGGCAGGTCTCCGATTCGCGGGTGCACCGGTGGCGGGCGCGGCGCCGCGACACTGGCACCCTGGTCGACTGCGCCCCGGGCGGGCACCCGATACACGGTTTGCTGCCCGAGGAAGTGGCCGCGATCCTCGACCTGGTCGAGCAGTGGGGTCCGATCGACCGGTCGCATCGCAAGCTGGCCCACCGCGGCTCCTACCAGCAGCTGGTGTGGGTGGCGCCGGCCACCCTGCGCCGGGTGCTCATCACCCACGGGCTGAGCCTGCCGGCACCTCAACCACGGCGCCGGTCGGAGAAAAAGCCCTGGCCGGACTGGCTGGTGTGGGCGCCCAACCGGATTTGGATCTGGGACGCGACCCACTTCACCCGGGCTCGCCGCGTCGTCTTCGCCATCGTCGATATGGTGTCACGCAAGTGGATCGACACCCTGGTCAGCGTCGAGGAGACCACCACCCAGGTGCAGGTGGTCTTCGAACACGCCCTCGAAATCGAGGACCTGTTGGATTTGCTGACCGACGAGCGCCTCGACCTCGACGCGGACGATCCGCGCCGCCCGATCCTACTGGCGGTTTCCGACAACGGGCCGCCGATGACCGCCCACGACACCCGCGCTTTCATGGCCCTGATGGCCATCGTCCAACACCATGGTCGCCCCGGCGTGCCACAAGACCAAGCGTGGATCGAATCGTTCTTCGGCCACATCAAGTGCGAGTGGCCGCACCTGGAGGCCATCACCGACCCGGCGCTGCTGGAAACCGAACTCGCAAGGGTGCGAACCGAATACAATTGCGTCAGGCTCCACGAAGCGATTGGCTATGTGACCCCCGACGACGAGCACGCCGGCCGTGGAGAGGCTATCCGCCAGGCCCGTCGTGACGGCCTCGACCGAGCACGCCAACGCCGCCTGGACTACCATCGTCGAACCAGCACCAACCCCACCGGGGAGACGCCATGCATTGGGTAATTTCCCGCGCGATCTCTGCGGTTAAGTCAGAAACACCTCAGGCGAGCTCAACAGGCAGCACCGACGCACTCAGCAGCGACTGATGCCCCGACGTGGTGATGGTCCGGACCGGTTCCCAAACCGGAGTGGTCATCTGTCCCTGATCACCACGGGCGGTGTTGTTCCGCATCAGCAGGGCGTGTCTGTCGACCGCAGTGACCGTCCCCAGCGGCTGATCAGTGCTGCGCGCTGCACCGTTGCCGTAATAGCTAGTGACCAAGCCGTGATGGTTACCCGACGCGGTCACGGTCGCAAGCGGATCGGTGACCGGCCGGGCGTCGCTGCCGCCACCCCGGAGCTCGGTAACAAACGGAACATGCTGCACCAAAGCATGGTTGGCGCCATCAGCCACAATCGTGTTCAGCGGATCCGTCGCCGGCGCAAGGTGACGCGGCCGGTCACGGAACTGCGTCACAAACGGCGGCAACGCAATGCCGTCACATTCCCGAGTCGTACGCGTGGCCATCGGTTCGCTGATAGAGGCGGCCTGGTCGCGCCATGTCCCACCGCAGGGAACCACCAGCCCGGTTTCGTTGCGGGTCGTCATCGTCCGCAACGGCGCACCGACCGGCACCGCGGCCTTACCGTCGCGCCCCTCGATGGGCACCACCAACGCCTTCGTGGTCTCGATCGTGGTCACCGTCGACAGCGGCTCATCGATCTGACGCACACGGTATTCACCACGCCGGTCGAGAACGAAAGGCCCCCAATAACGCTGCATCCCAGCCAGAATCCGCGTCATCGTCTTCGGCGCGAGCGGGCCAAAGAACACCTCTCCCGTCTTCTTGTCCTTGAATTCACGCACCGGCTTGTCGCCGATCCGTTCACCCCGCAGCGCCCAATCGATAGCCTCCGCCGCCGCCAACACCGGCGGTTCGAAGACAGCATTACGACATGTCACGCGTGGACACCGGTACACATACTGTTGCCGGAAACGACCCATGTCAGCACCCGGCCGCTTGAACACCTGGATCGCCTCAACCCACTCCCCGCACGTCTGACACAGCCCCCGCGGCCGCAACCACTTGTCCCAATCGGGATCGCGGCGTAATCCACTGTCCCAATAGGCCACATAAAGCCGGTCGCGTGACTGCGGAGCCATCAACGTACGCGCCGACTGGGCGTGCATGGAATTCAACGCGATCACGCGGGTCTTGTAACCAAGTTTGCGGATCTCGCCCAGCCACCGATCCCACTGGTCCCATGCCCGCACATCGACAACGTTTTCCACCACACCGGCGCGAACCCGCCCGCCCCGCTCGATCACCCCGCGCAGATACATGGGCACCTCTTCCATCAAGGCCCGGGAGCGCTCGGCCTCCTCGTCGCGCGGAGTATCGAAAAGATCACCCTGCAATGTGGCATCGAAGTCGCGCCGCTTCCCACGCGCCACCGTCCACTGCGGGCACTCCGGGGACGCCCAGAACAGGTCCGCGACCGGCCACTTCTCCACCGGCGCCTCACGGATATCCCCCAGATAGTGATCGGCCTCGGGAAAGTTCGCTGAATGTGACTCGATCGCCTTGCCCCAATGGTTGGCCGCCCGGGCTACCCGCACATGCGGGACAGCCTCGATGCCTTGCGACGAGCCACCCGCACCGCAGAACCAATCCATCACTTCCAGCACAGAACAACACCGTTCGCGATGATCGGCCTTATCAACCCTGCGTGGACGTGCCCGTACCGTCGGCCGGTGCGACCAACGCCCGTCACACGCCGGCCGCCATGCCCGTAATCCATGCCGCGGAATGTAAACCCAGCGACGGACAGTTAAGAGCAGGCTATTTTTCCCCATGTCGGTGGTGGTCGCCATGCTGAGTCCATGAGTAATCGAGCACAGTGGGCGGTCGTCGACGTCGAAACCTCAGGCACCAGCCCCGAGCATTGCCGCATCATCAGCATCGCGGCGTTGGCCGTCGACGACCACGCAACGATCACCGACGCCGTTGTCACGCTGCTCAATCCAGGCGTGCACCCAGGCCCGACAAACATTCACGGCATCACAGCCGAGATGCTGATCAGTCAACCGCAATTCGCCGATATCACCACCCGCCTGACTGCACTGCTAGCTGGCCGCACACTGGTCGCACACAACGTCGCCTTCGATTACGCGTTCCTAGCCAACGAATTCCGCCGTACAGCCGTGCCGTGCCCTGTCGACGCGGTGATGTGCACCGTCGAGTTGTCCAACCACCTGCACCTACCCGTCGACAACCACAAACTGGCAACCCTTGCACGCCACTGGCGGGTGCCCCAGACCCGCCCCCACGACGCCCTCGACGACGCACACGTCCTCACACGGATCCTGACCCATTCGATCGAGCGCGCCCGGGCACACGGTGTGCCGCTGCCGGTCCGCCCGCCCACCTCGCTGCGGCCGCCGCTGTTCTCGGCGGCCGCATGACTGCACGCATCGTCGGGCGTGCCGTTACTGTCCGTCGCCGCGCTTATTATTCCGCGCCATGAACGTGCTCAGGCGAATCCCACCTCTCGGGCGTATCGGACGTGGCCGCGCCACTGGTGCTTGGGCTGCCGCGGCCATGGCGGCGGCGGCGGCCTGGCTGCTGCACCCCGGGCTCGGCCACGAAGCCACCGCGGCGCAACCGCCCGTAGCAGCTGCCGGCGGCCAACTGACTGATCTGCTCCACCGCGTCACGATCGTCGATCACCTCGACCAGGCCGACGGCTATGACCGCAGCTGCCGCAAAGGCCACTTGTGCGATTTCGGTCCGGCGTGGGATGACCCCACCGACCATTCCGGCTGCAACACCCGCGACCGGGTATTGAGCAAACAACTCAGCGACATCAAATATAAACCCGGAACACACGAATGCAAAGTGATGGCTGGGGAATTAATTGATCCATACACCGGAGAGACCATCCAATTGGCAAACGTTGCTATCGATCATCTGGTCCCGTTGCATCGCGCGTGGAACGCGGGTGCATCGAAGTGGAGTTTGCAGCAGCGCAGGATCTTCGCCAACGATCCAGTTGAACTCCTCGCGGTCTCCGCTCAAGCCAATGAGGCCAAGAAAGACAGCGGATTAGATCGCTGGCTCCCCGTCTACCAGCCATGCAGCTACGTCACCAAATACCTGACCGTGGCGGCGAAATACCAACTGCCTATCACCACCGCAGAACGTGACGCCGCAGTTCACGCCTGCACGACATAACCATCGGACTGCAATGAGAGGTAGACCAATGACGAACATGACCGACTATCTTTGGTCGAGACGCCAGCGAAACATCGGCATTGGCCTCGTGACGTGCAGCGCTGCCTTCGCCGTCGTGCTCGCGATGTCGGGCACACACGATGCCCGGATGTTTGTGGTCGCGGGAACGGCAGCAGCATGGGGCATGGTCATGGCCGTTCACCGCGGCTGGCGCGCACACAAACTCGGCAAGCGTCCCCCGAACGCGACGGTCGATCTCACCGATCGCGAACAAGCAAATCTATACGAGGCCCTCGCCGAGGGCGCCGTTGTCGCGGTCGGCGGCGGCGCGGCGCTTGCCACCCAACTTGGCAGCAGCATTCCCGCCATTATCGGGGCCGCCGTCGCGCTGGCGCTGTTCCTAGCGGGCGTGACTCTGCCAAACCTAGGTTCGCGTCATGAGTGAGCGGGCAGCGGTGATCATCGACTATCAGAACACATGAGAAATTCTGCGGGGCGAAACCTCGCGGTAGAGCCCAACTTTCTAAGTTTGCAAGAGGGGCGACCGTAGCGAAAATCGCGTTCGTCGCGCAGACGACAATGATTGCGCTGTCCTGGCAGCAATCCCGACAAGCCAGCTACGGAATCAACGACTCCTTCGGCCCCAGGCGATATGAGGACCATGTCCCCCATTCAGATTCGCCGAGCTGTCCGCCCGACGTGGCATACTGAACCGCAGCAGGCCATCTACCAGCAACAACAGAGGAATCATGGTCGAGACAATGACGGCGGACACTACGTCGGAGATTGTGCTCGCAGACGACTTCATACTGCCTCTGGACACTGCGACCGCCACCTTCGGGATTCTCGGCAAGAAAGGCCGCGGCAAAACACACACCGCCGCTGTCCTCACTGAAGGACTGATCAAGGCTGGCGTGCCGACAACAGTCCTCGACCCGACAGGGGCGTGGTACGGGCTGCGGTCATCCGCAGACGGGAAAGCCCCAGGCCTGCCAGTGGTGATCTTCGGCGGTGAACATGGCGATGCGCCGCTGACCGCCACAATGGGGACCCGCATCGCGGAAATCCTTGTCGAGCGCCGCTTTCCGGCGGTGCTGGATCTGTCGGTGCTCCGCAAAAACGAACGCCGCCACTTCGCAACCGCCTTCCTCGAAACCCTGTACCAACAAAATCGGTTGGCCCACCACGTCGTCATCGACGAATCCGACGAATTCGCGCCCCAACGATCCTATGCAGGAGTTGAACGACTACTCGGCGCAGCAGAGGACATCGTGCGCCGCGGACGCATCCGCGGTTTAGGGGTCACAATGATCAGCCAGCGGCCCGCCTCGCTCTCGAAATCAGTTCTCTCGCAGGTTGATGCCCTGATCGTGCTCGGATTGACCGCGCCGCAAGACGTCTCCGCCGTCGATGACTGGGTCAGCTCGCACTCCGACCCGAAAGAGGCGCGACAGTTGAAGGCCTCACTGCCATCGCTGCCTGTCGGCCAAGCCTGGGTCTGGTCCCCCGAATGGCTCGGTGTCACCCAGCGGATCCACGTACACCGACGCACTACCTTCGACTCCAGCGCAACTCCGAAGGCCGGCGCCCGACGAGTCGTACCTACCGAGTGGGCCCACGTCGACGTCGCAGAAATCCACGACACACTCACCGCCACCACCACCTCCCCCACCCCGTCATCCGGCGCGAACGCCCGCATCCACGAACTCGAACAGCAGCTCGCCGCCGCACGCAATCAACCACCCCAAATCCTGCGCGAGGAGATCCCGGTCCTCGCCGACACCGACATCACCCGCCTCCACGACATCGTCGCTCAACTCGCCGCCCTGGGCCGCGAACTCACCGCCACAGCAGCCGACCTCACCTCGGCACTCTCACGCGCCGCGAAACCCGCCCAGCCGCCCCACCGACAGCCCGCAGGCGCCGATCCAAAACCGGCACCGCTCAACCAGGTCAGCACCAACGGTGCGTCCTCAGCCCCGACCCACCTCGGCAAAGCCGAACGCGAAATCCTGACCGTATTGGCCCAACACGGCCCGCGCACCACAACACAGGTCGCACTACTCACCCGCCGCAGCCACAAAAGCGGAGGATTCCGCAACAGCCTGTCCAAGCTGCGCACCGCCGGCCTCATCGAGGGCCGCGGTGAAATCGCCATCACCGCCGCCGGCAAGGACGCCTTAGGCACCTGGAAGCCACTGCCGCAAGGTGCCGAGCTGATCGTTTGGTGGGCAACGCATCTCGGCAAAGCCGAACGCCTCATCCTAGACTATCTCGCCATCCACCCCGACCGCGACGTACCTGTCGACGAAATCGCCAAAGCGACCGGCTACAGCCCCACATCGGGCGGATTCCGCAACAGCCTGTCGCGGTTGAGATCCCTCGAACTCGCCACCGGCCGCGGCGCCCTACGAATCTCCACCACGCTCGTGAACTGTCACCCACGTGAATCCCAATGATGGAGTGGTTGCCATCGGCGGTATAGGACAAACGGCCGGCCGGCGCAAGCGTGAGTGGCGGGCATAGGCGATGACTATCAAGCTGATCGTTGCGCACGATGAACGCCGCGGAATTGGCCGCGGCGGCACTCTGCCATGGCACATCCCCGGCGAGGCACGATGGACATCCGAAGTCACCCGTACCGCACCCCCAGGTTCACGAAATGCACTGGTGATGGGACGAACGACGTACTTGTCAATTCCAGAGAAGCGGCGACCCCTCTTCAACCGCTTCAACATCGTCGTCACCTCACGCCAAAACGCGTTCGACGAAGCCGTTCAGACGGCTCCGAATTTCGTTGAGGCGCTATATCTTGCGTCCGGCATCCACGATGTCAACAACGTCTTCATATTCGGCGGTGCCTCGATCTACCGGCAAGCGCTAGAGATGCTCGTCGCCGACGAGATCCTGATCTCGGTGGTGGCAGGTAACTACCAGTGCGACACATTTTTCCCCGAGCTGCCCAGCGCATACCACCTGACATCGACTGCCACCGCCTGGTACGAAAACTCCGAGGTACGACACAACGTCTATTCAACAGTCACGAGCAGAGGCACCCGCTCCCGCGCCGGCGGGCGATGATTGCGTGGCGTCAGGAAACGAGCGCTGTTACGGTCGCGGTCGTGTCGGCGAGCGCTGCGCCGCCAATGTTGCCGATGGGTTCGTCGAGTGCCACGGCAGGAAGCCACTGAATGAGTTCCGGTAAGACAACCTGTGTTGAAACTCCTTGTCGTGACGGCGGATAACTCCGCGCCTGGGCGATTTTCTGAGGCCGGGTATTAGCTGTCTTTGGTGAGTTCGCGCGCTTGTTCGCCGGTGATCAATTGCCCCGACGGCAGGATGATTCCGCCGTCTCCGAAATGGGCGTCCTTGAGCATCCGAAGCAGTGCGATGTCTCTGGGGTCGGTGGGGGTTCCCACCAGTGGTGGTGCTTGCGTCCACTCGTTGCTGGTCATGGTGTGATCCTGTCGCGTCGCGGGGCCTGGTGCCAGCGGGTTATGGGTGTGTTCGTCAGTGTGGTCGCCGGTGTCATCGGGGGTGTAGCGGCCACATCTTCGCGGCAGGCCCGATGCGTTGGCGCGCAACTTGAAGCGACATGACGGTGCCGAGCGCGCACCCAGTGCACAGACCGCAGGCGCACGTGTCGCGCGCCTGCGGTCAGCTCTGCTAATTGGTGGAGCTGACTAACGATGCGGCGAGGCTTTCGAGGGCGCCGATGTTGAGGCGTCCGTAGCCGATGAGGTCGTCGCGGTTGAGTTTCACGCCGAGGTCGTTGCTGGCCTGGTTGCCGGCCCCGATGTCGGCGCTTCCGGTGTTGCTGATCCCGACGTCGAAGTTGCCGACATTGTTGTAGCCCAGGGTGTAGGTGCCAGTGTTGCCGATCCCGGCGTTGTAGCTGCCGGTGTTGCCCAGGCCCACATTGACCGCACCCACGTTGGCGGCTCCCAGGGGGCGTGTCATTCCATCTGTGTAAGTCCGGGGTGGTCCATCATCGGACCGCCGTTGGGCGGACAGAAGGAGTGTTTTGTGACCAAGACCATGCAGATGCCGGCTGAGGAGACGACCGCGGCGCGGCGGCTGGCCGAGATGTTCACCGAAGAGACGCTGGACTCGTTGATTAAGGATGCGGTGAAGACCGGGACCCCGATCGACGGCGCGGACGGTTTGCTGAACCAGCTGACTAAGGCCGTGCTGGAGCGGGCGCTGAATGCGGAGCTAACCCACCATCTGGGCTATGAGGCCGGCGATCCGGCCGGACGCGGATCGGGAAATTCGCGCAACGGCACCACGCCGAAAACGGTGACCACCGTCAACGGCCCGGTGCAGATCGATGCGCCGCGTGATCGCAACGGCTCGTTTGAGCCGGCGATTGTGCCGAAGAAGACCCGCCGGCTCAACAACATCAATTCGGTGGTGTTGTCGCTGTATTCACGGGGAATGACCACCCGCGATATCGAAGCCCACCTGCAGGAGGTCTATGGGGCGTCGGTGTCGCGGGAGTTGATCTCCAATATCACCGAGGTGGTGGTCGATGAGATCAAGGCCTGGCAGGCCCGCCCGCTCGATGAGGTCTACCCGATCCTCTACATCGATGGGCTGCGGCTGCGGATCGGCGACAACGGGGTCATCACCACCAAGGTCGCCTATTTGGCCATTGGCGTGGATCTGGAGGGCCGCAAACACGCCTTGGGCTGCTGGATCCAGGACTCCGAGGGGGCGAAGTTCTGGCAGAAGGTCGTCATCGACCTGCGCAACCGCGGGGTGCGCGACATCCTCATCGCCTGCTGCGACGGGCTGACCGGTCTGCCTGATGCGATCCGCTCGATCTATCCCGATACCGTGGTGCAGACCTGCGTCGTGCACGTCATTAGGAATGCGATGCGCTTCGTGTCTTATAAGGACCGCAAGAAGGTCGCCACCGCGATGCGGGCGATCTACAGTGCGCCGACCGTCGATGGAGCCGAACTCGCACTCAAGGAGTTCGACCAGCAATTCGGCGCCCAATATCCGGGTGCAATTGACGTGTGGCACAACGCCTGGGGGGAATTCGTTCCGTTCCTGGACTATCCGGTGGAGTTGCGCAAGATCGTCTACACCACCAATGCGATCGAGTCGATCAACTTCCAGTTGCGCAAGATCACCAAGAACCGTGGTCATTTCACGGACAAGGACGCCGCGATGAAGTTGCTGTACCTCGGGCTGCGCAACATCTCCAGCGAGAGAGGAGGCTATTCGGGTACTGGAACGCACAACTGGACTGTGGCGCTCAACACACTCGCCAGACTATTCCCTGGGCGAATCCCATTGTGCTAGAATACAACTCGTAGTCAAATCACCTCTGACTTACACAGAAATCGTGACAGGCTCGGATCCGGGACAGCAAATTCGGCAAGGGCCGGGACCTGCCGGTGTCCCCTTCGACCATCGCGGCGCTGCGCAGCTACGCAGACAGCCGCGACCACGCCTGGCTGGCGTTGGACATCCAGACTGGACTGCGGGTTTCCGAACTGATCGGGCTGAACTGTGGCGACATCACGTTGGGCCCCGGAGCGCACCTGAGATGCGAAGGCAAAGGCCGCAAGCAACGCGCCGTTCCGTTGACCGCCACCATCCAGGCGGTACTCGCGAACTGGATCGCCGAGCTCGCCGGCAGGCCCGGCGATCCGCTATTCCCGACCCGCAGTGGGCGGCGCCTGAGTAGGGACGCGATCGAGCAGCGCATCGCGGTGCACGCCCACAAGGCCGCCCAGAGCTGCCCCTCTCTGAAGGCCAGACACCTGCACCCCCACGTCCTCAGGCACACCTGCGCCGTCGCACTGCTCCAAGCCGGTGTCGACACCTCCGTGATCGCTCTCTGGCTTGGTCACGCCGACGTCCGATCAACGAACCCATACCTGCACGCTGACCTGACCATCAAGGAAAAAGCCCTCGCCATAACCGCCCAACCGACCGTCGCACCGGGACGCTACCGGCCCTCCGAGGTCGCGTCCTGAAACCGGTGTAAATGGGGCCGGGCGTAGGTTCTGCTTCGAGACCTACCAAGTCATCGAAGAAAGGACCTACGCCCGTGCCTGCACGAGTATTGCCGACCGACCGTGTTCGCGCCAAGATCGACGAGTTGTTCGCCTCCGATCGTGAGCTGCCCGAGATCCTGGAGGAGGTGGCCCGCCTCGGTGCGCAACTGTTGATGCAGGCCGCGCTGGAAGCCGAGGTGACCGAATTCCTGGGCCGGGAGCGCTACCAACGCACCGCAGCGACACCGGATGCCCAGCCGGGGTCACGCAACGGCTATCAGCCGGTGACGGTCAAGACCACCGCTGGCCCGGTCACCTTGGAGCGGCCCAAGCTGCGCGGCACGACCGCCGCGTTCGCCTCACGGCTGTTCGGCAAGCACGTCACCAAGACCAACGCGCTGGAATCGCTGGTGATCGCCTCATTCGTGCGTGGATTGTCGGTGCGCGATGTCGAGGCCACCCTTGCCGATGCGCTCGGTGATCAGGCCGCGATCTCGAAATCAACGGTGTCGCAGGTATGCCAAGCCATCAAGGCCGAGTACGACTCCTGGGCGGTCCGCCGCCTCGACGAGGTGGTGCTGGACTACCTGTTCCTGGATGCCTCGTTTTTCCGGATGCATCCCGGCTCGCCGGCCGAGCCGGTCCTGGCTGTCTGGGGCATCACCACCGACGGCAAGCCCGTCTTCGTGGGCCTGGCCCCCGGCACCGGGGAGTCGACGGATGCCTGGGCCGACTTTTTGACCGACCTACGCGACCGTGGGCTGGGGTGCCCGCTGCTGGTGGTCTCCGACGGGGCCCGCGGATTGATCGCGGCTATCGAACAAATCTACCCAAAAGCGTTGCGCCAGAGATGTCTTATTCACCGGCTGCGCAATATTCTGGCGAAGATCCCGGCGGGGATGCAGGCCGAGATCCGCGACGGCTACTGGGCCTGCTTCGACACCGACGGCCTCAACATCGAACCCGGCCCACGCCTGGTCGAGCTCATCGACGCCCGGCTGACCGCGTTCGCCGACCGCTACGCGCCCACCTACCCGGCGGCGATGAAGATCTTGCTGACCGACCGGGAGGGTCTGACCGCTTATCTGCGGTTCCCGACCGAGCATCATCACCGCATCCGGCACTCGAACTTCATCGAGCGCACCTTCGGTGAAACACGCCGTCGCGCAAAGGTTATCGGCCGCTTCCCGGGCGAGACCAGCTGCATCAGCATCGTCTGGGCCGTCCTTGACCGCGCATCGCGCGGCTGGCGCGGACTGACCATGACCCCCGCCGGGTTACGCCAGCTCCAAGACCTACGCCGTGCCCTGCTGCAACCACCACGGCAACTACGACCCCAGCACACCCCGGACTCCGCCACCAACAACCCCGAGCCTGTCAGCGCCACCGCGTAACATCACCCACCGAAGCCAGAACCTGCGCCCGACGATTTACACCAAAATCTGGACGCCACCGCCCTCCGACACCGTCCTCGCCTTCCTCGAAGGCCTGTAACTATGCCGATGCTCGATCCGGTACCGACCCCAGACATGCCGCCCCACAACCACTCTCCGCCCGAACACCCACAGACTCGGCATAGTCCCAGCAACGGCATAAGACGGTCTATGCCGATATCGGCATAGACGGTGAAGGCGAACATGCCCACCCTGCATCACAAGCTCAAAAAGCTGCCGTGGAAGGACATGCCCGCCACCACGGCGAGGACCACTGACCGCGGCCGGCGGGTTACCCGCACGATCAAGGTCGCCGATGTTCCCGACTGGATCGATTTCCCCGGTGCGGCCCAAGTCGCCCAACTGCGCCGCACCGTCACCGACAAAACAACCAAGACCGTTGAGGTCGTCTACCTGATCACCTCCGCGAACCACACCGACGCGCCACCGCAGCGACTCGCCGCCTGGGTACAAGGCCACTGGGGCATAGAAAATCGCCTGCATTGGATTCGGGACGTGACGTTCGCAGAGGACGGTTCGCAAGTACGTACCGGACAGGCGCCACGGGTGATGGCCAGCTGCCGCAACTTCGCGATCAGCATGCTGCGGATCGCCGGCTGGGACAACATCGCCGCCGGCCTCCGCCACCACGCCAGACACCCAGATCAGGCCCTCGCACTGGTACTGACCTCATGAAACGCGACTATTCCGGGACCCTGGGTACAGGGGCACTGGGGCATAGAAAATCGCCTCCACTGGGTGCGTGATGTCACCTTCGACGAGGACCGCTCGCAGGTACGCACCGGGCAAGCACCACGGGTGATGGCCAGCTGCCGCAACCTCGCGATCAGCATGCTGCGGATCGTCGGCTGGGACAACACCGCCGGCCTACGCCACGCCAGACACCCAGATCACGCTCTCAAACTGATCCTGACCTCATAAGACGTGACTTTTCCGGGACCCTGGATCCGCACCGCGGCACCTGCGGAAGCCTACGACTTGGGGGTTTCCGGGTGGCGTCCAGATTTTGGTGTAAATCGTCGGGCGCAGGTTCTGGCTTCGGTGGGTGATGTTACGCGGTGGCGCTGACAGGCTCGGGGTTGTTGGTGGCGGAGTCCGGGGTGTGCTGGGGTCGTAGTTGCCGTGGTGGTTGCAGCAGGGCACGGCGTAGGTCTTGGAGCTGGCGTAACCCGGCGGGGGTCATGGTCAGTCCGCGCCAGCCGCGCGATGCGCGGTCAAGGACGGCCCAGACGATGCTGATGCAGCTGGTCTCGCCCGGGAAGCGGCCGATAACCTTTGCGCGACGGCGTGTTTCACCGAAGGTGCGCTCGATGAAGTTCGAGTGCCGGATGCGGTGATGATGCTCGGTCGGGAACCGCAGATAAGCGGTCAGACCCTCCCGGTCGGTCAGCAAGATCTTCATCGCCGCCGGGTAGGTGGGCGCGTAGCGGTCGGCGAACGCGGTCAGCCGGGCGTCGATGAGCTCGACCAGGCGTGGGCCGGGTTCGATGTTGAGGCCGTCGGTGTCGAAGCAGGCCCAGTAGCCGTCGCGGATCTCGGCCTGCATCCCCGCCGGGATCTTCGCCAGAATATTGCGCAGCCGGTGAATAAGACATCTCTGGCGCAACGCTTTTGGGTAGATTTGTTCGATAGCCGCGATCAATCCGCGGGCCCCGTCGGAGACCACCAGCAGCGGGCACCCCAGCCCACGGTCGCGTAGGTCGGTCAAAAAGTCGGCCCAGGCATCCGTCGACTCCCCGGTGCCGGGGGCCAGGCCCACGAAGACGGGCTTGCCGTCGGTGGTGATGCCCCAGACAGCCAGGACCGGCTCGGCCGGCGAGCCGGGATGCATCCGGAAAAACGAGGCATCCAGGAACAGGTAGTCCAGCACCACCTCGTCGAGGCGGCGGACCGCCCAGGAGTCGTACTCGGCCTTGATGGCTTGGCATACCTGCGACACCGTTGATTTCGAGATCGCGGCCTGATCACCGAGCGCATCGGCAAGGGTGGCCTCGACATCGCGCACCGACAATCCACGCACGAATGAGGCGATCACCAGCGATTCCAGCGCGTTGGTCTTGGTGACGTGCTTGCCGAACAGCCGTGAGGCGAACGCGGCGGTCGTGCCGCGCAGCTTGGGCCGCTCCAAGGTGACCGGGCCAGCGGTGGTCTTGACCGTCACCGGCTGATAGCCGTTGCGTGACCCCGGCTGGGCATCCGGTGTCGCTGCGGTGCGTTGGTAGCGCTCCCGGCCCAGGAATTCGGTCACCTCGGCTTCCAGCGCGGCCTGCATCAACAGTTGCGCACCGAGGCGGGCCACCTCCTCCAGGATCTCGGGCAGCTCACGATCGGAGGCGAACAACTCGTCGATCTTGGCGCGAACACGGTCGGTCGGCAATACTCGTGCAGGCACGGGCGTAGGTCCTTTCTTCGATGACTTGGTAGGTCTCGAAGCAGAACCTACGCCCGGCCCCATTTACACCGGTTTCAGGACGCGACCGGTTTCCGGCCCGACTTTCCACGGTGGTCCCAGCATCTCTACAGCCTCTTGAGGCGTGACGGCAGCGTTGATGTTGGTGATCGTGGGTTTGCCGCCCTCGAATGAAATCTTCGCGATCATGATCGTGTTTGTCGGTTTCGTCGCCGTCAACGGGACGACGATCGTGTCACCATTATTGGTCTGCACGGTCACTTTTCCGTCGTAGTCGCTGAACGAACTCGAAGCCGTGTGATGATAGATTCTCGCCACAATAAAAATTTCCTTGAAGCCATCGAGAGATGACATCTTGATGTTTTCCTGATTGTCTCCGCCGACTTTACCCACACCGGAATCCTTGTTCAGGAACATCCCCGGTCCAGTTTTTTGTTCCCAGCTAACTTTGCCTACTTTGTTCTCGTCGGAGGACAAGCGGTAGTCCGCCTCGATATCGAGGTCCACGGGAGCCTGCCACGTCAATCGAACGTTGACTTCGGTGATCGGTTTTGATGTGTCCAGGGTTGCTGACTCGCCCGCGCTGCCCAACGTCGTGATGCGGCTAGCTCCCGCACTTGCTTGGGTATCGGCTGCGGGTCTGGGTCCGAAGAGGGTAAGCGCGATAGCGGCTATGACAACCGTGGCGACTACCGAAATCACGACAGGTAGATTCTGCTTCTTCTGCGCAGCGCCGTTGGTCGTGGGCGCATGGACGACCAACGTCAGTCCGCCGATGCGCAGGCGGCTACCGTCCTGCAGGGGCGTTCGTTTCCCCGAGGCCGTTTCAACATGCTCGACCTGACCGTCTTTGAATACGAGGCTGGAAACTTGGGGAGGCAGCCCCTTCTTGAATATGTGTTCCTCGCCTCCACCGCCTACGAATACGGGCTGGGAACCGAGACCAACGTACGACGTTTCATAGGGTGCCCATTCCACCTCGACGCTGGCTTCGCGAGCCATGTTCTGGACGAAGTACATCGCCAAGCCGAGCGCCAGTCCTAGCAGCGCTATCCCCACGACCCTTCCCGCGAAGCCTGGCAGGAACATCGACGCCAAGAGGAAGCCCATGCAGCCGATGGCTCCGCCAATCGCTCCGGCACCGAGACCACGGGCCATGCTGAGGTTGGGGACGGCTCTCGATAGCAGGGCACCCAGAAGTGCTCCCATCAATGACCACGCCACGATGCGCAGGGCGTAGTACTTCAGTTCGAAGGAGCCGATATCCATGCTGAAGAGGTACTGGGCGGCGGCACCTGCGACGAAGCCCGCGAGAGCACTCCCGGCGAGGACTTGTGCTGCGCGACTTGGATTCAAATCATGCCGCTGATACCACTCACCGGCGATGTACAGTAGAAATCCCAGGATGCTTGCGAACGCGGCTGACCACAGGGCGGTCTCCAGAACCAAACGTAGCTGGCGGGCAGTGCTATCGGCGTCCAATTGGCTACCGACGACGAGTTCGGCGAACACAGCGCCGAGCGCGCCACCTGAAAAACCCGCAATGGCGTACAGCAGTTGCTGGTTCGACCTCAGCGCGTTCAGACCACTAGCCACGACAACCCCACCTTTTCATCATGATGACTTCAGCACTGCACACCGGGGAACGAACCTAGGCGGTCTACAACCCATTTGGATAGGGCGTCGAGTTGCGCGGTCCCTGTTTGAAAGCCGCCATCGGATGGGAGCGCCGCAATGGCTATCCCCACGGCGCCCGAATCTGTTTTCACCAGCGCGATTTGGCGCACCAGGTAGCTGCCTTCCGGCGAAGGACCCCAGCCTCCCTTGACGGCGGCATTCGCGCTGCCCGCCAGTCCCCACTGCTGGTTGCCGCCAATGCTGCGCATGTCGTTGACTACCGCGTCGCTTTGGTTCAGACACGGCAATTTTGACATGAACTTCGCTTGATTCGCCAGCGACCAGTTCGTTTGCCCGAACGCCGTGAACTCGCTTCGAGTCTTTTCGGACTGTACGACAGTCGCGGTGTCACCTGCTTCTGCAAGAACAGCACCCACGGACTGTGCCGCTTGTGACGGTTGACCTAGCTGACCCCAAAGCGCCTCCGCCGCTGCGTTATCGGAGTCCCTGATGGCGGGCACGACAAGGGGAGCAGCGGCTTTATTCGAGTGGCGAAGCGCGGCAATAGCCAGAGGCACCTTGATGGTTGACCATGCAGGACCGGTTGTCCATGAGCCAAAACTCCGAACTCCGTTGCCGCTCGCGATAGCTACCCCGACTTCGCCAGCAATAGCGGTACTCACGGCTTCGAAACTCTGTTGAAGCCCGTCTGCCGTCACCGCATCCGTTGGCGCCGGAGCTGTAGCTGTCGGTGCAGCCGATGCTGGTGCGGTCGTTTCCGAAACGCTAGGTGCTTGATCATCGGGTGAATCACCAGTAGCAAGATTCCCACCGGCGCCACACGAAACGGTTCCCACTACGCACACCAAAGAAAGCGCTAGCGAAAGAGTTCTGCGCCGAGAGCACACAGAATGATTAATAGAGGTACACCTCCGCCCCAACGCCACCTTCACAGGTGATCCAATCTTCACCAGCATCAGCCTGGCAGGTCACCTCGTACAATCGACCGCCCGGCGCACAGGATGCCCCGGCAACACTGTCGCAGCGGACCGAACCAGCTACTTCCATGTCGCGGCGTTCTCTGGACGGTTCACCGAAAGTGTTCCAGTACGCGATGAGGACGCTCTCGGTGAACTTGCACGAAGTTCGTGCGGTTCCCCGTATGGCCTTCGTTGCCCACCCCGACCGATCCGTCAGGCTATAGCCGCCGCTACATGATTCCCCGGTCGGGTCTGGCCCCGAAGCCCCCGGAGGCGGGATCACGTTAACAGGAGTAGGCGATGTGGTGGTCGTGCGTGGCGGAACCGTGGAGGTGGAAGTCCACGTTGGCGCGGTGGTTCTCGTCGTCGTACTCGCAGTGGTGCGTTTATCAGCGGCTTGCGCGCTATCCGAAAACCACGCGGGATCAAATTTCGCAGCCAGAACCAGCGCTCCGAATACAACGGGGACCAGCAGCCAAGCAAGCTTCCCTGAAGACTTGGAGTACTGCGGGGACGGTGTCGGTGGCTGCGGATAGTACTGCGGGGACGGTGTCGGTGGCTGCGGATAGTACTGCGGCGTGGGCATACCTGGTGGATTGCGTGGCTGCACAACAGGAATCGGTGCAGGCGGCGGCATGCCGTGCATGGGTATCGCCGATGGCGGAGATGGTGGTGGAATCACCTGCACAGGTATCACCCGCGGAGTCGGGGGTGGCGGAGGAGGCGGCGGAGCATTCACTGGAGCCGCCTGCCATGCCTGTTCTAGTGCTGAATCCCAGGTAGAGAGGTTCGGTCGATTCGCTGCGGGCTGGGTGAGCGTATTCGTGATGACCTGACGCAAGACAGGGTGAACCGAAGCAGGCAATCGAGCAGGGTCCTTTGCGTCTTGGCTGCCGACGATCAAGCGTAGTGCGAGAAGCCCGAGTTTGTAACGGTCTGAGAAGGTTGTCGCTTTCTCCTCCCCGGTGGGAACCTCCCATCCGGGGGTCTCCAACTGCGTGGTCAACGACACGCCGTTGACACGCATCGCATCGCAGTCAATGAAGTACGTTTCAGGGTTGTTGCCTGATAGCGAAAACAGAAGATTCTTCGGCGAGAGGTCACCAACACAGATGCCGTGTCCGTGGAGAAACGTCAAAGCGGAGACCAAGCTGCGTAGCAGCCCGTACCGCTGACGGTCCGATATCATCTGCCCGCCGAAACTTCTTGCCAGCACGTGCGGCTCGTTCAGAAGATGCTGGAACTCTGCGGCGATCTTCGACGGACCCTTGACCGTCCAGAAGTCGGTAAAGAACTCATCGGGAATGGTTGGCATCACGAAGCCTGTAGCTCTGCCGTTGTCCTCCACAACGCGGCAAGGCCACGCCGCAATGCTGATGAGCCGCGCCCCTTCGCCATAGGGAAGCGACTCGAGACACGCAGGCATCGCCTTGAGTGCATTCACATCCAGCGCAGCCAACGCCGCCTGCTTGTACTCCTTATAAACCATGGACTTTGCGAAAGGAATACTTATTTGGGGTGCTTTGTAGACGACCCCTTGACCGCCTTGGCTTATCTTCACCAAGGTTGCCGAAATACGGGAGAGTTCGATGGACTTAGTCACTGATCTAAGCCCCTGCGTTCACGAGCACTACCGTCATCTCCCCGCTGCACCACAACATCGGAACTCACTCGGATGGACGGAAACGCGGACTGATAGCAACCAGCGTGCGGTCGTCATCGAATGTCTCACGACTGAAATCCACCGCATGCGCGAACTCGATGAGCGACGGTGGGGTTGATCCACCAAGCAGCTCCCTGAAGAGATTTCCCACGCCGCCCTGTCCTTCGCCCAGTGGATCACCGATCCCATCGGTACCGAGCAACAACACGTCCCCATGCCCGAACTCCACCACCGAGGGCTCCACCTGGGCAGGAACGCGCGGCAAACCTGAGACCGCCGATGAGGAAATACCCCCTTCGCCAACCGTTTTACCGTCGAGCACAGCGTGAAACTGACCGTCGTGCAGAAGCCACGCGCCGGAGTCCCCCACACCAATGACGAAAGCTCGATACGCGTCCGGAGCTACTGCCTCCACCACCGCGCAAGTCAGCGTGGTGGCTAGCTCTTTCTCAGCCAAACCTGGATCAGGATCAGGTGTCTTGAAGAGAACCTGCGCGCGCTCCGTCAACGCCCAGGCCGTGCTTTTCACGAGGGCTTCCCAGTCTGTCTCTTCAGAGTCGCTGGGAGCTTGGGACAGCAGCCACTGCGCGGCGTAGTTGACCACGGCGCTTGATCCGAGGTGCGATTGGGTAGCAGCAGATACCCCATCGGCAACAACCGCAATGATGCGACCGTCCGGCATTAGATGAATCGCGAAGTCGTCCTGCCGAGGAGCGCCGTTATACCTGTGGAAGTGCCCCCGCAGGGATGCCCCCAGCACCGTCATCGCATCGCTCGACCACCCATCAATAACGGTGTCAGGGCGAAACGGTACCGACCGAAATGCATCGCCTATCGGGCCGGGCTCGACATCAGGTGAGGCAGTACCGATCACCAACTGCGGCACCCCGATAGGTCCAGAAATCTCCGCTACCGCACCCTGGGGGGAATCTGCGGGCTTAGTCTCCAACGCGACCGTATCGCTAACCGGCGGTCCTTCATCGTTGAATACCGCATCAGTACCATCACCAGCCCCGACAATCACACTCGGAGGACGATGCTCACTCTTCGGAGGGCGCGGCGCCTTGTCGGTCCCACCCGTGCTCTCCGAGGCGTCAGGGTCCGTCGCTATCTCGACAGCGAAATCCCCAGACCGTTTGAACGCGGCGGGAGATCCAGCCTCAGCGTCAGTATCCGTCCCGTCCTGCGACTTCGACCGCTTTCCCCAACGACGTTTCGGCGTGTCAGCCATATCCGTTTAGCCGCTACAGAATATCGACGGCCAACGAGAAACCTTCGGGCTTCTCCATCTGCAGCTCCGCAGAACCCGATGCCAACGCCTGACCTGAGCTAATCACCGACTGCGTCAACGAGGTAATGAACTCACTGATCGCCGCCCCGGTATCAACACCTTTGGCAGCGATAAACGCATACTCCGGTTTGGTGGCAATCTCTTTCACCGTGGCGGCATCCGCCTCACCGATTCCGAAAGCGAGGATGTTCGGGCGACCATGCTGCGCGAGCAGATTCGAGCGGGCAGCCTGCCAGTCATCTCCCACATTTGGCTGACCATCGGTCAGAAAGAACACGGCAGGTCGGTTCACCGCGAACCCCTGAGACTTCAGATTGGGAACGTCCTGATTGACACGCGTAATGAGCTCGTTAAACGCCGCAGCGTAGGAAGTCATACCCCGCGCTTGCAGGTTCGGCATTGCTGGCAATTCACGCAGATCGCTCGGCTCAAGATAAGTGTGGGCAGTGTCGGAGAACCCGACGACCGCAAAACGCACCTTGGCAGCAGCAAAAGATTCCTTCTGCAACGAGTCCTGGAGTGTCACCAGCCCCTCATTGAGTTCCGCGATGTTGGGTGTCATCGACCCCGACTCATCTGCGACGAAATACACCGGAAGTACCGTGCCCTGTGGTTCCACCCTCAGCCCCTTCACTGCTTTGCTCAGCGCCTTGAAGCATCCCCGGTTTCATGCACACCTCGTTACGTGTGACCGGTGTGCTCTCCGGCCTCGAGTCGAGCACAGTACTCGGCTTCGGCTTCGGCCGGTGGGATGCGGCCCAGGCGGTGCATGAGCCTGCGCTCATTGTACCAGCTAACTGAATCGCCCTGGAAATGCTGGAGACTCCTGACCTTGGAAACGAGGATGCAGGTATGCCGAAGGAACAGTCGCCAGGGAAGCCGACGACGCGTAGGTACAGCCCGGAGGAGAAGGCCGCTGCGGTGCGGATGGTGCGCACCTTGCGGGCCGAGTTGGGCACCGAGCACGGCACGGTGCAGCGGGTCGCTCGCCAGCTCGGCTATGGCGTGGAGTCGGTGCGCTCGTGGGTGCGCCAGGCCGACATCGACGATGGATATGCTCCAGGTGTCTCGACCGCGGAGTCCGCGCGGATCAAGGATCTCGAGCAGGAAGTCCGAGAACTCAAGCGCGCCAACGTTATCTTGAGCGGATTGGATCATTTGGTGGCGTGACCAGGATGTTTGCATCGTGGACAGTGTCCGCGACGGTGGTGCTGGCGATGCGGCTGGCGCGAATCTGTCCGTGCAAGTGTGCGATCTGGTTGCGAAGTTGACGGTTCTCTTGGTCGAGTTCGCGGACTCGTTCGTGTGCGAGGGTGAGACGCTGCCGTAGTGAGGCATCGGATGCGGGCTCGCTTCGAGGGGGTGCCAAGTTGGCCGTTTCAGAGGAAGCGGTTAGTTGGCGGAGGTTGTCGCGAAATTCGGGTTGGGCGTAGAGCCATGAGCGGGAGACGCCGGCGTGGGCCGCAATCTGGGTGATGGTATGAGGCCGACCGGTTTCACGGAGTTCGTGTAAGGCTCGCCGGGCGCGTTCGAGAGTGTCGTCGCGACGGCGGTGGGCGGCGGCGACGAGGTGGTGGCTGTTGTCACTGCGCATCTGATGATTCCCTCCTGCAGCATCGAGCAAGTGTGAAAAGCTTTGGACGGAACGTTGTTTGGCCCTTCATTGGGTTGTTCCGAGAGCGTTTTGGATGTCGGTGAGAAGGTCGTCAATGTCCTCGATGCCTAGTGCGATGCGTGCGAATCCGTCGGCAACGGGGTCGCCCCAGCGGGCCCGGCGATCCACCGAGGTGTGGATGCCACCGAAGCTGGTGGACGCGATTAGCAGCTCGCTGTGCTGCACCAGTGCGTGGACCGCGGCGGCGTCGGCCAACTCAACCGACACCAGGGCACCGAATCGGCGCATCTGTGCCACGGCCACTGGATGCGCGGGATCCTGCGGCAACCCCGGGTAGCGCACCTTCCGTACCGCCGGATGGCTAGCCAGCATCGTGGCTAAAGCTTGCGCGTTGAGGCATTGCCGTTCGAACCGTAATCCAGCGCTGCCCAGGCTGCGCAGCAGCAACCACGCCTCGAATCCACCTAGGATCGCCCCGGTGAGCAGCCGTTGGCGTTCCACGGCGGCGACCAACTCGGGCTGGCTGGTGGCTACGTATCCCGCGACCAGGTCACTGTGACCCGACAGGGCCTTGGTGGCGCTGGCCACCACCACATCAGCACCCAACGACAACGGTTGCTGGCTCAGCGGCGTGGCGGTCGTGTTGTCCACGATCAGGCGTGCGCGGCGACCATGGCAGACGGTGGCCAGCCGGCGGAGATCCACCGCATCCAGTCCCGGATTGGTGGGAGTCTCGGCCAGTACAACGTCGGCACTCGCGGCGGCGTCACAGATTTGCGAACTGGCCGCCTCAATGACCGTCACCCCTACGGGCACAAGATATTCCGTGGCATAGCGGCGCACCTGGTAGTAGCCGTCGGCCGGCACCACCAACACCGACCCGGGCGTGGCCAGTACGCGCAGTGCAGCGCTGATGGCCGCCATACCGGAGCCGAACACCAGCGCGCTGGTCGCGCCCTCCAGGTCGGCCAGCGCCGATTCCAGGTGCCGCCAGGTCGGATTGGAGCTGCGGCCGTAGGTGTCCAGGTCGGGCGTTTCGTCGGTCGACAAGTGGTAGGTGGACGCCAGCACGGCCGACGGCGCCACCGGTTGGCCCGGGATGGCCGCAGAACGCACGGCTTTGAGGCTACGAGTGGAATCGCCGTACCGACTGCTCATGCGTGTTCACTCCAGCTGGGTGCGGAACCGCGCGTCGCTGCCTGCGTTTCGCTGCACTCTGCTGTGCACTGGCAGTCGGACCGATCAGCCTCAAGGGTGGTGATGATGGTGAGCAGGTTGGCCTCAACGGTGCGGTTCATCTCGGCCATGCGGGTGTGACCGTCAGCCTTGGCGCGGGCGATCAATGCGCGGGTGTCGTCGAGCTGCTTGTGGTGTTGGGGTAGGAATTCGGCGGTCGTGATGAACAGCGGGCAGGTCAGGCACGCGTTGGAGTGCGGGCACGATTTTTGCAGCGGGAGCCCGCAATAGCCGTTGGGCAGTGCCATTTTCGCTCGGGCAAGGTTTTGCTTCATCCATTCGGCATCGGCGAGCGGTCCGTCGATCGTTGTCTCGACGGGCTCACCACGGATGTTGATCTTTTGAGCGCGTTCCCACTGCTCGCGGATGGTGCTGTCGGCCAGCCGCTCTGGCATACACGGCGGTCATGGTGTGGCTGGTGTGGTCTAGCAGCCGTCGGACCACTTCCTGCGGCACGTCATGGTTGATCCACCGAGTGGCGGCTGTGTGCCGGAATTGGTGAGCGGTGACATGCACTGGCTGACCGAGTTCATCTGTGAAACCGCATGTTTCGAGCCACTGCCCGAGCTGGAGGTGGAACGTCGCGGTGGGAATGGCCAGCCGCCCGTCGGGGTTGGCGCTGCTCCGCGGCAACAGCACTGCGGTAGTTGGGAACCGTTGCCGAGTGCGTGCCTGCTGCGCCTGGATCATGGTGGCCAGTTCGTCGTCGATGGGCACCATCGCGTCGCGGCGCATCTTGTGGTTGCGGTAGCGCAAATAGACCGCGCCCTGCGGGTCGCGGATCAGACAGTCCATCTGAAGCCGGGTGGCGTCGCCGATGCGCAGGCCGGTGCGGATAAGGACCTCGACTAGCAGCCGGATCCGTGGGTCGCTGATGCGGTCGAGGTTGGCTGAGCTTTCCAGCTGGGCCATGACGAACTCGGGAATCGCCCGCGGTGCCGGTGTCTCGTCGCGGCGGGGTTGGTCGCTGGGATACAGTTGCGCCTCGGCCGGCAGCGATGCCCACCGGTGCTGGCGCACCGCGTGGAGAAACCCGGTCACGCAGCCGATGTCGGTGCTGCGGGTCTTCGGGTGCGGGATTTCGACCGCGAGTTGGGCCAGATAGGCCTCCAGGGCAGCGCGGTCGAGTGCGTTCAGGCCGGGCGAGCTCGCCAATCTCGGTGTCAGCTGCGACAGCCGCACCAGCGCAATGCGGTCCCGACGTAGCTGCCCCAGCCCGACTCCGCACGACATTCGCCAGCGGCACCACCGTTTGGCCAGCTCTCGCAGCCACAGTGGTTGCACCGCGGTGAAATCCAGGCGGGCTCCGTCATGGCCGGAAACACCGAGCCGGCGTAGCCGCCACACGTCACGCTGGTATTCGCTGTCCCAGCCGGTCCCGTCGCGCAGGTCGAGCAGGCACTCGATCGCGTAACCGAGGAACGCGCGCGGTGTGTGCAGCGCGGCCGCTGCCGGCAGTCCGGCCAGCCAGTCATCGAGTGGATACTCCAGCAGCGATTCGGCCCCGGTCGCCGCCAAGTGGTCCAGCAGTGGCTTGATCGACCGCGGTGTGGTGCGGGTTCGGTTCGCATCGACCCGGCATTGCAGCGCGTACTGGATCTCAAGCCGCAACTGCGGCGCCAGCAGCCGCAAGTCGAAGCGGTCCTCACCGTAGCTAGCGCAGTAGGCGATGAACTCCGCCGCCGGCGGGCGACCACGCAGCCGCCACCGCCTGTGGTGGGAATGACACCAGCCCGCGTCCAGTTCGGCCCACAACGCGCACCCCGGGATGGCGCACACCGCTGCAGGCGTGCCAGCCACTTGCGGGGTCCACTGATCCACCGCGGGGCGTCCGGCCTTGTCCCAGGCACGAGAATGCATGTAGCACAACCGGTACCGATGTTGTCCGAAACCACAATCAGGCACCAGGCACGACTGCAGCGGCCGGTACCCCATCACCTCTGGATCGGCGGTCGCCGCCCACGCTTGCCGGTCCGGACGACCAGTCTTTCTCCACCGGCCCAGATGGGCCGGGCAGAGTCCGCCGTAGCGACTCGAACGCACACATCCGGGCACCGCGCACGCGGGCGACCCGAGAATCGGATCGTCCACTGCGGGCACCAGCACCTCGCCCCGAAACTCCGGTCGCACCGCTGCACCCAAATGCGCAACCCAGCCAGACTCGATCGGGGCCGCCAGCGTCTCGATGCTCACAGCGGCCCGTCCCGCTCGGCCAGCCACCCTGCAGCCACTAGCGCGCGACGCGTGTCTTCGACCTTCAGATGCGCATACGTGTCACTGGTCGTGGCAATCGACGCGTGACCCAGCAGGTGCTGCACTACCTCGACTGACACCTTGCGGCGCAACAACTCTGTCGCATACGAGTGGCGAAAAGTATGCGGCCCGAACATAATTCCGGTTCGCTCCCGCAATCGGCAGACCAGATCGTAGACGCTGGCATACGTCAACGGACACCCGGTAGGACCTGACCACAAGTTCACGAACACGTAGTCGCTGTCCAGCTCGCCGTACTCGCCGTGCAGGTAATCGGCATACAGCCGGATCACCTCGCCCGGCACCGGCACCTGCCGACCTCCGCCCTTGGCTCGGGCCCGATTCGCATTGACCCGCGGCACCACCGATACCAGCCGCGCCGCGGCGTCAATGTCGCTGTGCCGCAACCCCAACGCCTCACCAACCCGCAGCCCCGAAGAAGCGAGCAGAGAAAACAGCAGCCTATCCCGCAGCCGATCACACGCCGCCACGATCGCCGCGGTCTGCTCGCCGTCCAGCGTTTCCGGGATGCGCCGCTCAGCCCGTAACCGGATCCGCCTGCTGCGTTCCGGTCGAGATCCCAGGTGCGCCAGCAACGGTCGCCACGACCCACCATGCGCCGTGCGCCGCTGCCAGGTCGTCAGAAGGTCCCCCAGATCCACGCCGTGGCGCTGATGGAACTCATAGAACGCCGAGATCGCCGACAGCTTCCGGTTCACCGTCGCCTCCGAGCACACGCTCTCCGCGGTCGGCAATACCGCAACGTTGCCTACCCGCGCCGATGCCGGCAACCGCAGCCATGCCACGAACCGGCCCACGTCTTCCAGCTGCACCCGCGACCACACCACATCGCGCTGATCAAGGAATTCGAACCAATCCCGCAGATCATGGGCGTAGGCCTTCACCGTGTTCGGGGAGCGCTCGACCGCGTGCAGATGTGCTAAGAACCCCTCGACCGGCTCCACCACCGCCGAATCCTGATCAACCAGGGTCCACGACTGCCGATCACCGAACGGCATCACCACCGGCTGCACCCTCAGACCAGGACACGTCATAGATACCGAAGATAACTGGTCCACAACGCATTTCCCGGCACCTTGAACAGCGTGTCGTCTACATCGTGGACGGCCTTATCAGGGCCTCAGATAACCAACGAGATTCTGAAGCGAGCGGCAAGTTTCTTCGGGGCGGAGCTCGACCGCCAACACAAGAAATAGTCGATTTCATCGACGACAATCGCGGGGAGTTCGGGGTCGAGCCCATCTGCACGGTCCTGCGCAGCGCAGGCTTGCAGGTGGCCCTGAGCACCTACTACGACGCCAAAGCCCGGGTCCCATCGGCGCGGGCCCTGCGCGACGCCGTCCTCGGGCCGGCGTTGTGCCAGCTCTGGAAAGACAACTACTGCGTCTATGGGGCCCGCAAACTCTGGAAAACGGCTCGTCGCGATGGTCATGACGTCGGTCGCGATCAGGTGGCCCGGCTGATGCGGGCCGCAGGCATTGAGGGGGTCCGGCGCGGCAAACGGGTGCGGACCACCAAAGCTGACCCAGCCGCGGCGCGGCACCCGGACTTGGTGCACCGCAACTTCGCCGCGGCTGCCCCGAACCAGCTCTGGGTGACCGACCTGACATTCGTGCCGACCTGGGCCGGGGTGGCCTACGTGTGCTTCATCATTGACGCACACTCGCGGATGATCGTGGGGTGGCGGGTGGCTTCGCACATGCGGACCTCGATGGTTCTCGACGCGTTGGAGATGGCGCGTTGGTCACGCGGAACTACATTGCAGGACTTGATATGTCACTCAGATGCCGGGTCGCAATTCACGTCCATTCGCTACGGCGAGCGGCTCGCTGAGATCGGCGCAGTCCCGTCAATTGGGACCGTTGGAGATAGTTTCGATAACGCTCTCGCGGAGACAGTCAACGGTTACTACAAGGCCGAGCTGATCTACGGGCCGGCTCGAAGCAGACCGTGGAAGACCGTCGAGGACGTAGAACTCGCCACCCTCAGTTGGGTCCACTGGCACAACACCAGCCGCCTGCACAGCTACCTCGGCGACATCCCACCCACGGAGTTCGAAGCCGCGTTCTACGATGCATACCGGACCGACCAACCCTTGATCGGAATCCAATAGCCCGAGCCTCCGGGAAACCCAGGGCGCTTCACACCGACGCCAACGCCGCCGCCCTGGCACGAGTACTCGCCATCACCGCCAACGAATACCGCGAGGCCTACCAACGAGCACGCCGCCGCCCACCCGGAACCCCCGTCTGATCGCCGACCGCCGCACATCACCCGATCCGAGCCGAAGACATTCGCAGCAACCCAACTCGGCGCTTGTGAGCTGCGTGGCAGGTGTGGTGTCGGGCTCTACTCCAACGCTGTCAACTCGACGGCGGGTTCTGATACTTGTGATGATCACTGCCATGACGGTTGCCGACGGGTGTCAGTCTTCCGGCGACTCTTCGGGTCCGTTGGCCTCCTCAGTCTCCTCATCAGTGGGCCTGAAGGATGCCGGTGAGGTCATTGCGATGGAGGGTGCACTTAACACTCGTGCTGTCGCGGGATTCAAGATTGCGGATGGTCGCATCATCAAACCCGGAATCCTTTATCGCAGTTCCGCATTGACGTATCTGACGGACAAAGACCTCGCAACGCTAACCGATCTGAATATTCGGACAGTGATCGATTTCCGGGGCCCGCAGGAACAAGCCGACGGCCCTGACCGGCTGCCCGCGGGCACAGCCACGATCAGTGCGCCGGTCAACCAGGACGAACTCGATTTCACCAAGATCGACGCACTACTAGACCAGGACCGATTCTCCCCGCAGATGCACGACCGCGAGAAGGTCAACAGGTTCGGACCGTTCTACCGGATGTTCACCCTGGTCAACAGCTACGGCGACCCCAGCTTTCTTCCCAAACTGGTGGCCTACAAGACCGTCTTCGACCAGCTGCTCGATCCACGTCGCACCGGCGCAGTGTTGATGCACTGCACGGGCGGTCGAGATCGCACTGGCATTGGTACCGCGATCTTGCTGCGCACCCTCGGAGTCTCCGAGAAAACGATCGAGGCGAACTACCTGGCGTCAAACATTCTCCTGCAACCTGAACGTGAAAACCCCGACAGCACCTCATTTGAGCGCTTCTCTTTCTCCAGCGTCTACCTACAACCCACTAGCAACAACAAATTCCGCAAAGTAGCCTCCGAACTCGGAGAAACCCCACAGCACATCTACGACGCAGTCAAACTCCGACGCGAATACCTCACCACCCTGTGGGCAACAATCGATCGACAGTTCGGCTCTTTCGATGACTTCCTATCCACCCAACTCGGCATGACACCCGACCGAGTTACCACTCTGCGGAACCGAATGACGGCCTGACGGCTCCCGAATAGAGACAGTTACCGACAGGCGAAGAAGCGGCTGCAAGCCAAACGTCTCAGCTGCCCCGCCAGTAGACGATGCGCCGCGAGTCGAGCATTCTCACGCAGGACGGTCCTACAATTGAGTTCATGTGGGCGTTCGAGATCGAGGGGCCTGGGTACATCGGCGGCTACTACACACCGGCCGAGGATTGGGTACGCTCCGACTTGGCCGCAATATGGCTCACGCGGGCACTCCACGACTTCGGTGCCATCACGGGCGACAAGGAGATCGAAACGGAGCGGCGCGCGCGAGAACTTGAACCGCTGATCGAACAAGTGACGGGCACCCACACGTGGGTGGAAGGCGGCCACACGGTAACCGTGATCCACCTGGATCCATCAGCCAGCGAGCCCGACAAGATGGGCTCCATGGCTTCCCGTCGAAAAGTACGACAACGACAACGCGCCGCCTGCGCGCCCGCGCACCACTACTGAAGCCGTTCAGCTCGTCGTCGAGAATCTATCAAGGTCAAGACCGATCTCGACACCATCCTTTTCGACGACGATCCGGGAGTTCTGCGCGCCAGTTGCCGACAGATAATCCCGAAGCGTTGACCGGTCACGCAGCGCTTGGCCCCGATGCGCGTATGTTGGTTACATACACGACTCATGTATATCACCAACATAGCTGAGGAGGCCGAGTTGTCGGTGACACAAATCGACCTAGACGACGAGGCGCTGACCCAAGTCATGCGGATCTCCGGGGTGCACACCAAGAAGGAAGCCGTGAACCTCGCCATGCGCGATTACGTCGAACGCTTCCGCCGCATCGCGGCCTTGGCCCAGTCCCGCGATCATGCGAAAGGGTGGGACTACGAGGGCTGGCTCACAGCCCGTGCCGACGAAAAAGCAGCAGGGACTTGATCTACTTCCTCGCCGACTCCTCCGCTATCTGGCGGCTCCAACGACAGCCGGAACTCACCGAGGTCTGGAACTCCTCGCTCCTGAGCGGGGCCATCGGATCCTGCGAACCACAACGCGCCGAGTTTCGTCGATCGGCTCGCAACGAGGACGAATTCAATCAAATGAACCAGGCGTTCCACGACATCTATCCCGATGTGCCCGTGCCGAAATCCGTTTGGCGGTGGATCGATTCGGCGCAGCACAAGCTCGCCAGCTTGGGTTTAGTTCGTGCCCTATCGGTTGTTGATCTGCTGGTCTGCGGTACGGCGGCTGCCAAGGGCCTCATCGTGCTACACGACGACGCTGACTACGAACTCGCGTCGCGCTATCTCCCTGACGTCACGGCGCGGCGCGTCGTGAGCGAGGAACAATAGCAATTCCAACTCGAGGATTCATCCGGACAAGCGCCGGCGGGTTGTGAGCAGTTGGTGATTTTGTTGGTCAGCGTTGGACGTGCGGTTTTGTCGGACCTGTCTAAGAACGTGGCGCGGCTGGGCATAGAACGCCGCCGTCATGCAAATAGAAGATGCGGTCGTATTGCCCGCTGGTGTCGAGGATGAATCCGGTTGCGTCGTTACGGATTACCCACACAGCACCACCGGACAACGTCTGACTCCCGTTGTCTTTGCTGCTTTCGACATTGATATCGGACTTTTGCGAGCCATCGGCCGGGTGGATGGCGCTGACGCGGGTCCCGTCTGGCGCAATCAGGGTGATTCGTAGGCCGCGTTTGGTGTTGTCGCACAACACTTTCACGTCTGTGCTATCGAAAGTGTGGCCGTAAAAGTCGACTTCGTTGTTGTGTGAGTCGATGATGCCGCTCCACGGTGGTGTGGATGGTTCGGTGTGGCATCCTGTGCCGCCACCGATCACCGCCGTGGCCATCATCGCCCACACAAACGGCCGCCACACCATCACACGATCTGCGCCACTGGGACGAGTGCGCCCACCAGATGGCCGCGTCGAACTGCGGCGTCGACCTCGTTGCCGAACTGCGTGTAGTCGTCACTCATCCCGACTGTGCCGGCCCACACCTTCAGGAAACCCCTGGTTAGCGCAGCCTGGGTCCAATCGGGGTCAAATTCCGGCAATTGGTCCAGAAGGGGAAGCCGAGAACCATACGGTGCGTCGATCATCAACCGCCCCTTGCCTTGAACGTTGAGTTCAAGGACGCCGGTGCTGATCGGCTGACATGGCTGTTCACTGTCGACGATGAGCTGCCAGCCCTGCTCGAGCAAAGCCTGCGTCCACGGATCCTCGAGATCCCCAGTGGGGTGGACACCGACAAGACCGCCTGAGTGATCGATCAGCAGCCCGGCCAACAGGCCAGACGGCAACTGCCACTTGAGTTGTCGGCAGACCACATCTTCCCCGCCCGGGCTCGCTGTCAGCGGCTGGTCGACGTGCACGATCTGAGAGGCAGCACATCGCGCATGCGCTAATCGAACAACGAGCGAGCCGGGGCCCACGTTGACGATCACATTAGTGGGTTCCCTGGTGGCTTTGCCGGGCTTGTCGCAGCGGACGCACACGTATTCGTTAGCGTCGCGGCACAGCGTGGCCAGCCTTTCGGCGCCGATAACCTCACGGACTGCCGGCGACCACGTGATGAAGGAATTCAACGTCTGACCAGGCCTGAATTCATGCGACGGCGGCCGCCGGGTTCAGCGGCGCCCCCGCAAGCCGCGTCGCATACAAGATGTCCGCGCAACCGTCAACGGTGTCGTAGTTACGCAGCGCCATAACAACTTCGGCGGCACGCGCTTTCATAAACGCCTGCACAGGATCCCCTCCCCCGCCGTGCCCGCGCATCCGCATCGCATGCTGATACTCATAGACCGCGGTGTTCCATTCCTTACGCACACCAGCCCACAGCTCGTCACTGATGGGTTGGTGGTCCTCGAACAGCCGCATCGTTTCTTCGACGGCGACGCCGCTGAGGTGCCCTGACGATACGGCCATGTGCATGTGCCGGGCAGCGACCTGGAACCGCTGCTCGACGTCGAACGCTGAAGCTTGCCGCCAATCCCACGACATCGCGGCCGCGCACCGATGTATCAACCCGCCGGCCCCCTCAACGTGTGAGCGGTCACGCGGGTCGACCAAGGTGGGATCGACCCGCATCGGCTTGGCGCCGATCTCACCAGCCCAATCCGCAACCCTTTGCGCGGGAAGCGATGACGCCAACGCCAACACCCGGCTACCAGGCGCACCGTCCAGACGTAGGCGGGCGTGGCGCGCCAGGACCTCGAGCGGGTCCCCGCCGCCTGCCGAGTTCTCCCACAACTGAGTGCCGATAGCCCTATCCGCGACGGCGACCCGAACGTCGGCAGGAACCCGCACACCAAACGGAATATAGGACGGACCCTCATTGGTGGCCAACCACCCAGTCACCTGCCCGGACCGCTCCAAAATCAGTGACACAGCCCAATCCAAGCCCATATATCCGACACCGCGGGTTTGCGCGACAAGGGCCTGCACGACGCGCGCCGAGGCCGCGGCGGCCTGGCCGATCATGGCTTCGATCCCGGCCCCGCCGCCGCCCACCGACTTGATCGGCGACTTCGACATGACCATCGCAGCCGGTGGAGATCCCGCGACCGCACCAGGTGCGGCGCCAGCACCCGCAGCGCCACCGGTCTGCACGTTGGGTGTGCCGGCCACGCTGGGCGGCGTATTCGACGGCGCTGGGATGGATGCCAGCGGCAACCCCGACCCTGCCGCGGCTCCGCCTGTTCCGGCGGAGCCCATCATCGCCATCGGAGCACCGCCGGCACCGCCGGCGATCGCCGGCGACGTCGACGCCGGCGCAGAAGACGCCGCCGCCGCACTGCTGGCAACAGCCCCCTGAGCGACCTCAGCGCCTGTACTCGCGGCGGCGCCCACCGCGTTCGCACCCGCCGACACCGCCCCGGCACCCATCCGGGTCGCCGACTCCGCCAAACCGGCACCCGCACCGGCCGCGCTCGCACCCTGGCCCAGCCCGCCCACACCAGCACCAGCGCCGCCGGAGCCTGCCCCGGCGCTGCCCAGCGGGCTCGCACCGCCGGCACCGGGCATGCCACCGGATGCCGGATTCATCGCGGAGGCGGGGTTCATCGACGACGCCGGATTCATAGCCGATCCGGGGTTCATCGACGACGTCAGCGGCGACATCATCGACTGCACCATCGAGCCAGGGTTGCTCGCTCCCCCGGAACTCGCACTGCCCGGCATCGACCCCAACGACGACAAACTCTGTGAGAGAGGGTTATTCGATGACGAGTTCGCCGCGTTCGTGGCACTCGTTGGCGCGTCGTTGTGCCACGCGGCGGGCTTGGCACCCTGTTGCGCCCCCGTTTTCGACCCATCAGGCGTGGTAGTGCTCGACTGCGACTGATTGACAGCGGAAGACTCATCTTCGCCGGCCTCTGAGGCTTCGTCGTATCGCGAGGCTGGCTGGGCTTTGAAGCCGCCGCCGTCCTGGGGGCTGGCGATGCAGGGACGCCGCCGCCGTTGAACGCTGGCGCGGCGGGAATCCCTGAGCCCATTTCCGAGGTGGTTCCTTGGCCGAGCATGTCTCCGGTGCTGCTCAGCTGGGCGAGCTCCATCGAGTAGCCGCCCACTTTCGCCGCGGCTTCGCCGTCACGCAGCTGCGCCTCAGCAGCGGCGTTCGCGACGATCCCCTCGATCGTGCCGACCAGCGCGCCCTCGATCACGCCGATCGCGATCGGGTTGCCCATCGCCGCGGCCTCCTGCTTGGCGGCATCCTCCTGAGCCTGCTTGATCGCGTCATCAGCCTGCTTGACGATCTGCGTCAAATCGTCCTTGGTCATGCTGATTTCGGTGGCCCCAGCGTGAGCGAGACGAGCCGCAGTCTCATACAGCTCGATGCGATCCCGCAGCGCGATTTCAGCCAGACGGCCCAGTCGCACAGCGGATTTGATGAACTCGCCGCTCATGGTCATCAATACCTCGATGATGTCCATCTGGGTGTTGAGCAGACCACGCAGACGCGACACCTCGGTCTCGAATTCCATCGCAAGTCCGCCCCACAACGTCGACGACTGCGACGGCCACGACAGCGCCAGAATCTCGGGCGCATACGGGCTCGCCGGAAACGAAGCCTCCCCAAAACTCACGCGCGACAACCCTTCCCGTTTACGGCGCCAACCGCTTGCACAACACCGCCATCTCGTCAGATGTGGCCTTGGCGATATCGTGCGCGTTGCCGTTCAGCGCATCAAGGCCTTTGTAAGCGTCTCCCTTCGCGTGGAACGCATTTGCGGCGGTCTCGGCTGCGGCGGCGAGGATCGGCGTTGTACCCGGAGCAATGTTGTTCCTCAAAATGTCGCTGACCTGCAGGCTGTAATCGCCCGCGCGGCGTACGGCCGCCGCCCATTCCGGGTTGTCTCGCACCTGTGGATCGGCAATCTTCACCCCGGGCGGAAGTGTCTTCAGCGCAGCTGCTGCAGCGCGCGCCGGCGCCACAGTCGCCAATAGTCCGTCCTCGCAGGTGTGGCGGTTGGCTTCGTCGACCCCGAGCGGTGCTGGTGCTGGTGGGGCGACGGTGACCGTTACCACCGGTGCAGCCTTGGGTGCCGGCGTGGCGGTGTCTCGCACAGATCCGGTGATCAGGGTGGCGATGGTGGCTGCCACGACGGCGCCGGCGGCGCCGGCGGCCAGCACGGACGGCCATACGCGGCGGCGGCCCGGCCCGGGTGGTGCGGGTGGGAACTGGTACGGCGGGGCCGGGGGGCCGGGGATCGTCGGTGGAGGTGGGACGGTGCCCGTCGGCATGTAGCGCGTCATCGGGCCCCTCCCCTGTCGTCGTCGTGCGTGGTGGTGGTCATTGGTGGCACATCACGTTCATGGCTTGTTGGTTGGCCTGGAAGACGGTCATGGCGTCGCCGTTGGCTGGGTCGAATGTGGTGAAGGCGATGCTCAGTGTGTGTAGTGCGGACACCGTGGTGTTGGTCATGTCGGCGAGCATCGGCGACGTTCCGGGGGCGAGCTGGGTTGCCAGGGTGTCGCCGGCGCGTCCGAGTAGGTGGCCGGACTGGGTGACCGCTGCCGTCCATGCTGGGTTGGCCCGTACTTCCGGGTTGGTGATCGTCATCCCGTCCGGCAGCACGGACTGGGCCTTATTCGCGGCGTTGATCAGCGCAGTCGCGTCGCCCCAGCCGTGGCAGGTTTGGGCGTCCGCCTGCGGGGCCGGCAACGGTGCCGGGGGGGCCGGGGGCTTGGCCGTCTCCGTCACTGTCAGTGCCGGAGGTGCCGGCACCGCTACCGGAGTAGGTGTGGCCTGGATGGTGATCAATGTGGCGGCGGTCGCGGCGATGATCGCGCCGGCCGCGGCCGCGGCAGCCAGCAGTGGCCAGCGTCGAGTTACCCGCGGCGGCGGACCGGGCGGGTATGGCGGTGGCGGCCACGCAGGTGGCGGCGCAGCAATCGACATGATCAGGACCTCTTTTTAGGTGGACACGACTCCCTCAGTGGGCCGGCCCATGATGGCGGTCGGGAACTGAATGATAGTGGCGTCGACCTCCTGGGCGACTTCGACGTCGGTGGCGACCAGGATCGGCGGTGACTCATCGAGCGCGGCGGACTGCTTGCTGGCCGCCTGGGCGTGCTTGGTGTCGGCCGCGGTCCGCCTGGTCTCAATGGCCTGGCTCAGCGCGACCAGCGCGGTGTCCAGTTTGGAGGTCACCGTGGCCGGGGGCTGCGCCAATGCGACCGGGGCGCTGCCGGCTGCTGTCAAGCCCGCCTCGCAGGCCGTGGTCGCCAGCTTGTCGTCCCAGATGTTGAGTCTGTCGTCACCACTCATGTGGGCATTCTCCCAGGTCGCGCGGACAATGAAAACCCGTGTTTACGCTGCAGTTTTCCTCGGGCTACGCGGTCGATGGTCTGGCCTTGTAGGGCTGCCTGATGAGAGCGGAACTCACATTCGCTCACTCAAGGTCAATCCGTTGCTGAGGCCATGCTTCGGACACGATCCGCGAATCGCCGGTGCGCCGACTGCGCCGTCACACCCAGCGCCGTCGCCAGTGCGGCCCACGACACATCTCGCCGACGCGCATCAGCCACCGCCGCCACCGGGTCCATCCCCGCGACCGCCGTAATACGCACCACCAACGCTGCCCAGCGCTGCTCAAACGGTGCCAACCGCTCCCATCGCGGGTCTCTCACATCACGCGTCATCAGCAGTTGCACAACTGCCGCCGGGTCGCCCAGGCCAGCCGCCGGCCCCTGCACCAGCCGATCCGCAGCAGCCAACCGGACTGCATCGAGTCCCGCTGCAGCGGCTTCCGTCGCCGACGCCAGCACCTCTTCGTCGGTCAAATCATCAAACACAGGCTTAACCATAGTGCACACATGCGACGCTTGCCTATCAGCGCACTGCTGATTTACTATCAGCCGCAAGCTGACAGTCTCACTCAACTAGCTGAGAGGTACTTCCATGACCGCCGCCGCGCCAGTCCCACGTCTGCACGAGGCAGTACGACACCTGCCTGATTTACCGGCCGGCGACCGCCCGGACCCTTACACCCCCCAGCTACTACGCGACAACACCGCCGAGTTCGCCGGTCTAATTGGTGCGCTCGCCGAAACCGCCGACATCCTCCGCTGGGGCACGCTCGCCGCCCACCACGCCACACTCACCTCGACAGCGCTACGATCCGCTCGATGGCCACTCGAAGACCGCCGGGCCATCAATCCCGTGCGCAAAGGCCTACAAGAGGCGCTGGAGCCGACCTACCTCGCCGCGATGGCGCTCCACGACGCCGCCCACCATGTCCACGCGCTCACCACTGCGCTCGGCGTAGGCAGCAGTAAATCCGATCGATGAACCAGAAACCATCGCGGTCGAGACTGCCGGGTTGCGGGCGTCGCGGCGTGATGGGCGGGTCCGTGCGGCGATCACCGCGATCGTGGTCGAGAACCTCGATTTTCGCCGACCGTGGGAGTGAATGCCCGTCTGTAATAACAGTATTCGGACCGTTAACGGACCTCATCGTAGGGAAGCCAGATCCCTGGAAGCCACTCCCGATACATCGCCGGCCCCAAAGCGCCCGGCGACAGAAACGTAGCGTGCGGAAAATCGTTCTTCGGCGCCCACACACCCGATCCACGGATCAACTCTATGTACGTCCCGCCATCACCGGTCATGGCCGGACCGAGCTCACCGGGTGCCAGCACTTTCACGCCAGGCAGCTCGTTTTCCGGCACGAAAATCCCTGAACGCGGCCCCACCTGGATATACGGGTCATCCGGCGCAGGTGGAGGCCCCAAACCCCCGGGTCCTGCGTTGAACGGCATCCGCCGCGGCATGCCCGGCTTCCACGGCGCATCCGACGACCCTGACGACGGCCCCTGCTTAATCCCACCAGGCGTCCGATCCTCAGTGAAATCGACCTCCTGAATCTGACCCGCAAACGCCTGATCCTGACTCGTGTACGTCGCGGCATGCTCGGTGAATCGCGTTGAGTACTCAGCGAAATCGGCCGCTTTCGCCGCCACCTGCGCTTCCCGTGACCCCAGCCCGGCGGCAATCCCCACCGCCACCGGATATCCCATCGGGCCGTGCGTCTCAAGGATGCGAGTCACTTCCTCGACAGCCCGCGGACTGATCACCGCACACCGCTGAGCCAAGTCACCGTACTGATCCGCGACCTTCAGCAGATCATCCGGACGAACATTCAAGTCAGCCATCAGGAGCCCTTCCACACCGCCACCGTCTCAACCGAAGGATAACGGCGACACCGGACACCAAGCTGCGGTCCTTTACTGTCCGCCTTCCGCGTTACAGTTCGCCCATCACGCACACCGCACATCACCGACTGAGGTGGCCATGTTGGGCCTGCGAGCCGCTAACGAGCACGACGCAATCATCGTCAAGGCCCAGCGCACGACGATAAGCGTCTTGTTCGCTGCTATCGCATCTTTGCTCATCGCGGGCTGTGGACACCATTCGATGCCTGAACGTGGCCTCGTGCTCCGGCACGATTACATGCCCGCCCACTGGAACTATTGCGGCAAGGCGTGCTTCCTGTGGGTGCCCGACATCTGGTCGGTCACAGTGCGCGACATGGTCGACGCTAACTGGACCGGACTCGTCGACGTCGATGAAGCGGTCTACAGTGCGTGCGATCGTCCGAAAATCTGGCCTGATTGCTGGAAGGACGCCCATGTCCGGTAAACCACCAGCCAGTCGGACACAGGCCCGTCTGCAAGTCGCGGCCACCGCAGCGGTTGGCCTGCTCCTCACCGCAGCACCGATAAACATCCCGACCGCTGCCGCGGCCGGCCCGCTCGCCGGCAAGGTCGTATTCCTCGACCCCGGCCACAACGGCGCCAACGACGCCTCTATCGGCCGCCAGGTCCCCACCGGCCGCGGCGGAACCAAAGACTGCCAAGCCACCGGGACAAAAACCGACAACGGCTACCCCGAGCACACCTTCACCTGGGACACCACACTGCGGATCCGCCAGAAGCTCGACACGCTCGGCGCCCGAACCGCCATGTCCCGCCAAAACGACACCACAATCGGTCCCTGCGTCGACCAGCGCGCCGAGATGGCTAACACGTTGCACCCCAACGCTGTTGTGAGCATCCACGCCGACGGCGGCCCACCCAGCGGGCGCGGCTTCCACGTCAACTATTCCGCGCCGCCCCTCAACGCGACGCAAGCGGGCCCGTCGGTGCAATTCGCCCGAGTCATGCGCGATCAACTCCAAGCTTGCGGGATGTCGCCGGCCGACTACATCGGCCGCGACGGGCTCTACGGCCGCGCCGACCTGGCTGGGCTCAATTTGGCCCGCTACCCGTCTATCCTCGTCGAGCTGGGGAACATGAAGAACCCGGGCGATGCGGCGGAGATGGAAACCCCGGCGGGCCGGCAACGCTACGCCGATGCCGTCGTCCGCGGCATCACCGCCTACCTGACGAGCGCGAGGAACTGAAAGCCATGAGCGACAACCTTTTTAACGCCGTTGAGGCATACCTGGCGCAGGCTCGGCAAGCAGCACTTGTCGATGAGGCCGAGGACCTGGCCGCCGGTATCCGACATCTGTCCGTCGTGACAGGAGATCTTGAATCCGACGACGACGTGCGCCGCCTCGAGCAGCTCGACGCCGCCGCACGGTGTGGACGTGACGGCGCCCGCCTCACACGTTCCCGCGGCGGAAACGACTACGTGACCTACTACATCGCAGGCCCGGCAGCCGATCAGTTCGTCGAAGACCTGGCCGAGCGGGCGAAAACCCTCAACCCAGGCTGGTGGCGCATCACCCAATCGCCCCACCCATTCTGATCACCTCCGCCCTGGTCGTCTACGGAGGACCGCGCTGGTGTCCGCTTAGCGTTCACGGGCCACCGGTTACCACGCTCTGGCTCACCGAGTGTGTACGTTGCGGAGATGCCGCAAGATCCGGGAGGCGTCATCATCCGCGTCGCGCTGCTCGCAGCGTTCGACTATGGCCACGACGCGGTGCTGGCGGCGATGAACCCCGCCGGCCTGGACACCCTGACCGCGGCCCTGCGTGAGACTCTGGACAAGCAGGTCTCACACCTGCATATCGGCGATCGCACCCACACGCTGCAGTCCCATGTCGGCACCAACGACATCTATCTCCGCGACAATCGCGACGATTATGTTCTGTGGCGTCTCGACCCGACAACCATTCAAGAGATGATCGACAAGCTCGACGGCATGAAAGGTAAGGGGTTGCGCCACAACTACGTTGACATCACCACACCCGCAGAAACACTGGTGCTGTCCGTTGACGAGTACCTCGTGCCCAACCCGGTCGTACACACCTCCCCGTTCGGCTACTTCTGAGCTTCGACCCTCGGGAACAAGATGTCCGCCGCACGCACGGTGCCGCGCTGCGGGTACGTGATCGCGCCGAGCGTACGTACCGCTGTAATCAGTAGCTCCGAAGGTGTGGCGGCGCCAAAACCAATCCATCGACAGATACATGGATCTTGTGATGGCGACGGCGGTTTACGTCATCGCGCATATCGCACAGCTTTCGTGTGCGAATTTCGCCGCGTCAACCTACATGAGGTTCGGCCGATTCGATGGCCGCCGTAAAATGAGGCAATGGATTTTCAGGGCCCGCCGCCACCCCATCCATGGCAGCAGCCACAGCCGCCATATCCTGCCTACGCTCCGCCGCCGCCAGGCCGACGGTGGTTCCCCATCGCCGTCATCGCCGCGATCCTCGTCGCTGGCGCACTCATCGCCGCAGCCATTGTGATCGCCGGCGGCGACAAATCCCACCCCGCTGCCGCGCCAATCACAACGGCACAACCGGCTATGGAGCCACCCGAGGCGACCGCCACCTGTAAGGCCTGGCGTGCGGCAGACGCTGCCTTAGCCACGATTCCCGCACTGCCGGAAGGGTGGGATTGGAACACGCCCAACATCGACACCTTGAGCTCGAATGCAAAAACAGCGGTAGACAAAGTGCTCGACATCTTCGAGTCCAGGGTTGCGGCGGGCGACCCACAGCAAGTCGTCGAGGCGGCCAAGTCTTACATCGCCACTAAGCGGGCAGACATGTCCAAACTGGTCGATCACACCATCACCACAGCTGACGACGCGGCCGTTGAAGTAAGCCTTGCGACGCTGCAGCAACTCTGTGGCGGCGAGAAGGATCACGGATGACTCTGCCACCAGCCGGACCCCCGCCCGGCCAGCCCTGGCCCCCGCAATGGCCGCCGAACACGCCTCCACAAAAGCGGAGCCATCGAAACATCCTCCCGCGCAATGGAATTAGTCACCTGGCATTGCGGTGGCGGTGAGCAATCCTCCAACCTTTCCGCCGCCGCGAGTCAACGGGCTGTTGTACGGCCGGCTGGGCAGGCACAGCGCCGGGCGGCGGAGGGTTGTACGGCTTGCACCACACCGGGACCCGTTCGGCATCGGCGATGCGCGCCCAGCAGATTCGATGCTGGCCCGACCCGGCGATCAGTTCACGTTCATAGGGTAGGGCGATCTCGATTGGGCTGTACCAGTCCAGCAGTGCGAGTGCCAGATGACGATCGTCGGAGCCTAGCGCCGTGATCGCCGGCCACGCTTTGGCGCGGTCAGCGATCTGCTCAAGACTGGCATCGTCTGGTGTAATCGCCAGCAAGGAAGCGACAGCGGGTATTACGATCTTCCAATCGCCCCGATGGTCGCTACAGCGACTGGCGCGCTGCCGAAAGGCCGGATCGGCGTACAACCGGCGATAGACATCCGGTTTCGGATCCCACCCAAAGTGTCCGTGGCGGCGAAGTGTGTTGAGCGCGAGCGGGCAGCCGGGGTTGTCGCGCATGGCGTGCGGATACGGGGCATCGTCGATGTCGAGCCAGAAGTAAGCCATATGCGCTACCTCGCTTCTGATCTTAGGTAGGACAATCGTCGTACCTGAACTCCGGCGATCGCCGGCACCGGAGCGGGTGCCCCAGATCCGATGAGAATATTGCCCCAGATTCCGTGAGAACGAACAGCGATGCGTGCTGCCGTAGTTCTCGCACTCCTATTACGACCGCCCTGCGGTTTCGTCACTGTGACGGTACTTGGTGTCCGTTCTCGCTGAACCTGGGGCAATATTCTCATCGGATCTGGAGCAGGCGTGCCGGAGTCCGTGGGGCAAGGCGACATCCGCCGACGAGCGAATCAATCTTCTCGGTACCTTAGCTGTGGTGTTCCAGGAGGTTGGTTACACGGCCGATCGACTTACACGGGCGTTGCCGTCGGGGAGGCTCTAATCGGCGGTCCCAGAAGGCACCACCCACTGGCAAGGTTGGCCGGTCACTGCGGAGATTAGGTCGAAGTCTGAGTCGTAGTGCAAGACGGTCAGTCCGTGTTCTTCGCCGGCGGCGGCGATGAGTAGGTCAGGGATCTTGCGGCCGCGCTGGCTTCGCTGAGCGAGGAGCCGTTGCACCTGAAGCGCGCGACGATGATGCGATTCGGTCGATTCGAAAGGCTCGAATGCGTCCAACGCCGCTATTAAGCGGTCCCACTCGGCCTCATTCCTCGCCGAATAGCCGACCTCGAGATCGGTGATACGGGCTCTCGCAATTTCGCCCGAAGCCGCGAGGGGTTCCACCGCTTGCCGGACGTTGGGCTGACCGAGTCGTTTGATCACACTGGTGTCGATGAGAAACGTCAGCGCCATGCCTCAGCGCGATCTTCGGATGGTGCGGCGGCCAGTGCGTCTAGCGCGGCGGTCACATGCTGTAGTCGGTGCGATGTCGCGCGGCGCAGAGCCGCGTTCACCGTCTCTTTGATCGTCGACGTTCCCAGTTCTGCTCGAGCCATCTCCAATGCCTGCTCATCAATGTCGATCAGATGCTTTCCCACAAACTCAGTATATACGAGAATCCTCGCGATATATACTCACTGGTATGGCCCCCAGATTCGGTGAGAACGGACACTTGGGAGCTGCGGGCAGGTGTTGTCGCTGCCTGTGACTTCTCTGGCGGCTGAAGCCGCCAGCTTCTTTTCACGCTGCTTGGGCGTGTAGGGCCAGTCCAGCCGTGCTCATCGGCGATCTGCACCAACAGCTCGCCGCAGCGGGCCGCTACACGACCACCCAAGACTCGGCGGCGGTACTTCGGGCACCACACCAGATGCAAACCGAGCGAGCACACCCCACCCGGGGTGCGGCGAAACCGGCGCTCGGACATGAGAGCACCTTACGAAACGACACCGACAAAACGAACGGTCACACGCTGGTCACCAGCCCCGATTCCCCCGACGGCTAAAGCCGCCGGTCCCCTCGGGGCGCACTGATGGCGATATATATTCGCTGGTTTAGGTCACTTCAGTGAAGCGATGTCGCAGCAGCTGGGCCGTTGGTCCGGAAATGCTGTCGCCGTAGCGGCCGAGGATGGCGTCGACGTCGGCGATGAGCCCGGAGGCGAGATCGATTCGGGTGGCGGCGCCGGTGTTGTCGACGCCGACGGTGACGGTGTCGTCGAGGCGCTCTCGGCGCACCGGGTGTGTGCGTTTTAGGCGGATGCTGACTCCCCCGGATGGATGGATGGTCACTGTGCAGCATTCCCAGTAGCCGTGGATGTTGTCGATGAGTTCTTGGGGTGTGCGGTGGGGTTCGGCTAGGTCGGTGGCGACGGCGAGGTGGATGCCGGTGGAGTGGCCGAGTCGGGCGATCTGGAGCAGGTCGGGGTTGTGGCCGTTGAAGCTGGGGCCGATGGCGAGCAGTGTCCGGCGGGGTGGCTTATGCCTGGCCGTGCGCAACTTTTGGTAGCGGTCGGCGGCGATGGCGCGCAGCTGCGCGACCGTTTCTTCGTTTCCCGGTTTTGTCGTGAATGGGGGGTTGAGCCGTTGGGAGCGGTTGGTTCGGCGGCGGCCGGCGCGGCTTGTTGGGGTGTCGACGAGTTCCCAGTCCCAGCCTGCGGTGAGGACGTCTTCGCGTAGTTCGGCAAGGGTGGGCGTGGTCCAGGTGGGGACCCAGGTGTGGGGTTCGTGGTGGGCGGTGCTGACAGTCCATGAGGTGAGGTCGTCGTGAATGATCATCGGGCGCCAGCTTCACGGCTGGTGAGGTGGCAGTCGTGGCTATCGGCGAAGCGTGGTGGATTGACTGCGATGTGGCAGCGACCGACGCGAGCCGGTGAATCATCAACGGCACTAATGCAGCACAGAGGTGAGTCGACCACGTGGCGGAGTATTCCACGGTGTGAGGACAACCTGGGATGGGCTTCGATGCACCGTGCATCGATTTTGGGCGGCGTGGCGACAAATTGTGACCCGTATGCGATGCACCGTGCATCAATTTGAGATCCACGACATCGGTCACAGTATTCGAGATACGCACTGGCATTGAATTTTTGACACCAAGCCGCCGACGCAAGCGTCTCGGCGAAACCTTCTCTCAACTCCTCTACGAAGATCTTGATGGTCGTGTCCAATCCTTCGACCTGACGGCGGCGCTCGCCGCCGGGGCCATCGCCGCCACTCAACAACGAGCTGGGCAGCCGATGGAAATTCGTGATGTGCAGATCGCCGGCATCGCCGCATCCCGACGCGCAACGGTGGCCACCCGCAACACTCGCCACATCGAAGGAACGGGCGTTGATCTGTGGGACTGACTATGGAGCTGGCGTTAGCTGCTGAAGCCCAGGAACTGGATTTCGCTGATAGCGACCGTGGTGACGTCGTTAGCTGGTGATGAATCGCTGGTTTGCGCTGTGTCAGTAGCAGACTGGGGCGGATCGATGGTTTTGGTGACAATGATCAGTAGTTTGCTGAGCTTAGGTGGATTGGGGATGCCGCCGGGGATGAAGCTGTACCCGCGCTTGCCGTAGGTGTTGATGACGTCGGGCTTTCGGTTGAGCTCTTTCGGATAGTAGATGGTGAACGTCATGCCGATGCGGTGTTTGGTCCACTGGTCGACGCCGTCGGGCGTGTCGGGAATACGCGCGTCGAAGCCGGGGTCGATGCGGCACTGAGTGAGGGTTACCTCGCGGCCGAAGTCGACGAGAATATGTTGTCCGTCACTGTTTTTGGCGCGAGTGCAGATCCAGGCGGTGTTGGTGTCGTTGTCGAAGGCGTTAGCGATCGGCGAATACTGCTGTCCGTGGTCTTTGGGGCACTGGTCGCTGGCCGTGATGCCCGTGAGGATGGTTTCTGCGGGCACTGGCGCGGATGCTGGCTGAGACGTCGGCGGGGGGCCATGTTGCGGCGTGGCTACGGCTGATCCGGTGTTGTTGTCGGTGGCGAGCCTGCGGACGACGCCGAGCGCGGCCAAGAGAGCAATCAGGACGGCAACGGTGATCAGGGCAGTGCGGACGCGGTGGTGCGGCGGAATCCGTTTGTTGACTCGGTCGACAACCCAGCGGGCCGCACGGCCAGAGCCCCGAAAGCAACGGGAGACGACCCCTGGAGTCGCGGGCTTGTCGATCCCGGCGGCGGGTTCGTCAGGGGATATTGCGCGGCGCGCGGGCCTGGAGCTGGGCCGCGGTGCCAGGGCGGCCAGGATGGTGCGCCGGTTGTCCCAGCCGTGATTGGTCTGCGGCTGTGCGTCTTCAGTCGTGTCGGTCGTGGCGCTCATTAAGGCCGCTCTCGAAGCGAGCTGGCCAACACCGTCATGGCAAGTGTGTTCCTGGTGGACAACATGTTTCACTGGGAGTCGAAGATACGGTTGTGGGCGATTTGTTGCTCGCTGAATTCAGGTAGCGCACGCTGGCCCGGGGTGACAGTGTGCGCTACGGGAGGCGCTGTGGGGGCGTAGTAGTGGTAGTGATTGATCTGCGTGAGCATCGTTGGTGCGGGGCGTTGCGCTATGGGGCGGCGACGTCGGCGCCGGCGGATGATGCGGCGTATCAGGGGTGTGGTGAACCGCGCGGTGAAGGTGCCGACAAAGATCCAGGCGGCCGCGATGTCGAGGGGTGCGCCTAGGTGGATGGCGATCGCCGTGAAGACCGCGGCGATGATCAGGGTGCGAAGCATGGTTGACCTCCGAAGCGGGTTGCGGCATCGCGGCAGGGTGGCAGTGCGGGCCGGTGAAGACGCCCGCGTGTTCGAGGTTGCGATGCCACCTTGTTGAGGTGCATGTGGGCCATTGTGACGCAAAAGACGGACAGACAAATCCTGGCGCGACAAGAGCATCATTCCAGCTCCCAGACGACCCGAGGTGTCGGCTGCGCGCGAAGTTAATTATTCTTGCTAGCGGTCGTACGGACAGGCCAGATGCCTGGCCGCACGGGCGCCCCCGGAGGCCCCGGCCGGATCTCCTCCAGGATCAGACCGGGGCTCTCTGGCGCGCTGTTGCCGGTTCCGGCGATGAAGGTGGGCCGATTGATCCTGGTTGATGAGCCGACCACGGATGCAGGCGTGGATCGCCGGACGGCGGTGTATGCGCGGGTGTCGTCGGCTGATCAAAAAGCGGATCTGGATCGGCAGGTGGCGCGGGTAACCGCGTGGGCCACTACCCGGCAGATCCCGGTCGACAAAGTCGTGACCGAGGTCGGGTCGGCGCTGAACGGACACCGCCGTAAGTTCCTGGCACTGTTGCGCGACTCATCAGTGCAGCGGATTGTGGTGGAACACCGAGACCGATTCTGCCGGTTCGGCTCGGAGTATGTTCAGGCGGCGCTGGCCGCACAGGGTCGAGAGTTGGTGGTCGTCGACACCGCTGAGGTGGATGACGACTTGGTGCGGGATATGACAGAGATTCTGACCTCGATGTGTGCCCGGTTGTATGGCAAACGTGCCGCTCAGAACCGAGCCAGACGGGCTGTCGCGGCTGCTGCCGCGGACGATTGTGAGGCTGCGTGATGGCCCGGTTCGAGGTTCCTGAAGGGTGGACGGTGCAGGCGTTCCGGTTCACGCTGGACCCGACCGAGGATCAGGCTCGCGCGCTGGCAAGGCATTTCGGTGCCCGGCGGAAGGCGTTCAACTGGACCGTCGCGACGTTGAAAGCCGACATCGCCGTCGTTTCGGGTGATGCGCGACCGGTGGAACCAAGTCAAGGACCAGGTGTGTGTCAACGCCGACACCGGGCAGGTGTGGTGGCGGGAATGCTCAAAAGAGGCCTATGCCGACGGAGTTCGTGGGGCGGTGGACGCGTACTGGAACTGGCAGCGGAGTCGTGCCGGCACACGTGCGGGCAAGCGGGTGGGTTTCCCGCGGTTCAAGCGCAAGGGCCGCGACCAGGACCGCCTCACGTTCACGACTGGGGCGATGCGGGTCGAACCGGATCGCCGCCACCTGACGTTGCCGGTGATCGGGACGGTCCGTACGCAGGAGAACACCCGCCGCATTGCGCGATTGATCGCCAAGGATCGGGCGCGGGTGCTGGCAATCAGCGTGCGGCGCAACGGCACCCGGTTGGATGCGAGCGTGCGGGTACTGATGCAGCGTCCGCAGCAGCCGAAGGTGGCGCACCCCGGTTCACGGGTCGGTGTCGATGTCGGGGTGCGCCGCCTGGTCACGGTCGCCGACGCCGACGGCACCCTCCTCGAGCAGGTGCCGAATCCACGGCCACTCGATGCGGCGCTCAAAGAGCTTCGGCACGCCAGCCGTGCCCGCTCGCGCTGCACGAAAGGTTCACGGCGCTACCGTGAGCGCACCACCGAGATTTCCCGGCTGCACCGCCGGGTCAACGATGTCCGCACCCACCATCTGCATGTCCTGACAACACGATTGGCTAAAACCCACGGCCGCATCGTTGTCGAAGGCTTGGACGCTGCGGGGATGCTGCGGCAAAAAGGGTTGCCGGGTGCCCGCGCCCGACGGCGCGGACTCTCCGATGCCGCCCTGGGAACCCCGCGCCGGCACCTGTCCTACAAGACAGGCTGGTACGGGTCGCAGCTAGTGGTCGCTGACCGCTGGTTCCCGTCGTCGAAAACCTGCCATGAATGTCGGCATGTTCAAGACATCGGCTGGGACGAAAAGTGGCAATGCGACGGCTGTTCGGTCATCCACCAACGCGATGACAACGCCGCCGTGACCCTCGCGCGCTACGAGGCAACAGTTAGCGTCGTCGGCCCAGTTGGGGCCGCCGTTAAGCGTGGAGCCGACCGTAAGACCCGGCCAAGCCGGGCAGGTGGCCGTGAAGCGCGGAAGGGACGCAGCCGTAAGGCTGCCGAACAACCCCGAGATGGGGTGCAAGTCGCGTGACCACTAAAGATCACTCACTTGCAACGGAGGACGTCAAACGATCGAGTTGAGCTGGTCCATGAAGTAGCGCTCGACGAGCTGGACGCCGGTGTGTCCGGAGCTGTCGAGGGGTGTGGTGTCGTAGTTGCAGTGGTAGTTGCCGTCGATGAATTCGGCGAAGTGTTTGAAGGCTGAGATGACGGTGGCGGGGCTGAATTGGGCGAATGTGGGGCCGAAGATTCCGGTGGATTTCAGGCCGATGCCGCCGGTGGCGATGGTGATGGCGTTGAGGACTGCGGTGGTGAGGCTGGCGAAGTCTGGGTGGGCGGTGGCCAGGCCTGTGCCGACGGTTGCGAAGCCGCTGGTGTTGATGGTGTTGGTTTTGCGCTGCATGTCGTTGAGGGCGGTGCCGACGGCGTTGGCTTTGGTGGCGATGGATGTGATGAGGGCGGGTATGGCGGTCCATTGGCGGTCACGGATGAGGTTGATGACTTGGGTTGCGGTGTCCATGAGTGCGCTGGCGGTGGCGGCGACCTGTGGGCCGGCGAGCCAGAAGAGTTGTTCTGCGAGTGCTTTTGCGAACATGATGCCGCGTTGGATGAGGTGTGGAATTAGGCCGGGGTCGGCGACGAGTTTGAGTATCTGACTGATTGCGGCGGTGGCGGGTGCTATGAGTCCGGCCATGAACATGGTGGCGAGCTTTTGCGCGGAACCGGCGGGGTCGGTGAAGTCGAGTGCGGAGCCGAGGTGTCCGATGAACCGCATGACAAGGTCGTTCTGTGGAAGGTTGCAGTAGTAGTCAAGGGGTGCGCACAGCGACAGAATGCCGCTGCGCTGGGTGAGGGATCCGAAGCCGCCGGTGCGGACTCCTGCGAAGCCCATCCCGGGGTGGGATAGGCCGATTGTCGGTTGTCCTGTTGGGGCTTGTGAGGGGTCTGCGAGTAGTGCGACTCCGAGGAGTTTGTCGGCGGGAATGGCGCCGTGGTTGTTGCCGATGGCGGCGGCGACATCGCCGGCCGCATCTGCACCTTGGCTGTAGCCGGTGAGTAGAAAACGGGTTTTCGGGCAGCGGCTGGCGACGGTTTTGAGGTGGGTGTTGGTGTTGTCGATTCCGGCTTCTTTAGAACCGCGATAGCCGCCGCTGTCGGAGCCGCCCATGATGGTGGCTGGGTAGGGCGTGTAGTAGGTCGACAAGGCTAATTTGATGTGACGTCTGACTGATTCGAGGATCGTTCCGAGGACGCCGACTGGGTGGTTCGGATCGGCGTCTGGGCTGGTTTCGGTGGTGCCGGGGATCGCTACGGCATCGATAGCCGGGCAGTCTTTTGCGGCGAGCGCGTGTGGGGGTGTCGCCAGTGTGACAGTGAGGGCGGCAATCAGGGGAAGGAGCACGCAGGCGATGCGGCGTGGTGTGGTCATGCGGCCACCGCTTCGCGTTGGTAGCGGGCGAGTTTGTTGATGGCGCGTTGGGCGCGGCGTTCGACGGCGCCGGTTTTGGCGCCCAGGGCGGTGGCGGTGTCGGCGAGGTTGTACACGTCGGCGCGGAGGTAGAGAGCGGCCAGCGTCTCGTGTTCGAGGGCGGTGATGACGGCGTTTTCGCGGGCCTTGGCGAGCAGCTGCGCGGCGCGACTGTAGTCGGTGCCGTGGTCGGTGTGGTCGAGGACGGGATCGGTGGGGTCGACACGGATGGGTGCGTTTAGTGTGCCGGTTCGCGGGCGGGCGGTAAGGACGCGTTTGAGGGTGGTGGCGTAGCAGTATCTGGCGGTCAGGGTTTGGGGTTCAGCGGCGGTACGGATGAGGGTGAAAAACACCGTGAGGGTGAAGTTGGCGCGCACGTCTTGGTCGCTGGTGTGGTAGCCGTCAGGGTCGGCGTATTCGGCGATTCGGCGTAAGGCATGGCGCATGAGGACGGCGGCCATCAGCAGTGCGTGGCGGTCGCCGTTACGGGCGTAGCCGGCCAGGGTCGGTAGGACGGTGGTGGCCGTCGGGAAGTGGGAGCAGATCGCGCCGGGGTGTGTAGGGGGTTGCTTGTGCAGGGATTGCACAAGGGTGACGGCGGGGGTCAGTTCGGTGCGGCGTGGGTGGGTGAGCAGGTCGTAGGCCTGGTGGGTGAGTTGATCCCAGATGTTCATCGGATTCCTTGGCGTCGCGGTGGCGGGACGCGCTTATGGAATCCGTGATGGTTGTCAGCAGAGTTTGCGGACGGGTTGTCGCTGGGGTTGTCGACGGCCCCGTTTGCGAGTGATTTACGTCACGCTATGGAGCGACGACCTGAGGATTTGGGGTTGTCGGTGGGGTTGTCGGCAAATTGATATGCGCCGCTGTCGGGATTGCTGACGGCGGTGGATTACCGGGGGTGCTCGCCGGCGCAGTGAGTGTGTCTGCAGCTTGTGGCCTGCCGGCTGATTCGAGCATCAAGCTGCTGGTAGGCGGCCTTGTGAGTCGGCCTGGCGGGGCTTGATTGGTTGAGCATGCGGTGCTGCGGTGCCGCTTACGCGTGGTGGCGATGGGATGCGCCGCGGTGACGGGCCGTATGTGGGCGGTGCCTACGGGGTGAATAACGCGGTAGGCGGTAGGCGCGTATGTTGCCGCTGCAGTATTCGGCTAGGGGGGACGCTCGACTGTCGCCCCCGCCTAGCGGCGAGAACTCGGCCGAGCGTAATCCCCTTGGTGCGCATCAGGCAATAGGGCTTCGGCGCATACGCACGTATGCGTTATCAAATCGTTACCAAGCGGTCTGTCGGGAAAACGGGCCCTGACCAGTAGTTAGTAGCTGCCGAATCGCTACGACCTACGGGAGGGCCCGCTGATGATGAGTGAGCAGATCCGCCGCAGCGGCGCGGACGTCCGTGCCTACGCCGACCGTCTGCGCGCTCTATGGCATCAGCTCGAAATCGATCCCCTCGACGAGGCGAAGTCGGCCGCTTTCGTCGCGCACATCCTCAACAACCGCGCGGCGGCGGCACGGTCGATGCAGGCGCTGCAAGACCGGCGGGTGGGACTGCCATGCTGACCCACTCTTTGCAGCGACTCATCGACTCGGTGCTGTTGAAGTTCAGCGGCGATGACGCGATCCGCGCTGACGCGATGCGCTCCCGGATTCTGGCGGTCCTGATGAGCCTCATCGTGGTCACCTACATCCCGCTCATGCTGGTGGTGATTTACCTCTTTACACACCACAGTGGGCAGTCCTCGGCGGCGCAGAATGACGACCAAGAGACCGCCGTCAAAGCGTATGCCGTGCGCTACCTCAACGCGTACCTGAACAACCCCGCCAACAGCGACGCGATCAAGCACTTCTACAACGGAGAAGTTCCGCAGCGAAACGCTGGCTCCGCTCTGCCGCCAGGCGGGCACGCAACGGGTGTGTCCTCGGCGCTGCCGGGGATGTTCACCGGTGAGGTTCAGACATGGTCGGTGGTCGTCGATTGCGAGCTTCCCAAAGAGGCGCATTCGGCGTCGATGGTTTACGTGCCGCTGCAGGTCGATATCGCGGTAGACAAACGTGGATTATTCCGCGCGTTCACGCTGCCTCACACGCGCTCAGAGAGGCCGGACGGTTCGGCCATTGAGCTTGCCACCGAAACGGCGGTCGTTCCGGGTTCTGACGTCTACAACACAGTCCGCGGATTCCTGAACGCATTGCTGATCGGGCACTCCGACATCACCCCGTTCATTGCTGCCGGGTCGCCCATGAGGGCTGCCGAGCATTCCGAATTCGCGTCCGTTGCCATTGAGCGGATCACCGCCAACTCCGACCTTGCCGTCGCCCAGGTCGTGCCGCCCAAAGCCGACGGGATTGAGGTCACCGCATCGGTGTCGGTGTTGTCGGGCAACGGCGCCTCAATGCCGATGCAGTACCCGCTGCTGATGTCGGTGGCCGGTGGCCATTGGCAGGTCGACCGCATCAATGACGCTCCGAAAATCACCATCCCCGATCAGGGTTCAACGCCGGCACCGACGCCGCCCAGCTCGACCACGAGTGACAAACCAAACGCTCTCCAGGAAGGGAGTTAATTTCCAATGATCACCATGATCGCTACTGCGATGGGCGGTGGCGCACCGCTGGCCTCGGCGCATGTGACGACCCTTGCGGCCCCGCTGTGGGATATCGGCGCCAACCTGAAAACCCAGGGCATCAAGTTCGCTGAGTTCCTCTTGATGGGGGGTACCGCGCTGGTGTCCGCCTGCTACTTCTTCATCGGTCACGACAAGACCAAGGCGCTCAAGGCCGCGGCCATCGGCGTCGTGTTGATGGGAGTCGTGAGTTCCCTCCCGGCGCTGGGAATCGTGTCGACGCAGACCGTCAGCGGGCTGACCCAAGTCGGCTACAGATAAGCGGGCGGGTCATTCATCGTGATCGTCAAGTGGTACACGCGGGCGTCGCGAGTCCGGATTGTCATCGCGAAATTCGACGGCCGGTGGCGGCTACCCGGGGGGCCCTACCCCATCCCCGAACTGATCGCGGTGGTGGGAGGGATTCTGGGGACGCTGATGGCGTTGCCGCGCCTGGGTCACCCCATTGCCACCGGTGTCGTCGGGATCGCGGTGACGTCGGTAGGGGTGGCGGTGATGCGCCGGATGCCCTACTCGCCGGTGCGTTTTCAGACCCGGATACATCGGATTTGGCGGCTGTACACCGCGCCTCGCAGCCTGAGCATCGACGACCGCATCACTTCGGCGGCGACCACGTCGGTGGTGCGCCCAGAAATCGAGTTCTTAGACGCGCTCACTGACGACGCCGACGCGCCGGCGCAACTACGTTACGTTTCCTCTCCCCCGCCGCCGCAGGGCCGGTTGGCCGGAATGTTCGATCAGCAGCCCAGTCCCGTAGCCGATCTTTTCGGGTGAGTTAGGAGCACACCACGATGGCAAGCAAGCTCGACGAAAACCTTCAACCGACCGTGTCGGTGATGGGGAATCTGCGGCGGATGCGGGACGGATCGATCTGGGCCTGCTATCGGCTCGCGGGTCTGCCGTACGGCTACACCGGCCTGACGCTGAAGAAAGCGGCCCTCAACCATCACCGAAACCTGTTCCGTACTGTGCCGAACAACACGGTCCTCGCCGGATTCGTCGCGGCCATGGATCCCGACGTGATCATGGCCAATGCGCTGGAAGGCACCGACGAGCGAAACCCGAGCTGGCGCGAAGAGTGCGAAGGCAAACTGGAGTACTTCACCAACGGGATACGCGCCACCGAACGCATCCTGACGCTGTCATTCCCGGTAGTTGAGCCCGACGTCGTCACCGACTGGTCTGGTGCGTCGCGGCGGTCACGGGCGCGTGACCGTGCGGAGATGATCACAGCCGCCGAACGGGCGGCGGCGATCGTCTCCCGGATTCCTCCGGTGTTTGTTCCTGAGCCGTTGACCGCCGCCCAAATGGTGTGGCTGTGGAACCGGGCGCTGTCGCGTGGCGCGATGGCAGAGATCTTCCCGTCGCCGATCACGTCGAATGTGGCTTCGCCGGCGGGGGCCTTCGCGGCCGCTGAATTTGATGAGGGTGAGCGGCGCGGCGAGGTCAGCAAGTGGCGTCCGAGTTCGTTCGCGCCGTTGGTGAAGATCACCCAGCCCGGGCGCCTCGGTGCGCCGACGTCCTGGCAGTCGCTGTTGGCGATCGAATCGCTTCCGCTAGAAGGTCTCGAGTTTCCCGGATCGGAGTTCTTCACTATTGCCGACCGGATTACGGGCTTCGACGTCGACTGGGCAGTGCGGATCAACCGGATCCCTCGGGAACGGGCCATCGCGCGCAACACCAAGAACTTGCGGCGGCTCTCCGAGCAGGTCGATGAACGCGACACCGAGATTTCCTTCGCCCAAGACACCCTCAGCGACCAAGTGCAGCTGCTCGGCGAATACAACGGTCTGCTGGAAACCAACGACGATGAAGTCGAGGTGTCGTTGTGCCCGATCTTCGCGGTCGGCGCAACCAGCAGATCGCAGTGTGAAAGCGGCGCGCTGGCGCTGGTCCGGGAGTTCGCCTCCAATCGGATCAAGGTTGTTGCCGCACTGGGCGGGCAGCGTGAGCTGTGGGCGGCGATGAACCCCGGCGGCAACGACTTACGGGTGGTCTCTGACTACTCGCATAACACCATCAGTGAATACGCGGCCAGCTGTGTGCCGTGCGCGGCGGACCATGTCGGCGATGCGACCGGCCCGGTCATTGCCTACAACCTCAGTGGAAAACGCAATCAGCCGGTGCACCTGGAGTGGTGGCGTGAGGCGGTCAAAGACGCCTCCCCGTCTGTGGCGGTCGCCGGCGAGCTCGGCGCCGGCAAGACCTGGCTGATCATGAGCCTGTTGTTCAACCTGGTCGACGCTGCCCGGGGCCAGTTCCTGGCGATCGACCGCACCGACTCCGGTGAGTATGCGCGGCCGGCGGCGACGCTGCGCACCGCGCAGCTGGTCGATCTGATGCGGCCCGCATACACGCTGGACCCGCTGCGGACATTCCCCGCGGACCTCGGCGTGGACGCCGCGGTGGAACTGCTCACCCCGTTGTTCGACTGCGAGGCCAACGATCCCATGGGAATGACGTTGGGTGAGTGCCTACATCCGACGTGGAATGTGACATCGCTGCCGGAGTTGCTGACCTTCTTGCAATGCGGAATCGATCGGCGGGCGATGCCGGACGGGCGTGGACTTCCGGCCGGGTGGGATGAACTGCACCGTCACCTGAGCTACTGGTCGGGCCGCAAATACGCCAGCGCCCTGTTTGACCCGAACCTGGATCCGCTGGATTTGACGGCCGAGGGGATCGTCATCCGCACTAATCGAGTCGAAGTTCCCACACAGGAGGAAGTCGCCGGCGGGGAGAAACTCGGGCCGAGCAAGTTGTTCGGGCGTGCGATCTACGGGTTGTCCATGGAGCTGGGGCGGCAGGCCTTTCAGCTCAACAAGTCGCGGCCGTCGGCGGTTGCACTGGATGAGGCTTACCACATCACCTCTACGCCAACAGGGTTGGCCCGGACAGCGCGGATCGCACGCGATGGCCGCAAAGACAACATCGCGTTGCTGCTGGGATCGCACGACCCGGTCAATGACTACCACTTCGGGTCCGGCACCGCCCTGGACTTGATTCCGGTGCGCATCGTGATGCGTCACCGTGACGAGTCGCTGGCGCGGCGCTCACTGGGCTGGCTGGGCATCGACCCGGACAAAAACGAGCACATCCTGCGTGACCTGATGACCCGGACCTCGCCGAAGGGTCGCGACAACAGGGTCATCCCAGGCCGTGAGGGTGAGGGATACCTCAAGGACGCCCACGGCGGAATTGGGCGCATCAAGGTCCTGGGTCCGTCCTCGCCGGAGCGGCGCGCGGCGATGACAACCACCCCGCCCGACTACGTCGACGCCGACGCGGCCTGAGCGGGAGCGGAGGAACAGCCGATGCGAGTTCACCACATCGTCGCGACCCGGATTCGGTCATGGGTGCCCGCCGAGCGGCTCGATGCCGGCGAGGAGGAGCTGCGGCGCTACAGCCGATGGATACGAGCGTGGACGCCGTGGCTGCTGGTGGGCTGGGTGCGCCGGCACCGGCTGGTCAGTGCCGTAGGTGGATTCGTGCTGGCGGTCCTGTGGTGGGGAGTCGGTCGAGCGTGGGCCGATGACGGGACCGGGACAGCAGATTCCACCGGCGGCGGTGATCCGCTCATTTCGTGGATGGGCATCAAAGACTCCCACGGCGGTTCGGTCGCGAAGTACACGATCACCATCAACGAGGGCGGTATGGATCCCATCGCTAAAGCGTTCGCGTGGATCGACTACGTGATGTATGAGCAGTATCGGAACTGCGTGGCGACAGCGTTATGGCTGATCAAGTACACCCTCGAATTCCGCTGGCTGTCATTGTTCACCGGCCCGTTCCAGCGGATCGGTGACGGGATCAACACTGCGATGAACCGATTCGGGTTGGCGCCCATGGCACTTGCGGTACTGGCGATCATCGCGGTCTGCGCCGTCTTGGCGGGCAAAGTCGCCAAAGCCAGCTCCAACATCGCGACCGGATTATTGATGATCGGCGTCGCGGCAACCATTTTCGCTCATCCCCTCAGCCAGCTCGTCGGTCCCGATGGGATGTTGGCCAAAGGCCGCGACACCGGCTTGCAGATCGCTGCCACGGTGTCTGACGGGGCCATGGGTGACCGGGGCGGCAGCGCCGACGTTGATGGCGTCGTCGCCCGCCTGGCGGATCGGTTCCTGCGCTCCCCCACTCAGATGATCAATTTCGGGCGGGTCGCCGACTCTATCTCGCAAAAGTGCGAAAAGGCGTGGACCAACGGAATCAACAACGGTCACGGCGACGCGCTCAAAGACGACATGAAGGACTGCGATGACCAGAAAGGCGACGGAATGCATCGCAAGGCGATGCGGTACCCGACCGCCATTCTGGGTGGCCTGCTCATGGTCAGCTTGCTCGGTTTGGGGCTGATCTTGTTCGCCTGCTACTTCGTGTGGCACGTGGTGCGCTCGGCGGTGCAGGCCATGCTGTTCGCGGCGGTAGCTACACCGGCGTTTGCGGTCGGTGTGATCCCGGGCGGGCCGCAGACCTTCGCGTGGAAAACCGTCCTGGACTGTGCGATGGCCTACCTCGCGATGATCATCTACACCGCGGGTTTCGGTGGCTACAACGTGGTGCTCGACGAGGTGTTCAAATCCACGGCCAACGCCTTCGAGGCGCTGTTTTTGACCGCGCTGGTGGTGGCGTTCGGGTTCGCGTTCTTTGGGCCGCTGCGGCGAATGTTTGACCACCAGCGCGATAAGGCAGCCGCCAAACTCGGTGGCGGGCGGCTGAGTTCGGGCGGGCAGGGCTGGTTAAGCAAGGCCGCTGACCTGTCACAGGTCAGAAATGCGTTACCCCATCGCAAAGGCCAAAGCGGCGGCGCTCAAGGGCGTGACCCGGTCCGCATCGATGCCGGAGCGTTGCAGCCCGACGCGGTGGTCAACATCCAGCGAGACGGGGCGGTATCGGTCAGCGCCACTGACAGTGCTGACAGCAGCGCCGGCGGCAGCGGGAGCCAGCAGTCGGCCGGGTCGCCTTCTGGTGGGGGCTCGCCCAGCGGATCGACGTCGGCGCAGGCCGCGCCGCCGTCCTGGAGCCCGGGCGCCTCCGCGAAAATAAACGACCGCCTTTCTGAAGCGATCCGGATCTCTCAGCGCCGCAGAAACGGTGGAGGCCCAGGCCCATCCGGGGACGGCGGCGGGCGGCATTCGATGTCTGAAGCTGCCTAACGAGCGGCATCTGATGGAACCGACGACATGGGTCGCTGCGGCCCGCAAGCTGTGGCAGCACCGGGGAAAGCTGTTCGCCGTCGCTGCAGCGCTGGCGCCGATCGCGTTCACTGCCGTGCTGGTGTTCGTCGTGGTCATTGCCGGCGGCGGGGCCCCGCAGGTCGATGCCATGGTCACACCGCAGTGCCAAAAGCAGCTGCAGTCGCAGGGAGTGAGCGCAGACCCCGGGGTGTCGTTCGGTGCGGGCCCGGTCAACAACGGCAAAGCGGTCATCGCCACCGGGATCCAAATGAAGATCCCGGAAAAAGGGATTGTCATCGGTTTGGCGACCGCCCTGGAGGAATCCGGGCTCAACAACAAAGCCAATCCCCATGTGCCCGAATCGATGTCGATTCCCCACGAAGGTACCGGCCAGGATCACCTATCTGTCGGCATCTTCCAGCAGCAGCCGTGGTGGGGGCCGATCAAAGACCTGATGACACCAGGGGTGGCCGCCCGGAAATTCTTCGAGAAGCTTCTGAAGGTCGGTGGGTGGCAAGCGATGGCACCCACCCAGGCCGCCCAAGCGGTGCAGGGCTCGGCGTTCCCGGACGCCTACGCCGCCTTCATCGCGCCCGCGACCGTGTTTTACCGCCAGCACGTCCACGAGGTCCTGGCCACCTCCGGGGGCAGCGCACCGCCGGAGGCCGCCCGTGACGACCACGGACGCGACGTGTGCGGGGTGCTGGTGGATCCCAATTCCGTGCAGACGCCTACCGCCGAACCGCGTGCTGGCACCGCAGCTGGGGTGGCTGCCGTCCGCTACGCCGAACATCAGATCGGGTTGCCCTATGTGTGGGGCGGAGGGTCACTAGATGGGCCGACCGGCGGCGGGTTTGACTGCTCGGGACTGGTGCGATTCGCCATCTATCAGGCATCCGGGCATCGGATCGTGCTACCGCGGGTCACCTGGGACATGGCCCACGCTGGGCGGCTGGTGCCCAGAAACGCTGTCCAGCCCGGTGATTTGGTGTTCTCCAACCCCGAAGCCAACCCCTCCACCGGGATTATCGGCCCAGGTCACGTCCAGATGGTGGTCAACCCGTCCACCGTGGTCGAAGCCCTCGATTTCGGGATCCCCGTCAAGCTGTCGCCGTTCCCCACGCATTACATGGCGATCAAACGAGTCCTGTAGCAACTGAAAGGAAGTGAGTCACGATGTGGCACGTAACCGAGGTCATTCGGCCCTGGGCTGAGGTGACCGCGCAAACGCAGCTGTGGATCGGCGCGGTGCTCGGTGTCGCAGCGGTGTGCGTGTGGGCTGGACTGGGGACCACCACGGCCCTGGTGCACCGGAGCGGGCCCGCGGGCGCGATGGCGGACGGCTGCCCTGCCTCGGCGCCGGTGGAGGTGCGGCCCGGACGGGTGACTGCCGCATGGTGGGCGTTGTGTGCGCGGCAGCTCACGACGCTCGCGGTGATCGCCGCGCTCATGGGTGGCCTAACCTACACGGCGGTGGACACAGGCTTCTTCAAGAACGGGATTTGTGTCTGCACGATCGGCGCCAGCCAAGGGTGGCAGCGATGATGCGCCGGATACCGTTGCTGTGGTGGCGGATTCGCGGTCAGGTGCGGCGGGTACCGGCTCGCGCCCGGTGGGTGCTGGTGATCGGGGTGATCGCGCTGGGCGGGCTGGCGTGGCAACACCACGACCATGCCGGGGCAGGCCACGATGCCAGCTCGAGCAGCTCGACTCCGAGTAGCGCGGCGCCCAGCGGTGCGGCCCCGCCCGGCGGCGGCGACCAAGGCGGCGACCCTGGCGCGTTCGCCAACGAGCCAGGCCTGGGGCCAACCCCTGTGGTGGATTCCTCAGTGGAATCCGCCCGGGCGACCGCGCAGCGATTCGCCACCAACTTCGCCTCCCCCGGCGCCAGCGCGCAGGACTGGTATGCACGCCTGGCGCCGGATCTGTCGGCGCAACTGCAGGAGCAGTACCGGCTCACCGACCTTCGCAACGTCCCACAGGCGACGGTGCAGGCGGTGACCGGCCCGCTCAACCAAATGCCCGGAACGATGGCATTCGACATCACCTACAGCGACTCCACCCGTGTCGAGGTCCGCGTCGAGATGGGCACAGAGGGATGGAAAGTCATCAACGTCCTACCTCTCGACAGCGCGGGCGGATCCGCTGCTGGTGATCCGGCACTCGGCGGCACCGCCGGCAGCACGATCCCGGGCGTAGGTGCCCAATGATCGCCGCCAGCAAAACCAAGGGCGGCAAGGGTGAGAGCAAGCCGTCGTCAGCGGCGACAGCCGGCCGCGCGTATGCCACCCCGAATGCCGAACTGACACGGCCCTACATTGCTGGTGAAAGCCCGGCTGAACAGAAGGAGGCCGCCCAGAGCTGGCAGTGGGTGATCCTGTCCGCGCTAGGTGTGGCGGTGCTGATCGGATACACGCGGGTGTGGCCGCTGGTCGGACAGCTGCTGTATCAGCCGTCGCCGCTACGCGACTATCTGCTGCCGCCCTCGGCGGACCCGGTGTATGTGATCGCCGGCGTGGGCGTCGGATGGGTGTGGATCCTGTTCGTGGCCGCGCCACTGGCGATCGCTGCTGCCGCAGGTCTGTGGTGGGGTGCGGCGGCGTGGGGAAACCACCGGGCCCGCGCCGGGCATCTGGGACACGTCAAGCCCGGGCAGGAATGGGTAGGGCAAACATATCCGGTCGGTCCGGTGATCTTGGCCGGGGCGGCGGTGGTTCTGGCCGCAGGTGGCGGGCTGTTGCGCTGGGTGGGGCCGGCGGCCAGCACCGCGGCCGGCGGGGCGGTGTTGTTGGCCGTCTTCGCGGTATTGGGTTGGGGCTGGGGGCAACTCGTCAGTTGGGCGAGGGCCCGCGGACAGATCAACCGGCAGATCAACCGGGTGACATTTCTGGCGTCGCCGGCCCTGGGGTGGACCGATGTGCGTGCGGGCCGGGTCCAAGCGGTGCGGTGCAGCTACCCGCCCAAAGCGGTGCCGTTCCCCAAAGTGGTGAAGCTGCTCTACGGGCAGCATCCCCGACACATGGGCGACGACGTACTGCGCGAGATCGCCGAGGTGCTCGAGCAGGTCACGGGCCGCAACTACGTGGTGGACCATCAGCCGTTGACCCGGATGCTGCTGGCCACGCAGGTCGAGGTCTGCGACCAAGACCCCGAACTTACCGCCCACGCGGTACTTGAACCGCTGGTGGCCAATTGGTTTGACGCCACCGCCAGCATCGTGTCCGTCACCGTCGATGAGCCCACGGTCATCATCGACGGTGACGGCAACATCGTCGACCGGGACGGCACCATCATCGACGACGGCTCGCGCGACGCCGAGGAGCAGGACAAGGCGGCGTACACCGACAACGACAAACTCGCCGCCAGGATCCGTGAATTCACCGTTGCGTTCGCTTACAGCCAGAAAGTCGGCACCAAATACCGGCAAGGGATGATCGAAGCGGCCGTCACCCAGGCGCTCAAAGGGTCCTGGGATGTGCAGTGGTCGATCCCCTCGCGGCGCGCACAGTTCAAACGCTGCCCCGGACTTCCCACGCTGGTCGATCCGCCGCTGGACTTCCCGGTCGTCACCAAAGCCACGCTGCGTGCCATCTATAAGACCGCGCGGATCCCGTTCGCGATCGACGCCTATGAGAACTACATCGAGTGGGATTTCAGGCAGTCGCCGCATCTGCTGGTCGCCGGGCCTACCTCGGTCGGCAAGACGTCGTTGCTGATGACCGTGGCCACCCAGTGCGCGGCCCGCGGTATCAATGTGGTGTGGATCGACCCGAAAGGTTTCGACTCCCCCGGAATGCGGAACTGGCCCAACACCTCGCTGGTGACCGCCGGCACCGACGAAGACGGCATGGTCGGGCACGCTGCGGCGCTGAGGTTCATCGCGGACACGATGCTCGAGCGGCTTTCGCAGGTGAAGATCAATCCGAACAAGGCCGACGATTTCGACCCGATCGTGGTCATCACCGACGAGTTCTCCAACTTGGTCGTGGCGCTGGCGGACTTCTTCAAGGAATTCGGCGGAAAGGGTGTGCCGCCCACCACCAGGGACGTCGGGATCATCCTGCGCACGGCGCGCGCGGTCGGTATCCACATGGCGATCGGTATCCAGCGGCCGGACACGATGTTCATTGCTGGTGAGGCTCGTGACAACACCGCGTTGCGGGTGGCGTTGGGTCGGCTGCGGTCCAAAGACGCCGCGATCATGATGTGAGGTGTTTCTGACTTTGCGATAGACATTCGCGTTTGATCAGACAACATCGTCGGGATCCTGTATGGGTTGAGTGTGCCTTTGCTGGCGGTGCCAGGCAAGTCGGCGGTTGCGGGCGGATTCGAGCCCGGCTTGGCGTGCTTTGCGGATGGCCTCCCCTCGTCCTTCGTGTTCGTCGTTGGGCGTGACATAGCCGATGCCGGCGTGCAACCGGACTCCGTTCCAGAATTGGCGGGTGACGGCAAGTTCGGCGCGCAGGGTGGCGGGGTCCTCGATCGCGAGCAGGTGCGGGAACTCGGCCTTGAGGTGCCCGTTGAAACTCTCGATCCAGGCTTGATCGGTCGGCGTTCCGGGGCGTCCGAAGTGCTGGGCGATCGCAGACATGGCCATGAACTCCCGCGTCGAGCCCGACGTCATCTGGGGACCGTTATCGGACACCGCGAGCAGGATCGGCCGGGCCTGGTCGTCGATGCCGATATCGACCAGGCCGTCGGCGCGTCGCTCAACGGCCTGCAGGAGTCCCTCGATGTCGAGCGCGTCGGTGAACCCGATCTCGACCTGGGTGGAGGTTTCCTCAGCGGAGACGACCTCGGTGATCCACTTGCGCGAGACCAAATCCTGAATGATCAACACTGCCATCCCCGCCCTGGTGAAGTGCGTCGTATCGTAAATCCAGATCGAGTTCGGCTTGTAGTCCACCCAATCCGGGAAGGGCTTGCGTTGAGAACGTCCAGGCTTGGGAAGTGGTCGAAAGTGCTTGTCCGCCAAGAACAGGACCCGACGAACACTCGACGGTGACACCCATACCCGGCCCAGATAAGAGCCGCGGTGAGCAAGCTTGCGGTGCGAGCGGTCGGTCTCGCCCCACTGGTCGAACAACGCCAAGATCTCGCTGACTTCTTCGTCGAGCAGCCCATGCATGGGCGACCCACCAGGGATCTTGTCGACCAGCTGGCCGATCGCTCGGCGAGCGATCCAGCGATGTGCCCGCAGCTCGCCGAGCTCCAACGCATGGCATGCCTGGCGCAGTGTCCAACCTTCATCGACCGCCTGGTCGAGCAAGCCCAACAGCGCCGTCTTGGTGGCCACGTCGACACGGTGTGGGACTCGGCCACTTAGCCCCAGCGCCCTTTTCCCTCGACCAACGTCAGCCGCACGGCCATCTCCTTGAGTGCCTCGGACAGCCGCGCGTTCTCGGCCTTGGCGGCATCGAGTTCGTAGTCGCGTTGGCGGGCCGCCGCGCCTGGCTTGGCTGCCGCCAGCGCGGCCAGCGCACCTTCCTTGGCGATCGTGCGGACGCGCATGATCGTCGTGCGATCCACCTGATGGTTGGCGGCGGCCTCGGCGATCGTCACCTCCTGGCGTACCAGCTGCAGCCATATCTCGTACTTCTGCGACGGGCTCAAGAACCGTCGGGCGACGGTGCGAGCGGTCGCCACCAGAGTTTGCTTCGGACATGATCAGATCCTCCAAGAGAGCTCGGAGAACCCGTCGGATGTCGTCTGATCGACACACCGATCTCTATCGCGAAGTCAGACGCAAAACAGATGTTCAACGATCCGGTCGCTGGGACGCGGGTTCAGCCGGGTATCAAGGGGCGCGGCACGGTGCAATTGCCGGATGGGACGTTTCGGGAGATACAGGCCTTCTACACGCCGAAGGTGCCGGCCACACCTGAGCAGCGCGCCGAGCTATCCGATCATGAGCGGGCCGTCCTGGACAGGTTGGGGCGGGTGGACAGTTTCTGGCCGCGGCGGGTTGTCGACAGTGCGCTGCGTAATTACGACCCCGAAGACCCGGATCAGAAAGCGGAGATGTCGTTTGCGGTGATCCGGAATTCGCCGATTGTGCTGGCGTCCAAACATCCTGAACTGGATTCACTCAGTGACGACTATGTGCCGCCGTCCTCGGGGGTGCGCAGGCCCACCATGGACGACGACCACGACGAGACCGACCCCGGCGAAGTGGCTGCGGCATGGGCGCCGCTGGGGCTGAGCGGTGGTCCGCGAACCAGCGATGGACAGGCGGTGCCGCCAACGTTCGCCGGGCCGGTGGACGGGTTCGATGACGACTACATGCCCGACCCTGAGGAGGAATACGGGCCGGCGGTTCCGGTCGCTGCACACGACGTCGAATTCGGCGATTTAGTGGACGTTTCCGTTGACGGTGCTGGTGAGTGGCGATACGTTCACGCTGAGCCGTATCGCAGCGACGATGAAGACGGTGAAGACCGGCTGATCATCCCGTACCGGGATCTTGAGGACACGCAGGCTGCCAGCGACATCGAGGTCGATCCCTATGAGCAGATGCAGGTCCGCAAACTGCACATGAACTGATCCAGTGATCGAGGGGAGGCGCGGCGATGGGGGGCGCGTTGGCCGGCTCTGTTGGCCGGCCGCACACAGCCGCCGAAGTCTGTGCTGAGCGCGGCCCCGGACTGTGCACGGTGGGTCAACTGTCCGCGCATCGTGCGATGGTTGTGGGGGATGTGTCGACCGACAATTACAGGAGGACTTGAATGCCCAAGAAGCGATCCGGTCGTGCCGCTGCCGAACGGGCGTACGCGGACTTGATCCGCGACAAGACGCGGCTTGTCGGCGATGTCGGTGACACATTCGAGGCGTTGACGGCGGCGTTGACGGCGGCTGCTGCGCAGCGTGAGCGCTATGAGCAGGCTCGGGCGGCGGCGATCAAGAACGGCGCGGCGACCAGTGAACAACTAGATCAACTGGGCTACCGCAAGACAACTAAGACGGTGACGCTGCCCGCATCCGAGGATTCAAGCGCCAAGGCAGGTCGAGGCGCCACGAGTGACGACGAGGGCGGCATCACAGATAGGGCCGGCGTTGATGCCGTGAGTGAACCCGAGCCTGCGGCGGACACTGGTGGAGATGGAGGCGACGCCAGGACGGACGTGTTGGCGGGGGTCGGCGCAGGTACAGATGGAGGGCAGCACTAATGGGCGGTGGTATTGACGACCTGATCATCGAATCCCAGGAACAGCACCGCCGCTATCACGGCTTGTTCGGGCATAACCCGGCCGGCGGCGACGGGCTGCGGGACTTGGGCACTTACAGCCGCTCGGTCGGCAAGCAGGCCACCAGCGTCCGTGACGGGGTGATGAGGCTGGACTTCTCCACGAATGTGATGGGCCCCTTCGCCCAGGAGACCGGGTGGGACCACCTTCCTTTGGATGGGTTCGGCGGCGCGGCCGGCCGTGGCGGCATCGCGGCCGATGGCAGCGCCCAAAACAACGTCGACGGCGGCAACGCTGTCGCCGGCAACGCCGACGCCGAAGCCGCTGAGATCGCCGCCGTGCCCGACCCCAACAGCCCCGCCGGTAAGGCGTCGATCCTGGCGATCATCCAGAAATACCAATCACAGAGTTCAGGCACCGTGGCCGACACGTCGGCCAGCGAGCAAGCCAACGGGGCGCAGGCCGCGACCGGTGGTAGCGACAACGACAGCAGCGACGATGATGACGGCCACCATCACCATCACCACGACGATGATGACGACTCCGGAGGCATGGGATCAGGTAGCGGGGGCGGCCTGATGGACATTCTTTCCTCGCTGCTCGGGGGTGGCGGAATGGGCGGACTGGGCAGCATGATGAGCCCCGAGGGCATGGGCGGCATGGGCGGCGGTATGAGCCCCTACGGGTCTGACCCTTACGCCATGACCGCTGGAGCAAACGGAGCCGCACCTGCTGCGGCTGACCCTTTCGCCAGCACACCCATCGGTGCCGCGGCCGGCAACACCACGGGGGCTTCAGCGGGCACCTCGGCCGACCCGTTCGCCTCTACCCCATCGACTGGTGCCAGCACTGTGGGCAACACCTCTGGTGAACCCGCAGGTAGCGGTGAGCCGGCCGCCGGCGGTGGTGCGCAGAACAACGGTGGAAACTCGGAGGCGAAAACCACCGGCGCCACCAGCACCGACCTGTCGGCCTTCGCCACCGGCGATAACACCTCGGTGCCCGCCGACCCGGCGGCAGGGTAACGACCGAAACCACTGCCATGGCTGTCATGTCCGCGCCGGTCGTCAACACCGCTGTCACCTCTTGGTGGTATGGGCAGGGACGCGCGGTCGAGGTCGCGCGGCGGTTGGAGACACTGCATGAGCTCACCCCGGCGCCGGGACCGGTTGGGGCGGTCACGGTGTCGCGTGGGCACTTGAGCGTGGCATTTCAAAAACCCCTTGCCTCGCCGCTGCCGACACCCTGGCAGCCCGCCGGCGGCGAGGCGCGTCTGGACTGGGGTGATGTCGATTCCGGCAGCCCGCCCGATCCCCATCACCCGGTCTATCTGGTGGTGCTGGGAGTCCAAGAGGACACCGATGCGCTGGTCGTGCTCAACCTGGGGGCGTTCTCCCGCATCAGGATTTGCGGAGATCCCGACATCGCGCGCCGGTTGGTGACGCGATGGGTGTTCGAGCTGATCGCCACCCATCCCGCAACGACCGTGGGCATCACCGATGACATCTGGCCGGGTCCCACGACCCATTGGGTTCGGTCGGTGACCGCCGGCAAGGTCCCCGATGTCGATGTGCTGATCTGCGGGCCCGACGTCAGCTACGCCGACCGCGCGCAAATCGTGTCGTCGGCTTCCAGCCGTATCCTGATCGACCTGGGCGCCGACGCTGCCGTCACGACGACGTGGGTGGTGAACTGTGGGGCCGATCAGCGCGGCGAACTCAGCAACGGTCGCAGCACGGTCAGCGCCACGCTGATCATTCCCAACGGTGATGTCATCGACATGTGCCGCGAACTGCTGACAAAGCCCTCGCCGACGCCCGTCGCGGCGTTCACCAAGCCGACGCCTGTCGACGACGTCGACCTCGGCTACGACAAGGATGACGATCCCGTTGACACCGACGATCCCGTTGACGGTGAGGCCGCCGACAACGGGCCGCCGCCGCAGTGGTCAGAGCTGGCATCGATGAGTCCACCGCCCTCTGATGACCTGCACATCGATACGCGATCCCTTGAGCCGCCCAGCGTGTTCACGGCTGAAGCAAGCGCCGTCGACGACACCGTCATAGAGGCAGGCGGCGAGGCGGCTGTCGACGATTCCGCCGTGGAAGCCGGGCCCGGTGATATCGATCGGGCGTCATCGGTGCCCGCCGCGCCAGACCTGCCGGCCGAGCAGCCTCCCGCAGCCTCAAACCCCGGCAGGTCAGCGGCGGGGAGTTCGCCACGGGTCGCGGTGATCTGGAACCGCATCCTGGGCCCGGTAACCCTGTGCCCCCCACACAGCCCCGGAGAACTGCCCCGCGAGGCGCGGCTACGCGAGCTGACGGTGTATCTGCAAGATCAGGGCTCGGTGAAGATCGGCGACATCGTCGACGACGTCTGCGGTGGGGCCGCTGAAACAAGAACAGTCACCCAGCAACTGTCCATGCTGCGTCGGCGACTGGGGCCGATACATCCCGGCGGCAGCGACGCGTTCCCCCGCGCTGACCGCGAGGGCTACTACCATCTCCTTAAAGAGGTGCGCTCGGATTGGATGGAATTCGATCGGCTCGTCGACTTGATCCCCGCCCGGTCAGAAACCGAACATCTCGTCGCCGCAATGGAACTCGTCACCGGGCCGCCGTTAGGCGGGATCGGCGACCACGACTGGATCTGGGCTGCGTCACTACGTGACCAATTGCGGAGCAGAGTCCCCGAGGCGGCCGCTGAGCTGGCGCAACGTTTCTACCAAGCCCGGAACTACAGCGCGGCACTGGAAGTTGCCAGCAAAGGGCTGTGGTACGACGCCCTGCGTCAAGATCTGCTCGCCGTTGCGCTGCGGTCAGCCGGTGAGAGCGGCAACCACGTCAGGTTCCGTGAACTACGCGCGCACTACCTTGCCAAAGTGCCTGTCTGCGACCGTGATCCGGTCGTTCATGAACTCATCGGAAGGGCGGAATAAGACATGCACCAAATCATCCTCAGCCAGTTTGTCGACGACGATGACGACGTGATCACCACTGCGAGCACCGATCCTGAGGCGCTGTCGGTGTCGGTGCTACGCACCGGGGAAATCGTCGACGTCGACGTCGATTCGCAGCGGATGCGTCCACTAGGTGTCGACGGCTTCAGTGAATTATTTGTCGCCTGCGCCCAGGCGGCATTCGCCAGCCGCTACGACTCACTACCCCAAGCGTGACTGTCTCGGTCACACCGTCAAGAGAGCGAGGCCCCGATGGCACATCTCAACGTTAATCCCGCCGATCTGGCAGGCGCCGCCGAGGAATACACCCAGCTGGCGGCAGCGGCTGCGGTGATCAGCCCCCGCGCTGCCGAGGAAATCAGCCGCATCATCGCCACCCACGGCGTGATGGGATATCCGGTGGCAGTGGGAATCCTCACCGGTTTGGCGCCGCGAGAAGCGAAAGTCAACGCCAAGGCCGCAGCGTTCACCAGCTATGCGCAACGATTCAGTGAACACGCGGCAAGCTACATCAGTGGAGACGCCGATGCCGCCGACGGCCTGCGTGGCATCGCTTTCGACACCGTGTAATCGCAGGGGCTGACCGATGCTCGACGTCAACCCCGACACTCTGCGGGGTGTCGCGGAGTCGGTGCGCGACGCTGCAACAGCGCTCATCGACACCACCCAGTCGGCAACCCCAGGCTGCGGCGGCGACGAAGTCTCGCAGACGATCATGGACAACCTCAACGCCCGCCGTAAATGGTTGGCTGATCATGTGCGCACAGGGCACGAGCAGGCCTGGGGTGCTGCATCTGCGACCGATGACACCGCAACATCCTTCGAACACGGCGATGCGGCGATGGCCGACATACTCGGCGGCGCTGCCGGCGGCGTGAGCAATGGCGGCAGTTCACGTCGCGGCGGACCGGGGCGGTCCAGCGCGACGCCCATGCCGTCGGTCAACCCCATTCCCGACATCAGTGGCCGCGACGGCGAATCGCTGGCCCGGCAATTGGAATCCGGCGCCGGAGCCGCCCCCGCGGTGAGCGCGGCGGCGCAATGCAGCGCCCTGGCCGGCAAAGCTGCTCAGGCAGCAGCCCATTTCGCTGGAGCGCAAGCACTGTTGACCGCGTCGGGCACCTCCGAAGCGCACGGGCCGATGCTGGCGCGTCTGGCCAGGGCGCAAGTGTGGGCGCAGGGAGTGGCCGGGCACGCGCAAGATCTCGCTGAGAGCTACACCGCGGCTGCCCAAAGCCACATCGCCGCATGTGGTGCGGTCAGGTCCTCCCAGGAATGGGAAATGACCAAAACTTCCTTCAACGAAGCGGTTGCCGAAAACCAAGCGACCGGCGGGATGATGCAAGAGCGCGTGGAGGCGCTCAAAACGTTGCTGGATTCGATGCAGCAGGAAGCCGTCGCCGCGATGGGTGGCTACCAGTCGGCCGGGGAACTGTTCAGCATCCCCACTGTGGGTCTGCTGGACCCCCACGTCAGTCCTGATGGCCCGGCTGCTGCGCCGGACCCCGGTCCAGCTGCTGCAGCAGATCCGGAGATCCTTTCCGCGCCGCCGCCGGCGGGCATGCCCGGAACCGGCACGACCAACCTGGGAGGCCTGATAAGTACTGCGACGGCGGGATCGGCCCGCTCCGCGGTTCAAGCGCTCAGTGGGTCACTGAGCCCGGGCATCCCGGCAGCAGGCGGTTCCGGTTCATCCGGCAGCAGCGGGGCGGTTTTCCGCCCGGCTGGACTGCCTGGTGGCGCGTCGCCTACGGGCAGCCCAGGCGGTGCGGCGGCCTCGGGGCTCGGCGGTGGCATGGCGCCAGCGGGATCGCCTGCTGGCAGCCCTAACCCCAACTCCCCCAACGCAAGTAACGGACCGAACCCTGGGGCCGGTGAGCCGGGAGGGGTAGATCCCGGCCAGGACCCGGAAGCCATCGATGGTAGTGATCCCGACGATGACGACCAGACAGGCAATGCGACATCGCATTCCGGCGGTGACGACGGCGACCAATCGGGGCCGAACAGTATGCAAAATCTCCTCGGCCCGCTCATGGGTGCGGCCGGACCGGCGATGGGTGCATTAGGCAAAGGCGGTGGCGGTGGCGGTAATCCTCTGGAATCGCTGGGGCAAGTGGCGCAATCACTGGAACAGCAACTCGGGAAACAATTCGGCGGCCACAAGGGTCATCCGCTGACGCCGTTGACGCACGCCGCGCCGCACCATCCCGGATCCGGACACCTTGGAGGCGGTGCGGCAAAAGGCGGGGGCGGGCTCGGTCACGTCGGCGCCTCGGTGCATCCGGCGGCCGCCAAGAGCACGCCCGCGAGCCCGCCCCCGGGCGGTGCGTCGGGCAGCGGGCAGGGCGCCAGCACCGCGGCCGGGTCAGGGATGGGAGGTGCGGGCATGATGCCGATGGGCGCCGGCAGCAAGGGAGCCAAGCCGTCCGTAAAACCAAACATCTACCCCGAGCCGATCCAGACGCAGCCCGCCGGTACCGGACGTGCCGGAATAGTCGGCCGCGACCCCGCGCAGGCTGACCGATCAGTGCTGGATCCAGCGCAGGACAAATCGCGTCGTGAGCGGGTGGCCCGGAGGAAGAAATCGAGCACCGACGACGCCCTGGATTTGTAGGCCGATCTGCATGTTTCAGAAATGTCCTACTTTCGTGTAACCCTGTCGCCCATGGATATCCCCCTGCATCCGCTGGTGGTCGCCGAAATGGCTCGCGGCCGTGACTTTCTCGACCGGGTCACCGCGGCGCGGCGCGCGGTGGCCAAGACCGAGTGCACGGTCGTGTGCCCCGATGGCGATAACACGATCACCTTCGATGGGGATGGCATGGTGGTTGCCGCGGTGTTCGTCGAGGACATCTTTGACCGTTATCCCGGTGATCAACTCGGCGAGCAGCTGACCACGATGTGCCAAGAGGGTTACACCGCAATTGATGAATCCGTTGACGCCGCGATCGCGCAAGCCCTGCGAGGATCGGCGACATGAGTAGTAGCTTTGCCGCTGAACGTCTATTCACGTCCAGTTGCGCGGCGCTGGGATTGGAGGTGTTCGGTCGGCGGCAAGTCGTCGACCAGGGGGCAGCTCGCGCCGGATTCGCGCGGCTAACCGCTGAATTTCCGGCTCAATGCGACGGCTGGCGGGGATTAGCGGCTGCCGGTGAGGCCACCCGGGAAGTCATCGAGCAGGCGTACCGCACCCTGGACAGTTTCGGGAAGCTGCTATCGGAAACCGATGTCGCCGGCTACGGACTTGATTTCGCCTTCTCGACGGGCTTGTATGTGAATTTGCCGGCCGTCGGTCCCGACGGGATCCGGCTTGCCTATGCCGCAGAACTTGCGAAGGCACGTGAGTTCGACGCCGCCCACGCGCTCCTCGACGACCGTCTTCTGGCCGCCTCTCCCCTGCACGCGGGATGGGTTCTGGGTGTGGTCTTTTGGCTCTCGGGGCGCTGGCATGATGTGCGGCGCGTACTGGGCCGGCTCTTAGCGCTGCCGCAGCGCGAATGGATGATCGGCAATACCGGCGAGGTGGATGCATATCTACGTCAGGCGGTGACGGTGGCGCACGGGATCGCCGCGGCCAACCTGGGAATGTGGGACCAAGCAGCAAATGAGCTGGCCGAGCAGGGGTCGGGTCCGATCGCCGAGGCCAGCGCCGATGCCCTGTTGACGGCGGCGCTGAGTGCGCGGGCGCTGGATCGAACCGAGGTGGCAACCAGGCTGCTCAACGATGCCTACTCGGTGCCTGATGTCAGCCAGCAGACCCGCTCACGGATTGCCGATGCGTTGTCCAATCCCGATTTCGGGATCGAGCCGACAACGGCGACCCGAATCGAGGCGCGCACGGATTACTGGGATCAGGCCAGTGAGCCGGGGGAACGCGAATATCAGTGGCAGCTCGGCGCGGACCGGCGCGCCGAGCTGCGAGCCGAAGCGGCGCAGGAGCTGGCCGAGTTTGTCGGCATGGAAGACGTCAAAAACCAAGTGGCGCGGCTGGAATCGAGTGTGCGGGCGGCGAAGGCGCGTGAAGCGCGTGGGATGCCGACACGGAGCAAACCGCTGCACCTGGTCCTCAAAGGGCCTCCCGGAGTAGGGAAAACAACCATCGCGCGAGTGATCGGCAAGCTGCTGTGCGCCGCGGAGGTGCTGCCCAGCGCGACATTCATTGAGGTCGGGCGTGGAGATCTTGTCGACAACAAGATCGGCGGAAGTGAAAACAAGGTTGCGGCTGTCGTGAAGCGCCTGCTCGACTCCGGTGGCGGAATTCTGTTCATCGACGAGGCCTACGCGCTGACCGACTCGGGATCGAAGAACGATTTCGGTCCGATCGTGATCACGGAGTTGATGCGCGTAATGGTCGACTACGCCGACAAAGTGATGGTGATCGTGGCGGGATACGCCGACAAGATGGACGCATTTTTGGATTCCAACGAAGGCCTGCGGTCCCGGATTGGCCGCGAAATCATTCTGCCCGCCTACACCGTTGACGAGCTCGTGGAGATCGCGGTGCGGGTCGCTGCCCGCGGGGCCAGCGTGTTCGAAGATCTTGAGCCTCTGGGTGAGGTGTTCACCCGGCTGGCAGGCTCTGTACTGCTGGACACCCAGGGGGTGCTCCGCTCGGCGCTTGATGTCGTCGGCAACGGGCGATTCGTCAACATGCTGGTCGGGCTCGCTGAAGAAGAACGTGAATTCCGCCTCGACCAGGCTGGGCTGCTCGACACCGGCAGCGAAGAGGACTTGGAAACGCTGACCGGAGCTGACGTGCGTGCGGCGGCCGAGCGGCTACTTCAGGGCCACACCCTCATCCCGGTCGACGAAGGAGAGGGCCGATGACGACCAAGGTTCCGCCGGGATATGAGCGGCAGGGATTCAAATCACGCAGCGCGATCCAGCGTCCCGCCGCGGTGCGCAGCCGCCCGTGGGGGTTTGTCACCAAGCACCAGATCTCGGGGTGGCGGTTCCTGATCCGCAGAATCAGCAACGGGGTGGCACTGCAGGACACCGGGATGATCACCGATCCGCTGCGTAGGCAGGGCCGGGCGCTGAGTATCGGAGGCTTGGTGGGGGTCGTGGTGTTGTGCGGTGGGGCTCTGCTGCTTCACATCCTCAAGCCGGCCGGGGTGAGCGGAACCCATCCGATCTTGGCGGAACGCTCGTCCAATGCGCTGTATGTGGTGGTCAATAACGAACTGCACCCGGTACTCAACCTCACCAGCGCCCGGTTGATTGTCGGCAAGCCGGACGACCCCACCGGGGTCAAGTCCAACGAGATCGACAAGTTCCCGCTGGGAAACACTCTGGGTATACCGGGGGCCCCGTCCCGTATGGTGCAAAGCCCGGTACGTGACGCCCGCTGGGTGGCCTGCGATTCGGTAGCGGGCGCTGCACCGGGCGTGACGATGATCGTGGGCGATCCGGTGCCTGGGGCCGGGCACGCGTCGCCGCTGGGAGACTCCTCAGCGGTGCTGGCCAGTCGTGGTGATGGAACCACTTGGCTGATCTGGGGTAACAAGCGCAGCCAAATCGATCTGACCAACGCCGCGGTGAGCGCGGCGCTGGGTATCAATACCGATACTCCGCCGCCGCGGCCTATCAACCGCCAGGTGTTGAACATGATTCCTGAGTCACCGCCGCTGACGGTGCCGTTTATCGCCAACGCGGGTGATCCCCCGCAGTTCGTGTGGCCTGCGCCCGGCGCGGCGCCGGTGATCGGCGCGGTCGTCGTCGACCACGAAGGTGATCAGGTGCGCCACTACGCGGTCACAATCCAAGGGCTGCAACCGATTTCGCCGGTCATCGCCGCTATCCTGCGCGCCGACAACGCCCATGGCTTGGTCGATCCCCCAGTGTTGACGCCCGATCAGGTCGCCAAAGCCCCGTCGGTGCACCCCATCCCGGTCGAGGACTACCCCGCGCAGCCTTTGACGGTGCTCGATCCGGGAATTGACCCGGTCATCTGCGGGCAATGGGTGAAATTGGATGGCGCCCCGACCTCGACGTTGACGTTGCTGGTCGGGCAGTCGCTGCCTGTGGCTGCCGATGCTGCGCCGGTGTCACTTGCCGGTGGCGGGCCGGGGGCAGCGGCGCGAGTGGTGATGCCCAAAGGGCGGGGATATTTCGTGCAAGTCACCGGTCAGCAACCGAAATCCATGACCAAGGAATCATTGTTCTGGTTGTCAGACCTGGGGGTGCGCTACGGGCTGGAGTCGACACCCAACGAAACCGCCGCGCCCGCCAAAGCGCTGGGATTGGCCAACCCGCTGCCGGTGCCCTGGTCGGTGCTGAGCCTGTTTGCGGCCGGACCCCCACTGTCGAAAGCTGATGCGCTGATCGCGCACTAGAGAACCGGAGAACCAGACGATGCGTGAACCGTTCGAGCGTGGCCGGCGCCGTGAAATCCCGCCATACAAACCCGACAAATTTGTGTTCGTTCCTCCCGCTGAGTTGCCACGGATCATCGAACAACGGTGGTGGAAAAAGGCGCTGCCATGGGCCATTGGTGGTGGGGTGCTCGTGCTGATCGTCATCATGTTCGCGACCGGACTGCGCCAACAGAATCCCATGTATTTCCTGTTTTATTTCAGCATGATCGCCGCTGCGCTGGGCGGTCAGTTAGGAGGGGGCGGGCAAGGGGATATCTCACCCGACGAGGTCGACGCTGAAAGGGCCGACTATCTGCGGTACCTGTCGGAAAGCTCGGTCCTCATCCGTGAACAGTTAGAAGCGTTGCGCGCCAATCGGGAATGGTCTCATCCCGATCCAGAGATTCTGGACGCGTTCGTGGGGTCACACCGCATGTGGGAGCGAGGACCTACCGATCCTGATTATCTGATGATCCGGGCGGGGCTCGACGAAGTTGCGCTTGACCCCAAACTCAGCGTGAAACCTGTCGAATCCCAGCTGGACCGCGAACCGGTCGCTCGCACAGCGCTGCACAACCTGTTGACATCAGGGCAGTCGATTCACCACTGCCCCAAGGCGATTGACTTCCCTAATTTCGGGCGGATCGCGTTTTACGGTGATCGGGAGCAATTCAGGGCGGCGATGCGTGCATGGATCGGCCAGCTGGCGTGCTGGCACACGCCTGTCGACGTATGCCTTGCGGTGGTATCCCCCGAGCTCGAGTCGCGGTGGGACTGGGTGAAGTGGTTGCCGCACACCGAACGCGCTGATGCTGTCGACGCAGTCGGTGCCGTGCGGTGCTTAGCGCCCTCGCTTGCCGAGGTCACCGGGGTATTGGCCCCGCTACTGGAGAAACGTTCTTCGCTGGTCAAAATCGAGCAGGGACGCGAGATCGTTGAGGAGTCCCGCTCCAGCGTCAAACAGCGGCACCTGGTCATCGTCGTCGATGACCCCGGCGTCGACTTTGCTGAGCTACGCAGAATTTCCGCGCTCGATGCGGTGACGCTGATCTGCTACCGCGACGGCGCCGGCCCGGGCCGCGACTACATACCGCATGAGCGGGAGTTGGTGCTGGAGCTGGACCGCGCGGATTCCGGTGGCGCGTTGGTGATGCGCCGCTGGGAAAACTTCGACTGGGCGATGTTTTGCGCGGAGCCTGACGCCATGGCGGCGCCGGCGGCCCGCCACCTGGCGCAACGAATGTCGCGGTGGGATTTCCTGGCAGGGGGCGGCGGCCAAGACCGCCAGTCCACGGCGACGCAGACGCTGCTGGAGCTTCTGGGTATATCCAATGCCGCTGCACTGGACATGGACGAGCTGTGGGGCAAGCCCCGATCCCCTGACGACAGGCTGCGTGTGCCATTGGGTCTGCAACCTGACGGATCACCGGTGTGGTTGGACTTCAAAGATGAGGCTGAAGGGGGTATGGGTCCGCACGGACTGATGGTCGGTATGACCGGCTCGGGGAAGTCCACAACGCTGTGCTCGCTGGTGTTATCGCTGCTGCTGACCCACTCCCCCGACGAGCTGCTGGTGATCCTGGGTGACTTCAAAGGTGAAGCAGAGATGGACCAGTTCGTCAACTTCCCGCAGGTCTTGGCGGTGCTGTCGAACATGCAGGAGAAGGTGTCCCTAGTCGAGCGTTTCGCAGACACCATGCTGGGCCTGCTGGACCGCCGCGAGACCTTGCTGCGTGAGGCGGGCCGCGAATACCAGGGCGCCGCGTTCAAATCGGTGGCCGCATACAACGAGGCCCGCTCCACCGCGAAAGGCAGGCATTTCCCGCCGCTGCCCACCCTGCTGATCATCGCCGACGAATTCACGCTGATGATCAATGCGCGCCCCGCCATCGTCGGTGTCTTCGACACGGTGTGCCGCAAAGGCCGAACCCTGGGCGTCCACGTCCTTTTCGCCAGCCAAACCCTCGATATCGGCAAGATCAAAGACATCGACAAAAACATCGCCTACAAGATCTGCCTGAAAGTGGCCAGTGCCCCCATCTCGCGGCAAATCATCGGGACTGAGGACGCCTACAGCGCGATCATGGCTGGCGAAAAGTACAAGGGCACAGGGTTTTCGTTCGGTCTCCCGGCGCTACCCCGCAGCAGTTCAGAGGATTTCTGCTGCCGGCGCGCTACGACCCGCCCAAGGTCATCACCGAAGAGGTGATCAACGCCAAGCCGCGGACGCGGCTGTTCACCGCGGGACGTGTCGAACCCGACCCAGGCACCGTCAAAAGACAAATCACGACAGCGCCGTCGAAAATTGAAGGGCCGCCCCGGTCCTTGGTGATGACCGTCGGCCCGCAACTCCGCGCGCACTGGGGCGATAAACGGGACACGGTGTGGTCTGAGCCCCTAGATGAGCCGATTGCGCTTGGCGCGGTGTTGAAGGCCGCCCACAGCAACGGTCATACAGACGGTGCACCGTGGTGGCCGCTGGGAAAGGTCGACCGGCCCCGCACCCTGTACCACGGATTGCTGACCTACAACATCGACCAAGGCAACGCACTGATTCTGGGCGCTGAGAAGTCGGGACGTTCGACGGCGGCGCAGACCTTCGTGCTGGCCGCGGCGGCGCGTTACGCCCCAAGCGAGGTGGGATTCTATTGCCTGGCCTACGGGGGCCCTGCCAGTTACGTGCTGCGCGAGCTTCCGCATGTCGGCGCAGTCGGCGGCAAAGACCATCCCGAACTCAACGAGCGGATCCTGCACGACCTGACCGCCATGGTGGCCGGGCGCCGACGGATGTATACCCAGGTCGGGATCGGGTCTACAGGTGAGTTCCGGCGGCTACGCCGGGCCGGCGACCCGCGCGTGCACGACGCGTACCCCACTGATGTGTTCCTGGTGATCGACGGCTGGGAAGGATTCATCGGAGACAACCTCTCAGAGATGACGCGCAAGAACCCGCTGAAAGACGAAGTCGACAGGCTGATTAAGGGCGGTAGTGGGTACGGGGTGCACGTACTGGTCACCGCGGCAGACTGGATCGAGGTGAACAGTTTGAAGCTGACGTGCCGGTGGGAGCTCAAACTCGAGCCGATGGCCCAGTCGATGGTGAAACCCTCATCCGACGACAACTGGCAGCGTCGACCGCAAGACTCCATCCCGGTCGGCCAGCCAGGGCGCGGCATCACCGCCAGCGGCGAAAGACCTGGCGACACATTGCGTTTCGCGGTGGGTCGCCTCGACGACGTCGACAGTGTCGAGGGTCTCGACGACAAGCTGCGCGAGGCCGTCGCTCAGATCGCGGCCCGGCACACCGATACGATGCCGGCGCCGATGCTGTTGCCCTCCACCCTGGCCCTCGACGAGATCACCCAAGACGGATTGAGCGGTGAACACTATGCGTTCGGGAAGCGCGGCGACACCTTAGACCCGGCCGTCATTAACTTCGCGGCCGCTCCGCTTCTGGCGGTCTACGGTGACAAAGGCGGCAAGACGAACCTGGTGCGTGTGCTGTCGCGGGCCGTCACGGATCGGCGCGGCGACGGGGACGATCCGATGGTGGTCGTCTTCGACATCAACCGTCGGCTGCGTGACGAGACGAACCGAATGCGCAAAGAGGTCGACATTTATGAAACCAGCCCGGCGCGCATGGCGATGCGCATCCTGCAGCTAGCCCATCAACTCGAGAAGCGCCGGGCACCTGATGACTGGGAAAGTGCGCGGACGTGGTCATACGAAGGCCCCAAGATCTACCTGTTTGTCGACGACGTCAACGTGATTCCCAAGACCGTTGACATCACCGACGAGGACATGATCCGCGCGGGAGTCCTAGCCCCGGGCCAAACTGCACAACAGCGGTCCTTGACGGTGTTCGCGCCCCTGCTGCCCTATCTGGGGCAAGCCGACGAGGTCGGGCTGCGGGTGATCCTGACCCATGGCGCTGTGAACGCCATGATGAGTGCCATGGCGACGAATACCTTGACGGGCCAGATGGCGGCTCAACCAGCACTGCTCAACCGGATTCTTCTCAGGTCGAGCGCCACGAAAGAAAATGTGGCAGGCCACAAATTCGAAGAACTGCCTCCGGGGCGCGGTCGATGGTTGCCCGCCGGCGGCGGTGGTGGATTGCTTGTACAAATCGCCGAAGCCGACACATTGTTACCAACACGTTAAAAGAATTGGGGTGCATTATTGACACGTGTAACTGGGCTGGTTTCACTGGAAACGACTGTTTACCAGCGCTAGCGTGAATTATCCCGGGCATTGCGGCCCGGATGACAGCCACATCAGCACAAGTAGCTAACGGGAGGGGTTTACCGTGGAATTGGATGTGATACCCGAAGGCCTGTTGGCCGCATCCGCACAGGTTGCAGCGTTGACGGGGCAGCTGTCGGCCGCAGGTGCCGCGCATGCAGCTGCGTGCGCCGCGATCCTGCCACCGGGATCGGACAAGCCGTCGCTGGAGGTGGCAGCAGCACTGCACGGCCACCACGCCCAACACCAGGCGATGGCCATGATGGGCAACGAGGAGCTAGGCCGTTCCGGCGCTGGCGTCGCAGAATCCGGGGTCAGCTACCTGACCGGGGATGCGCTCAGCGCAGCCGCCTTGGGTGCCGCGGCGGTCTAAACACCCCCCATGCTGCCTACCCCCATCTACCATGCCGCTCCGCCCGAGGTGCATTCCACCCTGCTCAACTACGGTGGCACCTCAGCGGGTATTGCTGCAGCGGGGGCGTCGTGGACCGCTCTGGCCGGTCAATATCAGGCCGGCGTTGCCGAACTCAGCGCCATTCTCGGCCAGGTCTCCGGCGTCTACTCCGGTCCGTCAGCCGAACAATTCCTGCGTGCTCACACGCCGATGCTGGCCTGGCTGGAGGTTGTGGCGGGTAAATCAGCGGCCGCGGCGTTGGCGCATGAAACGGTGGTGATGGCCTACGAGACGGCGGTCGCCACGATGCCTACGCTGGCTGAGCTGATGACCAACCATGTCGTTCACGGCGTATTGGTCGGCACCAATTTCTTGGGCTGTAACACGATCCCGATCGGGCTCAACGAGGCTGACTACGCGCGGATGTGGATCCAAGCCGGTGACGTGATGTTGGGCTGGGATTCGGCGTCGAGCGCCGCGTCCGATTCGATCCCCATGACCCCCACCTCACCGTTCATCATCGCGCCCGGTGTCGGCGAGGGCGGTAGTGCCGCGGCCGATGCTGCTGGCGCTCAGACCGTCGGCGAAGGGCAACTCGCTGGCTCCGGGTTGACCGCGGCCGATCTGATGTCGACCAAACTGATGGTCGGCAAGGCTGCCACCGGCCCGTCATCACTGGCTGACGGAGCGTCGGCGTCGCCGGGTGACGGCGCCGAGAACACCGCCACCGACGTCGAAGGCACAGCACAACTGTTGGGATCCTCAGACGGCTTCAGCAGCGCCCTGAGCCCCCTCATGTCGGTCGGCTCATCAGCGGGGCAAGCCGTTACGTCGACGACTCAGGCCCCTGCCCAACTCCTCTCCTCAGTGCCGTCCCTGCTGTCCTCAGCCCCTCAAACGTTGAGCGGAATGTTGAGCGGAATCAGCGGTGCGAACCCCAGCGCCGCCGCGACGCCGCTCGGGTTCGCCGGCACCACCGCGATGCGCGGGATCAACCCTGCCGGGTTGACCACGCTGGCCGGCGGCGCGTTTGGGTCAGGCCCAGGTAGGCCGTTGACTCCCTCAACCTGGGGTGCCACCCCGGCAGAAGACGTGGCGAGCACACGCAGCCCGGCGCCGGTCGGCGGCGCGCTGCCCGGCGGCGCGACACCCGGCGGAGCAGGAGCCGGTGGGGCCATGATGGGGCCTGGCGCCCGCAAGCGACGCACCAGCGAACGCGCCAGCCACGCCAGCGGTTACCCCGAAGACGCCGTTGTCGATGAGAGCGACGACGAGGCGGTCGGCGTGAGGGGACCGCTATGACCCTGTGAACAAAACGACAGCCAATGACCAACGGTTAGACCGCAATACAACAAAAGGAGCAAATCATGACACACCTAGACGTGACGATCCCTACCCTCGCGGCAAGTCAGGCCGGAGTGGGTGACGCGTCAGCACAGATGCGAGGGGCGATCGCCAGCGCCGAATCTGATGCGACTGCCGCGCAGGGCTTCCACATGGGCGAGTCGTCGACGGCGTTTCAAGCCGGACACGCGCGGTTCGTCAATGCCGCCCAGCAGATCAATCAGCTGCTCGACATCGCTCAGGCCAACATGGGCGATTCCGCCAGCACCTACACCGCCGCAGATGCGGAAATGTCGGAAAACATTGGGCAAACCGGCGGAGCGTTCTAGCCTCCACCCCACGGCGGCAAACTACTGAAAGGACTTTCTCATGTCGCAGATCATGTTCACCTACCCGGCGATGCTCGCGCTCGCCGAGTCCATGGACGCACACAACGGCACATTGGCCGCGGCATCGGCCGCAGTCGCCTCCGAGCAAGCCGCGCTGGCCGGCGGCTGGCAAGGTGACACCGGGATGAGCTACCAGCAATGGCAGCAGCAGTGGAACTCAGCCTCAGAGAACATGCGGATGGGCTACCGGGCGATGACCGATGCCTACCGCAACGGCACCATCCAGATGGCGGCCCGCGACCAGGCCGAGGGCGCGAAGTGGGCGGGCTAACCAAACGCGGTTGAAGACGTGTGGGGCGGTCACCGATTCCGGTGGCCGCCCCACACGCATCTTCGCAGCAGTTAGAAGACCCTTTCAGGCCTAAATCGACAAGCGCGAAAGCCGGGCGACCATGCACTGCACGTGTGGCGCGATCAGAACCCGGTTGTCGGCAATCGGGTATTGAGCCACACGCTGCTGGCCTGGATGGCCAGCGTTCTGCGCTGTGCGGCGTCGGGGTCACGGTCGTACTTGGCGCGGAAGTCATTGACAAGCTCGCCCAGACGGGGCGAGGAGCGCTCACGAAGGCGCGGCGTGCTGACAGTGAACCAGTCTGGTTGGCGCGGGTGCTGAGTGATCATGATCGGGGTCGATGTCGCGTAAGTGGGCGTGCTGGGCCGCAGGATGACTGCGATCGCCGCCGGCGGTATCGCCGCACCGTCGGCGCCGATGGCGATCGCATCAGGCGGCAGCTCGGAAGGGTTCAGCGAGACTTGGTGGGGGGCAGCGAGATTGGCGAGGGACACCCACGGTCGCGCGTTGGGCGCATAGATGCCTGTCGGGCGCCCCAGCAGCACCAAACGGCTGCATATTCCCCACTGAAACTCCGGGGTACCGGTGATGGTGATGCGTGTCGGTTCTGGAGAGTCGAGAGTCAAATAGAAGGGGTCGCCGTGCTGGTCGGATCCCAGAGGGACGCCGGCAGAGCTGGTGCGCCACAACACGGCGCGCAGGTCGTCCATGACGACCGGTGTCCGCGGCAGATTCACGCCTGCCAGTCCGGTGACGGTGAACCTCTCGGCGCTCTGGGCATGAAGGCCGTGCATACCATGCATCCCCGCCGCGACACGTCGTGATGGGCGTGCCGTGGTCAGCAAGGCAGCGGCAGCCTCGATGGTGGGCGGCTGGAAGCCGTGCTGGCGCACCGTCACTGAGACCCACGAGGATTTGGTGTGTAGACGAGTGATGGCGTCAAGAGCTGTGCCCAGGGCGTGCGGTTCGATCTGGTAAACGGCGCGGAAGCCGTCGGCGTACTCGGCTCCGGTCCAGCACTCGCGGCGCACAGACAGTGTGGCGTCGGCGAACCGTGGCAGTTGGGTCTTGGTGACGTCGCTGGCCAACCATCCTTGCTCGCTGAGCTCGGCGACGAGGCGGCGTGCGGTGATCGCGGCGAGTTCGGTTATTGCGGTGCGGGGCGAGTCGGTGTCGTCGTCAGAAGTTTGCGGATCAGTTTGCGGATCGCTCGAGGAGCGGCGAGCGATCCGCTGAACACGTCCAGCCGAGATGGCCGCGAGGTTGGCGTCGGCGCCCAGTGTGTAGCTGATCCACGTGTGGCGGTTCTGTGGTGTGGCTGCGCTGAGTAGCGAGGAGTGGTCGCTGCGCAAGCTGCTGGCGGGCGGGGTGGTGTTCACTGAGGTCACAGTGAGGGCGTTGGCGCGGATCCCGTAGCGGTCGAGCCAGCTGATGACCAACTCCCACGGCAGTTGATCACTGGTGTCATTGGGGCCGGAGAGTTCATAGGGGTGCGGTTGGAGATGGATAACGATCGTCGCTTCGTCATCACCGCTGGATTGTTCTGCTGTCTGGGTATCAGATGTGCGTGGGAGGCCGCGGTTGCGATGAGCCGCTGACGATGGCGGCCGCCGCCGACGCTGGCGGTTACGCAGCGCCATCGGAACCGATCGCCGCGCGATCGTCGACAATGACTGGCCGTGCCAGGAGCCAAGGAACGCGGCGGTGATGGCCAGTGCCAGCGCCAGGTGCCACCACTGGGCCCGATGTCCTGGCGGCACCAGCAGTGCCCATCCGATCAGCAGTACTGAGGTGAGCAGCGACAGCCTGACCCAGCCAGGCCGGGCCGGCTCCCATCGAGGTTGCCTGTTGTTAGGGGTTGCTGCGGTCACGGCGCATTCCAATCAGAGTCACTGCGCCCAACGCGAGTGCGGGAAGGGCGATGGCCAGGCCCAGCGCGATGCGGCGCGGCCAGGCAATGTCGCGCGGTGGCGGCGCCGGTGCGGGGATGCGGATGATGGGCATCCGGTCTGGCAGCCGGTCCCCGTCAGGGATGTCCCATGTCAGGGCGGCGACAGGGTCGAAAACCCCGGCGCCGACTGTGTTGGAAGGTGCGCGTGCCGCGTTATGTGCTGAGGCCACGATGCGGTTGATGACCTGGTGTGAGGATAAGTCGGGGAACTTCGAGCGGACCAGGGCTGCGACGCCGGAGACATAGGCAGCAGCAAAGCTGGTGCCGTTGATTGGGGCCAGGGGTTTCTGTCCGTCGGGTTGGCCGTTGACCAAACCGCCTCCCGAATTGCCCAAGCTGACGATCTGTTCGCCGGGGGCGGCGATACCCACCCAGGGTCCGGTCATGGTGAAGTTCGACGGCTGCCCGGTGGGGTTCAGCGACGCCACAGAGAGCACGTAGGGCTGCCACCAGCTCGGGGTGGAGATTGTGGTTGCGCCGGCCCAATTTCGCGGATCGCTGGGCAGCTCGGTGTTGGTCAACGGGTTGTTGTCGCAATTGTTTTCGCCGGTATTGCCGGCGGCCGCCACGACGACGACGTCTTTGTCGACGGCGGCGTAGCGCAGCGCGGCACCCAGCGCGGCCTGATCGACGTCCTTATAGCTTGGGATGCAGTCGACGGTCGAGATGTTGATGACCCGGACGCCGGGCAGGTCTGCGGCGTGACGGACAGCCAATGCCAGCGTGGTGACGTCACCGGCGGTCTTAACCTGCTGAGGATCACCACCGGGCGGGGTTCGCGGCGCCCACTGCAAAGAGCTTTGCCGAATGGAGACCAGCCGGGCTTCTGGGGCGACTCCAGCAAACCCGTCGGGTCCAGGAGCCCCCGCTATCAAGCCAGCGACGGTCGTACCGTGTCCGTCGCAATCGGTAAGCCCATCGGCCCGTGGGTCGATGTAGTCCCCTGCCCCGCTGAGGTTGGGCAGCCGCGGCTGGGGCGTCACCCCGGAGTCAATCACCGCGACCGTCACACCGGCACCGCGTGATGATTTCCATGCCTCGGGAAGATTGAGCATCGCCTGGCTGGGCGGCGTCGGTGCAGGGTCGAAGCCCGGCATGGCGCCATACAGTGAGCAGCCACCGTTTTGGTGCATCTCGACTACCGGGGCTGGTGGCTTGTCGGGCGGCAGCGCAGCGAGGTCGACGACAGGGAAGGTCAGCGCCGCGGCCCACGGCGAGGGACCAAACGCAACAAGCAGCATTGCCGCGGCAAAGACGGCGCAGAATCGGCGGATTCGGGACATCAGATACTCCCCCAGTTCCTGATCAGGCTCACGATTCCGGACAGCCAGAGCATCGCCGGCAAAATCGTGAACAACAGAACGTTTTCGAACAGATCGAGGTAGCGCAGCTGTGGGGTCGACGGCGCGCGGGGCCTGACGACAGCGATCACAACGAGCGCCGCGGCGAGTGCCATGACGGTTCCGCTGGCGGCCCAGCTGGCGGCCAGGTAGCTGGTGGCGGAACGATACCGCCAGCGCGGCCGTGGTCAGCAGCGGTGACGCGACGAACCACATCGCGGCCGCAGCCGACTCCCAGATCCGCGCACGCAAGACAGTCACGATCACCGTCGCCGCGACGAGCCACCAGCACAGCGGCCCGGGCCGGTCCGGTAGCCAGAGCACCATCACAGAGCCCGCCGCGGCCAGCAGCACCGATGCTGCGATCAACCCGCTTTGGTGGGCATGACTGCGGGCGACCTTGGCGGGCAACGACTCCAGGGCCTGCAATGACGGCGGAGCGGGAGGATCCACGCCGGGCGGGGGCACGTTGGGCATCGGGAAACGAGCCCACACCGCGGCGGCGATCGGCGCATGGTGCGCTGCATACAGCGACACCGCCAGCACGATGCATCCCAACGTCAGGTACGGCAGATGCCAGAAGGTGCGGGCGCCGGCCGCAACCACCGTGGCTGCACTGATGGCGATGATCGTGGTGTGCGTGGCGACCCACTGGCTGGTAAGCAGCGAAACATACAGCGACCAGGCCAGCGTTGCTCCAGCCCCGGCCAGCACCTGCGGGGCCACCGAGCCCGCGGCCCCGGATATGTGCTGAAGCAAAGCCACCGACAGCCCCAATGTCAGCGCCAGAGGTACCGGTGTGGCCAGCGTTAAACGCCCCGATGCCGTGGTCGCGCCGCGGCGTGCGGTCAGCGCGGTGGCAGCGATGAAGACCAGTGCGCATGCACCCAGCACTGCCACCGGCCACCAGGTATGCACGCGGTACCAGCTGTAGGTGGCCAGGGCGGTGATCAACGCCCCCACGGCGATGAACGCGACCTGGGCGGCCGGGCCGAGCAGGGCGTGGCTGAAGGTGGCGAACTGTCGGGCCGAGTGAATAGCGGCCGCGTCGGCGAGGTCCTCAACTACGGGCGGCGCAGCAGGGCCGGGCGGCAGCATGCGCAGCAGCAGCGGCTCACCATCAGGGATGCCCAGAGCGCCCAAGGTGGCATCGAGGCTAAACGGTGTACCGGCCAGCGGAGCCAGAGAATACGGTCGGATCGGTTCGTCCTGACCGTCGGTGTCGCTGTCCTCCCGGCCGGTAGCCAACGTCGCGCGGATCTGCGGTATCAGCGCGCGGATCGGAGTCGTTGTTGGCAACGCGATGTCTGCGGCGCCGTCGTCGCTGATGACGGCGATACGAATCATGCCGGTAGCGGTTGCGGGATCCACGATCAGAATCTCCCCTGGTCGGCGGAACGGTGGCGGGCCGGGTGACGGGCCGGAAAATGTTCGGCGATCGCGGCGGCGGCTTCAGTCAATTTGGCGCGGGTGGGCTTCGCCAGAGACTTGAGTTCGATTGCCGCGCCGTCGTTTAACGCTCTGTCGTAAGGAATGCGCACCACTTTGGCCACCCGTTCCCGGAAGTAGACCTCTTCGTCGTCGAGATTGATGTTGGGTTTGCCGGGCCGGGTGGCGTTGGTCAAGACCACAGTGCGGGACAACAGGCGGTCGAAACCATGTGCATGCAGCCAATGCAAGGTTTGTCGCGCGCCGCGGATGCCGCGCGCATCTTGGGCGGCTACGACCACCAGGCCGGTTGCTTCGGCGGCGATCTTAGCGAACAGCGGAGTGGAGATACCCGTGCCGCAGTCGAGCAGGATCACGTTGTAATGCAGTTCGAGAATCCGGATCGCCGCGAGGTAATCCGTGGCGTTGAGGATGTAGGAGGAGCGCGGATCATTTTGGGCGCCAAGGGCTTCGAGCCGGTCGATGTTTTGCACCGTGTGGAAGCGGATGTTGGAGTAGCGGCCCGCATCGGTCAATGCAGCGAGGCGTTCGATGTTGGCGTCGGCTCCCCCGGCCTGGCTGAAGCTCACGTCGAGATCCCCGAGGTCAGGGTCGACGTCGACGGCGATGACGCGATCGCCTCGAGCGCTGGCGATGGTGTTGCCGATCCCAACTGTGGCGGTCGTTTTACCCACGCCCCCTTTGAGGCTGATGACCGCGACTTTGGCGACTCCGGCCAGTGGCGCGCGGATCGCGTCAAGCTCGAGTTCTTCGCGTTCATGTTTCGCGCTGGGGCCGGGATTGATCAGTCCTTTCGTCGCGGCCGCGGCCGAGCGGCGCCACCCGCGAGGGGCGCGAGGCCGGCGGTGGCGGGCTGGCGTCTGGCTGTCGTCGTCGTAGCTGCGGCCGCCGGCCGGTGTGAAGGGCGCCTGGTCGGCTGGCGGGACCCGCTGTGGCACCCACCCAGGCGGCGGAGCGGCCCGGCGGGGGCCCGAGTCGGGCGGGCCGGGATTACGAACCGTTCTGCGTTGCGGGGGCGCCTGCGGCGGCTCGTCAGGAATCGGCGGCAGCGGCCCGGTCGGAGCAGCATCGTCGACGACGTCGTGAGCCGTGGATTCGTGGGGCCAGTCCGGCGGCGGGACACGTTGTGCCGGTGGCTCGTTGGGGGCAACCGCGTGCCGCGGAGGGGCGCTCCACAGGGGGCGCTCAGTGCTCTGCTCGCCGGTGTATGGGTCGGCAGGGTCGGACGCCTCGGCGCGCGGAGTCGGGTCGTTGGTCTCTTCTGGCAGATTCGTCATCGTCGTGTTCTTTCGGTTCGTGGGATCAGTCGGCGAAATGGTCGTCGGGAAACCAGGGTCCATGGGGCAGCCGGGCCGTGAGGTCGCGCACCGCGACTGCAATGGAGAACGGGTCGCCGGGGGCGAACACTGATTCGCCGCCAGCTCGAGGTTCATCTGCGGGCGGCGACACCAGAATCCGGCCGACTGCGGTATTGAAAATGTTGACCGACACGTCGGTGTTGTGGCGTGCCCCATTGACTGCCTCGTGGGCGGTCAACTCGACGGTGATGCGATCTCCGGTCCGCGCGAGCTCCATGATCTCGGCATCGGATTCAGCGACACCCAGACGAGTGAGCATCTCAACCATGTCTGCGCCGCCGGCGACAAGGCTGTCGATGCTTTTCCCCGAGTCCATCGGCAGGCTGAATTCGTCGAACTGTGCTGGCGGTTGGTCGGGCAGCCCGACAGTGATAATGGGAACGATAGCCTCGGTGTAGGCAACGTCCATCGGTGTGATCGTCACCATTTGCGCGTTGCGAAGTGCGACAACGGTATCCGGGACCTTCGGGCCGCGCGCCAGCACGCCGCGCATGATTTGCTGCTCATCGATGATAGTCAGCCATTCGAGCCATTGATGGCTGCGGCACAGCGTGCGGATCGCAGCAGCGAGGCCCGGATGGATTTGGCCGTGGTCGTCGATAACGCGTTGGGTGACGAGCTCGGCGCGGCAACGCTGGTTGAAGTCGTCGCGATCGGCCAACTCGTAATACCCGGGTGTGATCGCCAGCTTCCACGGGTAGGTGCCAGCCTCGAGTTCTTCAGCGAGATACCACGCTTGTTCGGCGGTGAGTTCGGCGGCTTCAAACCGATTAGGCATCAGCGTTATCCCCTTCTGCGACAGCATGATTGCTCGGCGGTGCCTGTTCGCCTGGCAGTGCGGTCGCCTCAAGCTCGTCAAGGACGGGCACCAGAGCGCCCTCGATGATTTCTGACATGCTTGCCCCCCACCGCTGATGTTGGGCGTCAAGTCGATCGAACGTGCGCCCCGTGAGCCGGATCGTCGTCGACACCTTCTTTGATGAGCGTTCGTTGGCGCGAGCAATCAGTTGGCTGACCAGGTGTGAGGCCATGGTGTGTCCCTTTCAGGCTGGGGTCGCTACCCGCGCGCCAGCAGTAGAGCACACAAGTAGGACAGTTAATTGCGGCCAGTAATCCCTGACGGCAACAGCGCAGGTAGTAGGCCATGACGCGGTGCTGACACATGCACTAAGCGATACGGCAAGAACAGCAAGGGCAATAGGCGGCGCATACGACAACACATAACACGGTAGGCGATACGCGCATAAGTAACTATCGTGTTGTGTGAATGCTCACGCGCGACGTGATCATTGCGGCCTTCTTCCGGGCGACATGTCAGAGCCGTTTGGCGCTGGTTACGTCACAGTGACGGAACGGAGGTCAGCCCGCGCTCCCCCACAGCCTGCTCTCCCCCACAGCCTGCTCTCCCCCACTCCTGCTGACTCGTGGGACCCGATGGGCGAATTCACGGAAACGACGGAAGCGATGCACGGTGCATCGTTACCGCGACACGAGCGGGAACGCTTGCATGAGCCAGCCTCGGCCCGTAGCCTCCAAATACAGTTAATAACTGTAAAAAATCGAGGAGGCCACGTGCCACAGGCAACCACCGCCAAAGCGGGCCAGCGTACGGCCCGCAAATCAGGCATCCGAAAGAAGACCGCAAACCGCTTCGCCGAACTCGCCGGCGGCGACGACCTCGACATCGACGAACCCGCGGTGAGAGCGGGTGATGCGTCCGTTGATGACGACGGGCTCATCGTCGCGCTGTCATCGTCGGTACCGCTGGGCGACGCGGCGACAAGGGTGGTGCACATTCCAGTCGCCGATCTCGCTCCCCATCCATTCAACGACCCAGGGCGCAGTCAACCGCAACCCGGCGACGCCAAGTGGGACGAATTACTGAATGGCGTGCGCGCCAACGGAGTTCGCCTACCCGTGCTGGTCGTCCCTAGAAAGGCCTTCGCCGCGGCGCGTCCCGCCGCAACCACGCAGATCCCGGGCGACGCGAAATACATCCTCGTCTACGGGCATCGTCGACGGATCGCGGCGATTGAGGCCGGCCGGGAGACTATTCCGGCCGTCGTCGACGAAGACATCATGACCGACGACGGCGACCTCGACGCCATGGCCGCGGAAAACCTTGGGCGCCAGGACTTGTCGGAGTTGGCGGAGGCCAACCTGTTCGCGCGATACTCCGAACTAGGCCTGACCCAGCGCCAGATCGCCACGCGGTTGGGCATCAACCAGGCCACCGTGTCGCGCCGCTTGGCCTTGCTGCTGATGGCGCCGCAAGTCCGCCAGGCTGTCGAAGACGGGAAGGTGCGGGCAGCCGACGCGGCCGCGCTCGCTGGAGCGCTGCCCTACGGTCCGCACCGACGCTGGCAGTGGCAGGCCAACGAGGATCCCGACCAAGACACCGAACAACGCCGCCGCGAGCAAGAGTTGGCGCTACGACTGATGCTGGCCCGCGATATGGTCGCCACCCGCGCCGCCGAATGGGTAATCGCCGAGAGGCAGGCACGGGCACAAGCCGACGAATGGGGGGTTCGTCTCGTCGACGATCCTCGGTCTGAATTGGGGGAGCGGTTCTACGAATACCGCGTCACGGACTACGCCGGCCAGGACGGTCTGATCGGGGCTATCGACCCCGCGCAGGGAACCTTGGTTCTGTACGCACGGCCCACCCGAGATGCGACCACCCAGGCCGACGACGCCGAAATCGGCACCGAAGCGGAGACATCAGGAGGACGCCAGAGCAGCCCGGAGCAGGCGGCAGACGCCGCGGCTGACAGCTCCCGCACCCCCGACCCGCACGGCGATACCGCAGCGGGGGAGCAGGCCTCCAACGGCCAAGAAGCGTCGGCGGCCGACGACGCGATCGCCGAAGGGCGCCGGGCCGATGCGAAAGCCGCCGCGGCGGCGCAGGCGCATCGCCGGCAGGCATGCGCCGCGTTGATCGCCGAACCGGTGGCCAAGCTGGAGTTGCTGAAGATCCTGATCAATCAGTACCTGTCGGGCGTTGCGGCGCGGGCCGGGACCTCGGCAGTGACGGCGCTACTGCAGGACTGGGACGCTCACGTCGAAGGCAACAATGAGAAGGCGCGGCTCACCCGCACATGGCACCGGGCGGTCGCTGCCGCAGAACTGCATACCAGCGAACTCAAAGACAAGGCCTGGGACGACGATGCGGTCGACCACGTCAGACTCCTCGTCGACCGCGTCGGCTATCAACCCACCGCCTGGGAACAGGCACAACTAGACCTTGCTGAGGCTAATTGATGCACGATGCATCGATTGACCCACGGGCAACACGCGACCGTTTAGATGCACCATGCATCAAATGCAACACCAGTTAACTTCATCGAAGGGGAAAGATCTCTATGCCCACCTCGCCTGCCTCCACCGCCTCGCCACGTCCCAACCAGACCATCTACGCGGTTGCCAACGTGGCCGGCAGCTGCGGTAAAACAACCACCGCTGTCAACCTCGCCATCGCCCTCGCAGCCCAGGGAGTGCGGGTACGCATCATCGACCTGGATCCGCAGGCCAACGGCAGCACACAACTGGGATATCCCGGGCGAACCGCGGACGTCACGATCGCCGACGTCCTGCGCGAGCAAGTCAGTATCGACGACGCTGAACGGCCCGCCCGGGTGCGAGTCGAAATCGACTACAACACCGGCAAACCGATCTACAGCGACGACCCTGCCAGCCTGATTGCCAACCTGACGATCGTGCCGGCGGTCCGGTCAACACTCGACCAAGTCACCATTGAACTCAACAGCGCGGGCTTGGAAGGCATCATGCGCCTGCGTGACGCGTTGGAAAACGCCACCCCGGCCGATGTCACGTTGATCGACTCGCCCGGCACGATGAGCGTGCTAGTCACCAACGCGCTCATCGCGACCACCATCGAGCAAAAACCCCCACCGGGTTCCTGGGGCGTGATCACCTGCACCAAACCGGCCGGCAAGGAAGCCGAAGGGATCCAAGAACTCGTCAAGCAGCTGTCGATCCTCAAAAGGCGCGTCCAGCTTGATGTTCCGCTGCTGGCCATCGTGCCGTGCGCAGTTCCTGAGCGCGGGCTGGTGTACCAGGATCAGCTGGGATACCTCAAAGACGGCTTCGGCGAACTCGTCACCCCCATCGTTCGCCGCAGCGCCATCGTCGACGAGGCGTACTCCGATTATCTGCCAGTTTCACTGGTTGGGTACCGAGCCAAACCAATCATCAGCGACTATAGCGAGGTGCTCGCACATCTCCAGAAACAAGGCCTGTTCCGCCCCACGGCCGTCAATGCCTAGCAGCAATGACGACCACTTGCAGCCAGGGTCGTCCTTCAGCACCGTCAGCATCCCGACCGTGCTGCACCAGCGGGCCCGCGCCGCGGTACGCATCGTCCGACGAGCCACCGGCCGACGGTACACAATCGCGCAGTTCTACCGCGAAGCTATCCGGGCGCAGCTCACCGTCATCTCGCACGATTATCACCAAGGACGCGAAATTGAGCCCGACGCAGAACCTCTCGACCGCGGTCGGCCGTAGTTCCGACACATGCGCCGCTGCTTAGGGGAGCAGCCGGGACGGAAAACGTAACTGTCCGTCCTCACGGTGATACTGACAGCCACCGCGCCGACGATCGCCCAGAGGAGACCCTATGTCCGCGCAATGGCCCGAATGGTCCCCAGTGCCAACCACCCTTGGAGACGGCACACCTGCCGTTCGCGAGGCCGGGATGGACGACCTGCTGCTCGATCCGGCCGACGAGCTGCCCGACCACAACCCCGCACCGTCCCGGCTGGTTATTGCGCCCGACATTCGTGCCCCACTCGAGCATCCCTACAGCGGCGCTGACGTCATTCTGGCGCTGCCGAGATCCGACGCCATCGACCCCACCGCGGTGCCGGCCGATCTGGCCGCCAAAGCCGCGGCTTACGGTGACGACCTGCACTGCGTGAGTGAATCCAGCGAACGCCGTCGCCCACAGAAGGGCCTACGCGGCATTGTGACCCGGCTCGCTGTGCCCGTACGCGATCGGTTCATCGTGGGAGCAACTGCGGCCACCGGCGCTGTAGGTGCCCCGATCGCGGCGACCTACACCAGCTCGCCGCTCTACGCACTGGGCGCAGCAATCGTGGTCGCTGGCTTCTTGCTCACTTGGCAGTCAGTCAGCAGAGACATCTCTAGACTGTGGGGGCGTCCGCGCCCGCTGTACAGCGACACCGAGGTGGAAGCGCTGCAAAACGCCTCAACCGAATGGCCAGTGATACCCGACGACCTCGATCGGTATCCCAACCACACTGTGCTACGCCAAGAATGGAACAGCCACTGGCCCTGGAATAGCTACCCGCCACTGCATCTTCGCGGTGCCGCGATAGTGTGGCGCGAACCGCATTTGGTAGCCATCGCCAATTTGATCGGCCGTGACATCGCAGCCAGTGCAGCGTGGCGCAGCGAACTGTTTGACCTCCACCGGGTCCGCATCGACCTCGATCAGACCCTGACCGATATCAACCTGCGTGCCCACCGCATCTGGCGAGCTCGGGCCAACCTCGTTCCACCCCCATCGGACAGTCCCGAGGACCCGGTCGCTCGGCGCAACAACGAAATCCTCGACGCCGCCGAAAAAGCTTGGGACGCCTTGGTGGAACTGGTCCGCCAACTGATCGAATACCAAAAACAGCTAGCACCGATCAACGCCATGGTTGCAGAAATCGCAGCCCTAGAACTGAGCGCAACCAAAGTCACCGACGACGCCGTGCGCCAACTGGCCATCGACGCCGCCTCAACCGCATACAAGACCGACACCATCACAGCCGCCACCGCCGAACTCACTGAACTCAAGGCCAATCTGACTGCCAGACTGGAATTTCTACGCCAGGCCCTTACCGAGCCCGACAACATTCTTCCGATCACCGCGCGCGGTCCCCACCCCGCAGCAGGCCGATGAAGCGGCGTTCACAGTGGCGTGACGGCCCGGGCCGAGCACCACTGGCGGATCGCGAGCTTGCCGGCGCGGTTCCCGGTCGGGACGTCACACGTGACCAACGCCAGCCAGCCGCCTCGTGTGGACTGCGCCCAAGCGTGAAGAAGCCCGGGCACCTGGGCGTTAAAGCAGAGACCCTCGGCCTTGATACGCATCGCCACCGCATCGCGTCGAAACCGATCATCAGGGTTGGCGATGAGGCGGCTCAAGTCCACCAAAATCGGCCGAGGAGGAGTCACCACACGCCGAGGTGCCGGCGGCATGGTCACAGGCCAGTCTTCGAACATCGGCGCCATCTCCAGCTGCATACAGGGGTTGTCACCGAACTGTAGTCGAACGTATGTGCGCATTACCGCTGCAATTATTCCGGCCTACGGCGTGGACGCCCCGCGACGGGCGGGGTTTCACAAGGAAAGGTTGTGGGCACGCACAAGCACTGCTTGTACCTGTCCGTGGTGCTCGATAACATCGGCGGCATGTCAGAGCTGCGGCCCGACGAGGTGAACTGATGACGACTGGTGATCCGACCGTCGCGCTCATTCAAGCTGCGGCACAACGAGATGCCGAATCATTTGCCGCCAAGATGGCTAATTCTTCGTTGGACGCTGCGGTAGATGTCTGGCTGCGTCGCGTCGCTAGGCGCAAAGTCACCCCTGCCCAGCGTGCGCGGCTGGTGAAGGGTGTCGAACGTGGGGACGCGGCAGAGACCAAGGTCGTGCAACTCACCCGTGCGGCGTTGTTACGGGCGGCGGGGCTCGATGATCGGCCGGCGGCCGCGGCGGCGCTGGCCGCAGGGGCCACCTACACCGAAGTGGGTGCTGTGCTCGGGATGACGCAGCAGGGTGCCAGCGCCCGGATGCGTCCCTACCGTGACACCGCGCAGGTGGGTGGGACGCCATGAGCGCAGCCGCCGACATCGGGCGCCACGTCTTGATCATCACCGCGACAGGGTCATTCACCGTGGCGGGCCGATCGGTGCACAGCGCCCCGGTCGACACGGCCGACAAGCTTGGCAAGCTGATCTTGTGGGTGCGCGGACGCGGTGGCCTTCGGCCGATACCGGGCCATAGCGACGAGCCTGGGCACGGGCGGGTATGGGTGGTCGGTGGAGCGGTAGCGCTGCTGACTGGCGCGCAGGACGGCCACTCCGGCGATCCGGCAGAGCACCTCGGGCGTGCGTTGGGTCCGCTTGTCGACGACGGGTGGGAGCTGCGCGGCGGACCGGGCAAGACGCTGGTGCTGGCGCATGGCCGTGGTCCCCAGCGGGTGGCCGTGGAGGTACTGGCCGAGCAGCAGCCGTGGCTGGCTCTCGGCGATGAGTCGATCGCCAATGATGCCAGCGAACTCGGCCGCCGGCTGGGCCGCTGGTATGCCACCTTCGGTGTGCTGCCGGGACCCAACGGCGCCGTCTCGGGGTCCGTGCTCGCCGATGTCGTGATGGCCGGCCGGACTGAGCGAGGCCGCGGGGCGGTGGTCTCAGGGCCCGGATTACTGCCGTCCTGGGCCGCACCAGAGTTACGGATCCAACCCGCGTGGGCTGCTACCGCCGAGCAGGTAGAGCGCGAGTTTCAGCACTGTGACGAATTGGTGTGCCTCACCCAAGAAAGCCCGACGCTGGCGTCGGCAGGCATGCTCACGTTCGGGTACGGGACACCGGAGCCCCTCGATGCAAGTGCCGCGGTCGCTGCCGCGCCAGCGACCAAAAAGCCATTCGGCTTATGGCTGGTGGAGCTACCGGCGGCAGAGGAGTTGAACCTGCCGAAATCGCTGCCGCTGCCGCACCCACAAATGGCCGCCGACCATCGCGTTCAGGCCTGGGTGACCACCGAGGATCTTGATGGACTGACCAAGCCCACCCGCGACGGCGGCGCTGGCCTGACCGTCGAGCAGCTCGGCATCAGCGAAGCGATCGTGTGGCCGCATAAAGCTCGGATCCTGGAAGCCTGGGCCAAACGAATAAGAGAGGCCCGAGAGGCCTTCACCGGCGATGAACCGATGCTGGCATTGGTCGACGCTGCAGCGAGCGACTACCTGGCAGCACTCGCCGACCCCGGCATGTGGACCGGTGACGACATGGGCCACCACTTCCAACCGGTGTGGGCCGCGGCGATCGCCACCCACATCCGGTACCGGGGACGCCGGGCCGCAATGCGGATCTCGCGTGAATACCACACCTGGCCGCTCTACATTGACGGCCCCTCGATGGTGTACGGCCCCGCCCGCCCAGAAGAAGGAAGTACGCCAGTTGACCTGTCCGACACGCACACTCGGCTTGGACGCCTAGTCACCATTGCGCGCGCCGATCTGACTGAGAACGCGATTCTGGCCATGCTGATGGCCGAATCGACCGCAGACGTTTCTGCGGCGCTCTCCGCGGCACTCGGTGTGCCACTCGCGACTCGTGGACACGTCGAATCCGTCATCGTCGAGCGCCCGCGTGGCACAACACCTGTCGCTGATGACGCGACCGGTGATAGTGCCGAACCACAGCCTGATAACGGGCGGGGCGTCGACAGCGTTACCGACCCAGTGGGTTCCGCGGAGAGTGAGCCCGCGCCCGCAGGCAAGCTCCCTTCGGCCGCTGCCGCACCACCGCGGCGCCGTGGCGCGGACAGCTCCGACGTCTCACTGGGCGGGGACCCGGCCGCGGTCTTGCACATCGACGGGCTGTGGATGCCTGATCGGACCAAACATGAAGTAGTCAACGGCAATGCGCATATCGGCCAGGTCGCCGAACTGGTCTACACAAACGATCTCGGGTATCAACTGACACGGGAATCCGATGAGCCAGGGCAGATTTGGCTGACTGAAGAGATGTGCCGGGCTTTCGGTATCGACGTCGACGCAGTTTTGGAGAAAAAACCCAAGGACCGCGACGCAGTTATTCGGGAGGTCACCGAGGGCCTTCCCTTTGTCACTGAAGCGATATCGCAGGGGTGGCGGCTCGGCGGCGCCGGTCCCGATGCCACCGCCACCCGACTGGGGGTCTGGACCAGGGTGTATCACGAAGGCCACCACCGAAAAGGTGTCTGGGTTGTGCTGATTCCTGGGATGGCCAGCGACGGTGACTCACTGCAGGACGTTCGCAACGTACCGGTATTGGTGGGCGCGCACACCGAAGACGGGATCGAAGTACCACCGCCAGACCAGATCGCTCGTCGGCTGAAGCTGTTCGCCGATGCGATGCGTTTCCCGTGGAAGGTCAACCCAGGCGTGACCGCCATCGACCTCATGGTGGCGACCCGGCCGAAAGGCACCAAGCGCAAAGACTGGTGCAACGGGCCGCTCGCGCCATCGACGTTCGAAATCCCGTTCAACGTCAACGACGTTGAACGGGATTTCAACTGGACCCGGCAACCCACGGCCGATGAGCGCAAATGCCGCTACGTCCACGCTTATGACCGCGGTGGCTCGTATCCTGCGGCGATCGCCGGATTGGAACTGCCGATCGGCGACCCCGTCCATCACCCCGACGGATCGGCCTTCCAGGATCCGGCGGCGTTGGAGGAACTCCTCGCCGCGCCGGGACTGGTGACAATCATCGTCCCCGAACCGGCGGATTGGCGGGTGCCATTCCTGTTGAACCCGGCCGGTTTACAGTTCACAACCCCGAAGCCAGTCACCACTGCCCGCCTGCAGCAAGCAGTGAAACTCGGCTACACCCCGACCATCGTGGAGGCATATAGCTGGCCCAACCACGGTCGGATCCTGCGAGGCTTCTACGAGCGGGTGCGAGATGCTTCCACTGTGCTAGACACCGATGACTCCGACGCCCAGGCCGCCCGTGATCAATCCAAGATGGTGCGCAGCGTCGGGATCGGACTCATGGGTTCAGACGAGCATATGAAGGGCAAAACCGGCTATGACCCGATGAAGCGACTGTGCATCATCGGAAAGGCCACAGGTAACATCGCCTACCGTTTCGATCAGATCGGACGAAAGACCCGTCGCTGGCCGGTGGCCGCAGAAAAAGACACCGTTCTCTACGTCTCAGACAATCCCGACCCGCAGACGGCGTGGCCCGGTGGACCCAAAACGTGGGGTCGCGGCTTCGGACAGTACAAACACGAAGGATCGGCTCTAATGGCCGAGCACGTCGAGTACCTCAACGGCGGTGCCTACAAGGGTAAGCCAGCACTGCTGGACCCGGATGAGTGGGCCGAACTGATGCCGACGTTCACCAAACCTGCCGACGCCAAGGCGGGACGCTGATGGCCCGGCCGCGCCGCCGGCGCAACCTCACCGGTGACGACCTCGGCAAGTACGGATCCGTTGCCGCGGGAAACGTCGACGTCGATCGAGCCGCAGCGGGACTGAAGGTTCCGAAAAGTCAGGTGCGCGATGCGGTCAAACAGGCCCGTGACACACACCGGCAAGTGTACTTCCGTGCGATATCCGGGCGCCGCGAAGCCGATGTGACCGACCAGTCCAACGCCAAGGGGATGCTGTTGGCGGCCTTTGGCCGCGGAGTGCGCGGCGCCGCAGTCAACGCCAAGGCCGCTGCCGACAAACTTGGTGTGGCTGTCTCGACCGTCCGTCGATGGGCTGCCGGAAAACAAAGGCCCTCCCCAGATCATCTCGATGCTCTGCAGTCAGAGTCCAAAAAGGCGGCGACAACGAAGGCCGGCCGCACAGCGGCCACCGATGACTTCCGTTCCAGCCCGCATGGCCGTACTGCGCTGACACATGGAGGGTCGTTGCGGATCAGCGGTAACCAAGGTCCTGGCGGCAACGTCTCAGACGCCTACACCCGGGACCGCAGCGTCACCTTCACTGTCGGGGTCGACGACGTCCAAGCCATGCTGCGTGCATACGAAGAGGATGGCGATAAAGGGCTGCACGCCTGGCTGACTGAAGTCGCGGACAAGAACTACCTCGGCGACTGGGGATTCATCACCATCGAGGACTTCGGATTCGGCCCCGCGCGATGAATACTGTTGTTCCAGGCCCGCGCTGGACCCGAGGCCGTCTCGCCGACATGCTTCTGCATTGCTACGGCCCTAACGACAACGGCGGCGTCGACGTCGATGCCGTCGCCGAGTACGTGGGTGTTACTGCGGCCACGGTGCGCCGATGGATCAGCGGAGGCAAGCGGAATAGGCGCCGCGCAACGTCATGTCCGGCTAAGCGTATTGCGCAGCTGCAGCGTGGTCCCGACATCGTCGAGCGCCGCAATCAGCAGCAGTACGAGCGGTCCGTGGCCGCCATCGACAGCATCCGCGCCGGCGGTCAAATTCAGCCCGAGTGGGAGAAACAGCATTGGCTTGATACGCACGTTGTCGCGATCGGCGAAATCTACGGAAAGCCTTGGCATCAAGTGGTGGTCACGAACGGCAGTTACAGGTCGATGACCGAACTTGGCCGCCGGGTCGCGGTGATCACCTCGATCGAGGTTCCGACGTGGTTCCACGGTCAAGTCCTTGCCCATGCCGTGATGACGCGCCAACGAGAGTGGCGAGTACATCCCGCCAAAACCGAGCTGAGCACCGGGCGCACTCAAGTATGGATGAACGACGCTCCACCAGTCGATCTCACATCCGCGCTTCGCGCCTACGGCATCCGACAATGACCCACAGCGTCGTACGCAAAATCTTGTCAGGCCGACAACCAGGGGCTGGCGTCAGAGCTGATGCGACAAGTCCGGTAATCGGTAGACGCGCTACCCGTCCTTGACGGGGTTCGCGATGTTGGGCGTGTGTTGGACGGACCGTCAACGGTTCATCTGGCTCAGAGCAACAGAGCGTCGATTCCTTCAGAGATGCCGCATTAACGTGCGGGATGGTATGCGGCAGTGCGTGTTTCGGGGTGTAGGTAGGGCGGTCGAATTGGCGCGGTGGCGAGTGGGCCGGTCTGTACGGCGGGTTGCCGGGTGAGGCAGCGTAGCGGCGTTGTCCGGCCGAGTATGCCGGGTTCGTGTTCATGTCCGGCGGCCCATTCGTCGATTTCTGAGGTTTCGGTGATGTGCCAGTGGGTGACGAGTCCTTCACCGACGCCGCGGTGTTTGCCGATCAAGGGCAGGTCGTCGAGGAGGTCGGCGATGGTGTCCGGATCGCCGACTGCGCGCCAGGTGAGGAGGGTGGCTGGGTGTGCGATGACGGGGATGATGCGGTTCTGGTAGCGGCCTTTGCGGTCGGAGACGACGCGTCGGCCGATGGTAGGGGCGAGTTGTTGGAGCCGGTTGTGGTCGGTATGGGCGGTGCGCCAACGGATGTCGGGGTCAATGGTGTCGTGGGAGTGAGGGTGTAGGTCGGCGAAAGTGGCCATCCAGTGCCAGTCGCTGTCATGGGTGGGGTCACCGCAGCGGGCCAGGGGAAGATCGATGGTTTCCGGGGTGGCATGGTGTTGGTAGGTGAGATGGTGGCCGGCAGCGCGCGCGGCCCATTTGCGGCGATGCCAGAGCACCGAGGCGAGCAGGCCATCGAGAGCGATGCCCCATGGTTGGGATAGCACGATGCCGTGCGGGGTGTGCGCGGTGATCTGCAAGGCAATCATCGGTGTGCTTAGGTGAGTTTGGAGAGGGCGGCGATCGCGTCGTCGCGGTGTGCCCTGAGTTCGGCTTCCCAGTCGACCGTTTTGTCGGGGAGCTGGCCACGCTCCGCCTCAATCTCGCTGAAGTTGGCGGTGATGTTGCCGTGGCCGGCGGCACGTCGGCCGCCGAGGTGGCCGCGGCGGCCGAAGGCGCTCAGGACGTCGTGCAGGAACGCGACTTGGTGGCTGGTGGCGTAGGTGATCCGTACCCAGGTCTGCAGGAGGGTTCCGGCGGGGAGGGTTTCGATGTCAAATCGTCCTAGTGGACTGGTGTTTTCGTCGCGGTCGGTTCGGGGGGATTGGTCGGCGCGGGGGCGGTGGTCGTCCAGGTGTGTGAACGATTCCTCGGCGAAGGTGTATACCGCGTCGGGTAGAGGCGTGGTTCGTGGTGGGCGAGGCAGGATGTGGGCCAGTTCGGTGACTTCGGGCAGGACTTTGCCGACGGTGAGCAGACCGGACATGAGCCTGCCGCTTGCAGCGCCTCCGAACACGGCGATCTGGGGGAGTAGTGCTTTGAGGTGGCGTTCTTCTTCGTCGGTGAGCGGAGTTGCTGATTTGCCGAGTCGGCCGCCGTTGGTAAGTAAATGGGCGGCGGGAACCGGTAACGCGATGTCCTCGTAGTCCAGGACTGCGGCGGTGAGCTCCTCTCCGATGCGGCGTAGGACGCCGCGGAAACTGCTGCCCGACAGGATCGGAACATCCAGCAGCTCGCCGTCGGCGGTGATGATCTTTTCGGTGCGGAACATGGCGGTGGTGTCGGTGCCGGCCGCATCGTTGTCGGAGCCGCGGTGCACGATGGATGACAGGGCCACGATGTCGATGTCCCACCGAATGGTGTTGAGGGTCATGCGTGTTTGGACTTTCGGTCGGCGTCGACGGCCTCTTTGATGATGCGGACTCGTAACAGGAGGGCAGGTAGGCTGCGTTGGAATGCGCGCAGGACCGGTTTGGGCGGCTCGCGGAGCAGTTCGGCTAGTTCGCGCCTGCGGTCCGGGTAGCGGGGGGCTTGGAGACCTAGGCGTGTGAGCGCGGGTGAGGACCACCACTCGTCGAGTGTGACTGACCGGCGGGAGGCGCGGAACACCCGGCCGGGAAGGATTTTGTCCCAATAGTTTTTGAGGTATTTCGGGTCGGTGATCCAGCTGTTTTCCCAGTCGATGCTGTAGTGCACCAGCAGCAGCAGCCGTTCTGCGGTGTCTTCGGCGCGCCGCAGCGCCGCCTCGGTCTTGTTGAGCTCGTCGGTGGGGGTCAGGGCATGCAGGTCCGGGACTAGCGCTTGCCAGGCCCGAGTTGGGGTGAGTTCGGTGTCTGCCTCCTGTGGTGGGGGCAGGTCGCGGGAGTCTCGCTTGCGCGGGCGCGGCGCCATGGCGCAAACCCTAGTGGCAGCTCGTGTCGTCCTGGTATGGGCTGGAGTTGTGGTGTGTCGTCGCGTGGGTGAGGGTGTGAGCGGCGTTCCAGAGTGGGGGGACGGTGCGCCAGGGCTGCACCGCGTTCCAGGCTGCCAGAAATCGTGGCCAGCTCGGTCGTGGTTGACTGGCCAACAGCGGGAATGGCGGGGCGGGTCGATGCAGGACCGCGGTGGTTGTGCTGGCCAACTGTGGGGGCGGTAGCGGTGTGGTGGCGCGGGACTGAACCCACGCGGTGACGTTGGGGCGCAAGGTCATGAGATCGGCCAGCCTAGATGCCGCCGTCGCATTCCAGGCGATGACGAGCCCCTCGGTGGCGAGGTGGCCCCATCGGGCGGTCGGCAGAATGTGTCGGCGGCGCAGGGTCGGTACGACCGCCGCCTGGGTGGCTGGCAGGGGACCGGCGGCCAGTATGGCGGCCAGTGCGGCCGGGTGCCGGTATTCAGTGACGGTGGTGGCTTCGATCAACATGGCTGGGACGGCCCGGGGCGCGCGGCTGTACACCCACGCGCAGGGCACGCAAAGTCTGCGGGATCCGAACGGCCAGGTGTCGAAGCCGGTGAATGCTTCGGAGATGATGCGCGAACTGGGCACCGTGGGGCCGTCGGTTCCGCAGCGCCCGCAGCGGCCCGGGATCGGCGCGCCGGCGTCGACGTCGGGGCTGCCGGCGAGGACCCAGGCAGCTGCGGCGGGATCAGAGAACATGTCGGCACACTAACGGGTGTATCCGGCGGCTGGTGGTTGGTAGCGTGGCGGGCACGAAATGCATACAGGGGTTGGGTGAAGGTGTCACCTGAGGCGGCCCTGGGCGCGGCTGACAGCAGCCGACTCCTGGGGCCGCCTTCCCACTTTGCGGGGCTGGGCGCGGCGCCCCGGAACTATCTGGAGTGGCTCGTAGACTCGCCCGATGGGCGCCAAAACCGCCAGACCGAACCGGGAACCGGTGGTGGTTGACATCGAGGGTGGGCTGGTCACATCGCGTGATGTGAAGGCAGCGCGTGAGGTCGTCGAGTCGGCGATGAGTGACCGCGACTTCATCCGGTTGGCCAACCGGATAATCGACGAGGCCCGCGACACCGACACCTCTGCGACGCGGGCGGCTCGTGATCGTGACCGGGCCACTCCCCGCGACGTCAGCCGCGTCGACTCCGATCGGCTACGCCAGGAGTTGCCCGCACCTGAGGAATTCCGGCCGGCTTTGAGCGCGCGGCAGCGAAAGCTGCGCTCGGCCACCAAAAATCGCGTGATTGCTGCGGCGCCTGCTACGCAGCGGCGCGCGTTGCAGACCATGCTGGGCGACGAGGACCTGGGTCGGTGGCGGCGGGTGAACTTTGCGTTGCACCGCGCGGCCGGTGATGTTCAGCAGCTCGACGTCGCGGATCGGACCGAAGTGCAGCGCCTGGACCGCATGATCCAGTCTTATGAGGACATCAACGACCGCCGCCACCGGGTCTATGTGGCCGTCGCCTTGCCTGACACCCACCCGGATGTGAGCAGTATTGAGAATCTGCCGGGCAATCTCGTGGCGGGGTCTGTGGTGTCGTTCGACCAGTTCACTGTGACCCGGCACAACCTGCACGAAACACCCGGGCACGACAGTCACCGCCATGTCGTGTTCGAGCTGGTTACCGGCCGCGGCATGTATCTGGGGCGCTCGGACACGGTGGAAGACACCACCCATCTGCTTCCCCGCGGTATGCGATGCCGAGTGGTGTCTGCCGAATACGCGCCGTATGCAACAGGTTCCGGTGGCTTCGGTGAACGGTTGGTCCTACAACTCGAGGAAGTGTGATGCGGCGATGAGCGCTGAATTCGTGGTGCACCCGAACCGGTCGCAGATCGGGCCCGATACGGCGGGCCAAAATGGGCATTTCCGCTCGGTGAGCCGGCCGCGGCGTCCGGTGGCGGTATCGGTGTGTCTGGCCCGCGTGCAGTTGCCGACCGCGCTTGCCGAACATGGCGACCCTGACGGGTCGTTAACGTTCGGAGGCATGAATTGGCGGTTCGTCGTCGGTGCGGCCCGCACGTTCGCCCGCGCCCACACCGACCTCGAGGTGGTGCCGCCCCCGTTTGGGTTCAAACGCGACGGTCTGTGGTGGTGGTGGGATGACACCACCAGCGAGGAGTCCATTCTGGAGGGCGCCGAGGCCGCTGGCTACGTCACTGAATACCTAGAGCTGTTGTTTCCGGGGATGCCGATCACGGTCACCGACAACCGCCATCCGGTTAGCCGGTAACCGGATGAGTGGATCGGTGGGCATGGATATGACCGCGTTGCGGGCGATCGCGGCGCGCCGACGCGGCGGCGGGTATCGGCCGTTGCTGGATCGGATCGCGGCCCATCTCGAGCTCCATGACGGGTTCGTGTCCTGGTCGGGAGGCAAAGACTCCACCGTCGTGGTGGATCTGGCTCGTCAGGTGGACCCGAACGTGCCGGTCGTGTTCTTCGATTCGGGGCTACAATTCCCGGAAACCGTGCGGTATTTGGAAGACATGGCTCACGCGTGGCGGCTGAACTTCACCGTGGTACCCGCCGAGCCGGACCTGTTGACCGTGATGGTCGCGCTAGGGGGATTCGATCACTACGCCCCGGACCGCTCACTGGGTGTCGAGTTGTCTGAGTTGATGATCACCGGCCCGGCCGCCACAGCCCACCGCCGCCACGGCCCGGGATCACTGTGGGGGGTGCGCAGCCAAGAATCCCACGGCCGGGCGATGCTCTACCGGCACCATCTGGCCACCCATACCCGTGCACACCAGCACAATTCACGCGACGCGGTGCGCGCCGAGCACGGCGGCACAGTGCACCGGGTTGACGGCACCGTGAGTTACGGGCCGATTTGGGACTGGCAGCCTAGGCAGGTATTCGAATACCTGGCCGGCCGCGGGATCGAACCCAACCCGCTGTACCGCAAACTCGCAAAGCTTGGAGTGCCAGCCGGCCACATCCGTGTCGACTCCATGATCGACGCCTCCAAACTATCGAACGGGCACCTGGCGTTTCTGCGCAAAGGATGGCCGACGCTGTTCTCGCAATTGGAGATCGCGCTGCCGCGGCTAACCGAGTGGGCCTAACCTGCGGCCTCCGCCGTGGATATCCCCCGACACCCAGCAGCAGACCTGTTCGGTGCCAACCTGTTTCGCGGAATGCTCCGTCAGTCGTCGACCGCGATGAGTACTGGTTGGCCCGTGGTGGCCTGCAGGGTGTGTGCACGGCGGGCGGCGGCGATGCGGAGGGTCCAGATCGGATAGGCGTTATTGTGCGGGCGTTGAACCCGTGCCTGTGGATACTGGTTTTCGAATTCCTGCTGGTCGTCGATGATCCAGATGGTGTGAACGCCACCCTGGGCGCTCACCTTGAGGCTGGCGGCGGTGTCGACGATGAAGTCATCGACAGCCTGTAGGTCGGTCAGCGCGGCACGCGGGGGTTTGAGTCCGCGTTCGGTATCGGCATATGAGCTGACGTTGAGCCCCAACAGTTGCGCTGTTTCGGTCCTGCCCAGTCCGACCGCCAGCCGGGCGGCCATCAGCTCGAAGGCGCGATCGCCGCGATGCACCGCGACGTCACGTCCTCGGCGGCGAAGCTCAGCGGCGGCACGTCCCACCGCAACGTGCTGTAACGACACCGGATACGGGTTGCGGTCACGGCGGGTGTGTGCCGCTGGGTATCGCACGGTGAAGGTGTCCTGGTCGGGGACGGCCTGCAGCACCACGGTGCCCTGAGCGCACGCCGCAGCAACCAGCCGTTCGGTCTCCCCGGCGACGAATGCTTCCATCCGGATCAATTCGCCGACGAGGTATGCGCCGATGTAGCCGTGACCGCCTGCTTCGATGGCTTTGTACCTGCTCGTGCTGAGCTCGAGCAGCGGGGCGATGTCTTGCGGCCACAGGCTTAGCGCGCTGCGCCGCGCTTTGAGATCCGACCGGGAGTACCTCACGACCGGCTTCTCGCGGCGCCCCCCTCATTGACCGCTGCAGGCCTCACAGCTGGCATTGCGGCACTCGTCACGATCGTTCCTCTCCCTCTACCGGAGAACCGCGGCCCGCCGTGTTGGCATGCCGCGCGTGCGATCCATGTTAGCAGCGGCCACGCGCGAGTCGGGTGTGGATGTGGCGGTCTGGGGGCTTTCTTCACCGCTTCGGAGGGCGGCCCGATGGAGTCGGGCCGGCTCGGCGCGCCGCCGACCTCCACCCCACCCCGTCCATTACGGGGTGGGGTGGAGGAGACGTTAAACCCTTGTGACTAGGGACTTTTCGGGACAATTTGTCGGTCCACTTGACTAGAATTGTGAATTGGAAGGCTTACCACTCCGGTGAGCCTCACTACCCGGTGAGGGGTGCTATCTGTTATGCCGTCATCTGTTTATTGCGAAAGCTGCGATTGCGAAGTCGATCCCGACTACGACGATTATTGCGGATCGTGCTGTGAATGGCGTTGCCAGGACTGCGGCCCGTGTCGGGGGTGCCGCCGAGACAGCCGGGTTCATTCCTACGAGTACCGACCCGCAAGTTATCGGCCCAAAGGCGATTATCAGACTCAGACGCTTCTCGGCGTCGAGCTGGAAGTCTGTGGTGCACAGTCGACTATCGCAGACGTTGTGAGCGGTCTGGACGGCGTCGAACACCACTTGTACATGAAGCTCGATGGCTCGATTAACGGCGTCGAGATCGTCACCCATCCCATGACGTTGGCATGGGCACGTAGCTACCCGTTCGCGGCGCTGCTGGGCGATCTGCGTGGTGCCGGATGCAGCGTCGACGACGGCTACGGACTGCATGTTCATGTGTCGCGCAACGCATTTCGACGAGAAGGAAAGCAATCGGCGGCACATCAAATGATGTGGCTGTTATTCCTGTATCGCAACTGCGCCGAGTTAGAGGTGCTGGCCCGCCGCCGCTCGGATGAATACGCGGCATTTCATAAGCCGGTACCCGGCGAGTTGGCCGGTAAAGCGAAAGCGATCCAGCGCGGCGACCGCTACGTGGCGGTCAATTGCAATAACGACAAGACATTCGAGTTGCGATTTTTCAAGTCGACGCTCGACGAGCGAGAGTTTTACGCCGCTGTCGAGTTCGCCGACGCCAGTGTGCGCTACACGCGGTCGATCACATTGCAGGACGTATTACGCGGTAAGGCGATCGGATGGCGGCATTTCAGTGCATGGGTCAAGCGCCATAACTACCGGCATCTGTCATCGGAAATCGCTGTCTGCGCGTAGCCGTCCGTTTTATCTCACAGATTTTGAAGGGTTCACGCATCATGTGCATTTTGAGTTATTTACCGCCGGGCACACCGGCCGATGTTCACGGTCTATTCAACGGCGGCGCGAACAATCCGGACGGTCACGGCTGGGCGATTGTCGCAGGCGAGGAAATCGTGTCGGCCAAGTCACTAGAGCTGGTCGACGCCCTCGATGAGTTTGTGGAGGCCCGCGAACGCTATCCGGACGGCCCCGCGCTGTTTCACAGCCGCTGGGCCACACACGGCAGTGTGCGTGTCGACAACGTGCACCCGTTCCTGGTGGGCGGGTCGCGGCGAACGGTGGTCGCGCACAATGGCATCTTGCCCAAGGGGGCGCACCCGCTGGCCGGGGACGACCGGTCGGACACCCGTAAATTTGCCGAGGAAATCTTGCCGCGCCAGTACCGCAGGTTGGATCGGGCCGGGGTGCAGCGAGCGTTGTCGCGGTGGTGCGGGCTGGGCAACAAACTGGTCATCCTGACGGTGGACCCGCGCTACCGGAATCATGCCTACATCGTCAACGAGGACGCCGGTCAATGGGACGCCGCGACCGGGATTTGGCACAGCAACGACGATTACGTCCATTACCCGAATTGGTCGCAGCTGGGTACATCGCCGGCAAGGGCCGATAGTCCCGGTCGGTGTGGTGACGTGTGCGCGGTCTGTGGCTACGGCCTGGCCGACGCGCACGGGTACTGCGACTCGTGCCGGTCGTGCCAGGACTGCTGGGAGGACGTCGGGACATGTATGTGCTGGAATCGCAGAGCCATGCCGTCGGACGACTATCGGCAGTCGATCCGGCCCTGACATAGCCGCTGTGCTGCCGGGGAGGCCGGGACGTTTGCGCCCGGCCTCCCCGGGCTAGCCGGCAGACGACCCCACCACCACCCACCCCGCCCATTACAGGGGTGGGTGGTGGTGGGGTCGTCTTGAACTAAGGTATCTGCCTGCTGCATCGTTTTGTCGGTGGTGCTGGGTAGAATTGTTGTTGTCGGGCATGCCAATTCGGCGAGCCCCTGATCCCGGTGAGGGGAATGTAGTTATGCGTATTGCTGAAGCGAGTTCGACGTTGGTCGGCGCTGGTGTGGGGTTGCCGACGATGACGAGTCGGGTAGACCCGCAGGGTGCGCGCCGCATGATGGAGATGTTGGTCAATCTGTATGCCGACCGGCGTCTGGCGGTGGTGCGTGAGTATGTGGCCAACGCGGTCGATGCCACGCGGGCGGCAGGCAGTGATGAGCCGGTGGCGGTGACGACGCCGAGTCTGGTGGAGCCAAATTTTGTGGTCAGCGACCGGGGTACCGGGATGTCGTGCGCGGAAGTCGAGGCAACGTTTCTGGCGTTCGCAGCGTCGAGTAAGCGGGACAGCAACGAGTTGGTCGGTGGTTTGGGTGTCGGCGCGAAATCGGCGTGGACGCTGGCGGAGTCGTTTCTGGTGGACACGGTCAAAGGCGGATGCCGCACGACGGTGCGAGCGGCCCGCAATTTGGAGCACCAGGTGTTGTTGGCCGACGCGCCAACCGATCTGGCGGATGGGACCACGATCATCGTTCCGGTTGAGGTGGCCGGGCACGTGGAGGCGTGGCATCGGGTAGTTCGCGAGGTCGCCGCTGCCCACGACGCGGGCGCGGTGCTGGTGGACGGTGAGCCGGTGGATAGCTTGGCCGGTGGGCCGAACTGGGTTGGGCCGGTGTGTTTCCGCCGTGTTGAGCGCCCGGATCGCGGTGTGGTCGTGGTGCGCAGCGGCGGGACGCTGTTCTCGTCGGTACCCGAGGTTACGTCGCGGGTGATCGACGGTATTGGCAGGGTGTCGGGGTGCGTGATCGAGCTGCCGATCGGGTCGTTCGATCACACTCCGAGCCGCGAATCGGTGATCGCCACCGAGCGGACTCTGGCCGCCGTGGATGCCGCACTAGGGCGTTACCGGATTGCGTATGAGGCGCTAGCGCAACGGATCACGGAGCTGGCGGACCGCGATGTCGCAGGCGCGGTGGCGTTGCGCGCCGACACGTTGGCAGGGGTGGGCGAGGCATCGATGCTGCCGATCCCGCTGCGGGTGCGTGTCCCCGGTGGGACCGAGGAGTGGGTCGTGCGCCACGGGCGCGGCGGCCGTGCCCGCTGGGAGCGGGTCACCGATGTGCGTGACGATCTGTTTGATGCGGTGTCGGTGCCTGCTGAGATGAGCCGCACACTGGTGGTTAGCGGTGTTCCGGCGGGCCGGGTGTTGTCGCGGTTTGCCACGTTCGTCGCCCAAGAGCATCCCACCGTGGCGCGGGTGGTGGCGTTGCCGGAAGGCCGCAGTGCGCTGGCGCTGGATGTGGTGCGGCCCGGAGATCAGGCGAGTGGGCAGACCTGGCAGATCAGCATGGGCTCCGAAGGGTTGGGGGGCCGCTACAGCTACGAGCAGTGGCGGGCCGCGCTGGCCGCTGGACGTAGCGTGCGCGGGCCGGTCACGGGCTATGACTGCGACGTCTGCCACCGCGACGGGGCGGGGCGGTGCTCGGCAACGCTGAGTGGGCCGCAGATCGCCGCGCTGGGTCTTCCGGTCATCTATGTCGAGGACAAGCGCCCGTATCGGTCGTCGAGCGGGCAACTCGCGATCGCGTCGGTGACGGTGTATTTGGGCAAACGCAAAAGCGGGCCGCTGCTGGCGGCGGTGCCGCAGGCGATGACCAGCAGTGCGTGGCTACAGCGGCGATTCGCTACCGAGACTGCCGGATGGTCGCAGACCGAACTGCTGGCTGCGGCCTACACGTGCGCGTCTGAGTCGATCTGCAAGGCCGCGTTCGAGATCGCGGCCTCAGCTGCCGCCTTGAGCGCGCCGGGGCATCCGCATCGGGCACTGCTGACACGGATCGGCGCGCTGGTGCGCTCGGCTGAGACCGTAACCGAGGCCCAGAGTGCGACCATGCGGGCGCTCAGCGGCTGCCCAACCGCGCAAGAACAGTTTGCCGAGATCAGGACGATGAGCGGCGAGCTGCGCCAGGCTTACCCGCTGCTTGCTCATGTGCGGCGATGGGACAACGCGGCAATTCGGGAGCACTACGTGGCGTATGTGGCACACACGCCGCCGCAGACGGCACGCACGGCGGCCTGAGCCGAAGCGCATTTAGCACAGAACATCGAAAAACCAACGACAAGAACAGGATTCACACAACCATGTATGCACTCATTGATGACCAGTCGATCATTGTGTTCGAGGGCGCGGCCAGCGTGCTGATCGGCGCTGCCGATCCCACCTACAGGCCGGTGCGCCGCTACTTGCTCGATGAGCATGGAGAGGATTTCACCGCCGTGCAAGATCTGCTTGAGCAGTTCCGTACAGGCGTGAAAGCCGCTGCGGCCCAGGCGGTATCAGTGGTAGACGGTGACACCGACACGCGCGGCTGTGAGCCGTACCGGATCGTCCACGGTGACCCGGTCGAGGAGGTTGTGCTCGCGGCGGCGATCCGGCTGACCAACAGCAACGCCGACCTGGCTCCGCTGGGAGCATTTCTGCGGCGGCTGGAACGCAACCCATCGCAGGCGTCCCGCTCGCAGCTGTTCGGGTGGCTCAAGGCAGGTGGGTTCACCCTGACGACCGATGGCTACATCGTCGGCTACAAGTCGGTGCGCGGCGATGGCCGCTCGGCGCATGCGGGGCGTGAGCCGGTCACGGTGGTCCATCAGGACGGATCGGTGGAAACAGTCACTGGCCGTGTGCCCTACCCGGTCGGGGCCACGGTGTCGATGGACCGCGACCTGGTCGACGATGACCGGGATTCGGCCTGCTCGGTTGGGATTCATGTGGGCACCTTCGGGTACGCGATGACGTTCTGTGACGACATGCTGGTGGTGTTGGTCGATCCCGCCGATGTGGTGTCGGTGCCCACCGACTGCCGGGCGCAGAAGATGCGAGTATGTCGGCTGTTCGTGGCGGCCCGCCACGACGGCGACCAGATCACCGACGCGGTGATTGAGCACATCCGTACCGTCCCTGATTTCGACGCCACCGAGGACTACGCCCGCCGCCCGGAAAACACCCCGGCGCGTGCGTTTGGGGTTGCGGTCGGCCTGGGCGGCCCGGATGTCGATGTCGCCAGTGACGCGGCGTGAGGGGGATTAGGCGATGACATCGTTGACGAGTCTGAAGGGTTGTGCTTGACGGCTTTCGGGAAGCATTGGGGAGGCGTGTACCTGCGGTGAGGTGGAAGCGTGACGACGCGTCGGCCCAGTGTTGGATTCAGAAGCACTCGCTCGAGGATGACTGCGGCGATCTGCACTGCCGATGTGTGCAGTGCTATCCGCACGTGCACAGCGATAGGCGGGAGCTGACCGCCCAAGGGTGAGCGTCGATTCCCGCGACGGGGGATCGGTGATCCGGTGCGGGGTGGTGTTCGTAATGGACGGGCACCACCCCGCCTCCCCGTCCATTACGGGGTGGGGTGAAAGTGCTCCACGTGGTGGGCGATTTTAGGCGCTCCTCCTCCTCGTGTCCGATTGGTTGCGGCCCTTGGAAGTGGGTGTTGTCGGTGTCTGCGCCTATCATTGGTGTTGTGAGGCTTGCCATTTCGGCGGGCCCGTGATCCCGGTGAGGGGAGATGGAAGATGGGTCAGTATTACGCGCCGGTCATTATCGGCGGCGATGGAAGTTCTGGGCCGCGGGCGCGGTGGTGGTTTTCTGCGCACATGTACGGCAATGGCCTGAAGTTGATGGAGCATTCCTATGTCGGGAATGATTTCGTTCGGGCGGTGGAGACGTTTTTGCGTCTCGACGGCGGTATGCGGCTGGTGTGGGCTGGCGACTACGCCGATCCTGAGCCTGACGGCCGGAATCTGTGGCGGCACACCATGACCGAGACTGGTGATGATCACGACTACTCGCGCTGCGTGGCGATCTCCTCGGCGTTAGAGCCGCTATATCCGGGCTATGAGTCCACGCTAGAACGGCTGGCGGCGATGAGCCATCGGGTCGAGGTGGAGTTGGCCAGCGATGCCGAATGCCGCTACGTGGTCAATCTCGACACCGAGCAGTACGTCGATACGGAGTCGGCGCCGCAGGCCGAGCCGTGTTGGGAGGCACGGATTCATCCGCTGCCGTTGTTGACCTGTGAGGGCAACGGTCGTGGCGGTGGGGACTATCACGGCACACCTGCGGTGATCGGGGCCTGGGCGCGGGCTCGCGTAACGGTGAGCGCTCGGGCGCCGCAGGGATTCGCCGAGCTCGATTTCGCCGCCGCGCTGGCGGGTGCGGAGGTGCGACAGTGACGGCGGGGCCGGGTGTGGGCGCCTATGTGGTGCTCGGCTCCGGCGTCACCGGCGCCGAGGGGTTGGAGGATGCCCGTCGACGGCGGAGGTGCGCGATATTCGACGGGGCTGGCCGACCGAGCCGGCCAGCCCCCACGCGCACCCCTCATTAAGCAAACATGATGGTTGCTCACGAAGGGTGCGGATGAGCTTATGGGGCTCCCGACGTTTGTCGGAGGGGTGGAGTAGCTTTTGTGGTGTGGGGCAAGCCATCCCGGCAGGCCCGTAATCCCGGCGAGGGGAGATATTCGTGGTTAGCAAAGTTGGGTCTCCGGTGGTGGATCGGATGCGCATTCCTGCCGGGGTGGTGACGCGGTCGCTGATCGTTGTACGTCCAGTTGAGGGACACGTGTCGGTGCACGACGCGCGCACTGAGCTGGCGGTAGTGGCGATGCAGTGGGGCGATATCTTGATGCGGTTCACCTCGGCGGCCCAGGTATGGGAAGTGCTGGCGGCGTTCGTCGCGGTGCGCGAGGCGCTGCGCGGCGTCGAGGGGACAGTGCCCGCGGATCATGGCGGTAGTGATGAGTGGCCGTGGTTGTCGGTGTTGTCGGTGACCTGGACGCGGCCCCCGGAGTGGTCGGTGGTGCCTCAGGAGCGTTTCGATGCTCGGCAGCGGCGCACGGTGCACTGGGTGGATGTGCATATGGGGCCGGTGCTGTGGCGGGTCGTTGATTGGGCGGGTTATGAGGCGGCACTGGTGTTGCTGCGTAACGTGCACCGGACAGCTGTAGCGGTCTTCGCCGATGGAGGCAAGTTCCGTACCGATCCCTCGAAGCTGGATGCGTTCAGCGAAGCGCCGTGCAACGGCCAGAGGCTACGCACCGGAGCGTAGCCCGCCGTCGCAGTCTTACGCCGGGTTGGTTTTCACTTCTGCAAGGTGTTCGTCCTGGGTGTGCGGGCTGAGCATTTATATAATTCACTGATGTCAGATATGGGTGATGACAAGGTTATTGGTGGTCGGCGGACGACGTCGGTGTGCTGGCCGGTGGTGGTGGATGAGCGGTTGCGCTTGTTGGCGCGGTTGTCCGCCCGTGAGGGAGACCAGACCGGTGATGATTTGTCGCCGTCGCCGTCGCCGTCGCCGTCGCCGTCGCCGTCGCCGACGCCGTCGCCGTCGGCGGCACGAGTGCTGGCGAATTTGATCCTTGCGCAGCCATTGACTGAGGTCGCGGCGTTAGGGCGTGAGCCGAGCCCGGAGGTGTTGGCCGAAGCGGATCGGGTGAATGAGTCGTATGCGTGGTTGGAGCGGGAGCCGTGGTTTGGGCGTCCGCGGTGGCGGGCTCCGAGTTCGGCGCAGCGGATTGTGCGGTCGGGAGCTAAGGGTGTGCGGTTGCCGGCGGGTGCGGTGTCGGTGGCGCGTCCGTCGAGGTGGGGTAATCCGTGGCAGGTGTTCGAGAGGGGTGGGCGTTGGTTTGTGGAGCAGCCGCGTGGTGTGCCGCGGGGGTATGCGAGTCGCGAGTTGGCGCATGTGGGGGCGGTGAGGTTGTTTGAGGGGTGGCTGGATGGGGTGTTGGGGGCGTTGACCAGGGAGCTTGAGGTGCGTCGGTTGCGGGTGGTGGGGGAGTTGGGGTTGTTGGAGGGTCGGGTGTTGGCGTGTTTTTGTCCGTTGGGGTTGGCGTGTCATGCCGATGTGTTGTTGGTGCGGGCTAATCCGTGGTTTGAGGTGTTTCTGACTTTGCGATAGACATTCGCGTTTGATCAGACAACATCGTCGGGATCCTGTATGGGTTGAGTGTGCCTTTGCTGGCGGTGCCAGGCAAGTCGGCGGTTGCGGGCGGATTCGAGCCCGGCTTGGCGTGCTTTGCGGATGGCCTCCCCTCGTCCTTCGTGTTCGTCGTTGGGCGTGACATAGCCGATGCCGGCGTGCAACCGGACTCCGTTCCAGAATTGGCGGGTGACGGCAAGTTCGGCGCGCAGGGTGGCGGGGTCCTCGATCGCGAGCAGGTGCGGGAACTCGGCCTTGAGGTGCCCGTTGAAACTCTCGATCCAGGCTTGATCGGTCGGCGTTCCGGGGCGTCCGAAGTGCTGGGCGATCGCAGACATGGCCATGAACTCCCGCGTCGAGCCCGACGTCATCTGGGGACCGTTATCGGACACCGCGAGCAGGATCGGCCGGGCCTGGTCGTCGATGCCGATATCGACCAGGCCGTCGGCGCGTCGCTCAACGGCCTGCAGGAGTCCCTCGATGTCGAGCGCGTCGGTGAACCCGATCTCGACCTGGGTGGAGGTTTCCTCAGCGGAGACGACCTCGGTGATCCACTTGCGCGAGACCAAATCCTGAATGATCAACACTGCCATCCCCGCCCTGGTGAAGTGCGTCGTATCGTAAATCCAGATCGAGTTCGGCTTGTAGTCCACCCAATCCGGGAAGGGCTTGCGTTGAGAACGTCCAGGCTTGGGAAGTGGTCGAAAGTGCGTCCGCCAAGAACAGGACCCGACGAACACTCGACGGTGACACCCATACCCGGCCCAGATAAGAGCCGCGGTGAGCAAGCTTGCGGTGCGAGCGGTCGGTCTCGCCCCACTGGTCGAACAACGCCAAGATCTCGCTGACTTCTTCGTCGAGCAGCCCATGCATGGGCGACCCACCAGGGATCTTGTCGACCAGCTGGCCGATCGCTCGGCGAGCGATCCAGCGATGTGCCCGCAGCTCGCCGAGCTCCAACGCATGGCATGCCTGGCGCAGTGTCCAACCTTCATCGACCGCCTGGTCGAGCAAGCCCAACAGCGCCGTCTTGGTGGCCACGTCGACACGGTGTGGGACTCGGCCACTTAGCCCCAGCGCCCTTTTCCCTCGACCAACGTCAGCCGCACGGCCATCTCCTTGAGTGCCTCGGACAGCCGCGCGTTCTCGGCCTTGGCGGCATCGAGTTCGTAGTCGCGTTGGCGGGCCGCCGCGCCTGGCTTGGCTGCCGCCAGCGCGGCCAGCGCACCTTCCTTGGCGATCGTGCGGATGCGCATGATCGTCGTGCGATCCACCTGATGGTTGGCGGCGGCCTCGGCGATCGTCACCTCCTGGCGTACCAGCTGCAGCCATATCTCGTACTTCTGCGACGGGCTCAAGAACCGCTTCGGGCGACGGTGCGAGCGGTCGCCACCAGAGTTTGCTTCGGACATGATCAGATCCTCCAAGAGAGCTCGGAGAACCCGTCGGATGTCGTCTGATCGACACACCGATCTCTATCGCGAAGTCAGACGCAAAACAGGTTGGTGACGGGGTAGTGGGCTTGGTGTGGGCTGGGTCGGGGGTGGGTTAAGCGACCTGGGGTGGTTCGGGGGCCGAGGGGTCTCTGGTGGGCTGTGTGGCCTGTGGGGTGCGGTGGCGTGTGATGGGGTGGCTGGCTGGTGGTGCTGTAGCGGGTGTGGGGTGCTGCGGTAAGCGTGGTGGGGTGTGGCCTGCCGGTGGCTGGGTGAGGTTGTCGGGGTGGGCTCGGTGCCGCGGTGTGGCCGGCGCGTGAGCGTCGGCAGGGGGTCGGGTGTTTGATGCGATGCCGGGGCGGGCCGCGACGAAGGATCAGCGGAGAGCGCGTCGGGATGTCCCCGGTGATAAACCGATTATATAATCAATAATTGGGACGCTGTTTCTGTTAAAACGGCTGTGGGATAACCATAGTTATGGTATGGTAAGTGAAAGCTATTGTATAGCAACGAAATAGGAGTAACTATCGTGAGTATGGCAAGAGGCAGCCGTCGCGGAGCGCGGCGTATCGTGTCACTCATTGAATCGCGAAAGCGATTCAGCCACAACGATAAAGGAGCTGTCAGCAGCGCCGCGTCAGCGGCGCATAACCAAAAATGTTGCGGCACAATAAAATACGAGTCAACCGCGAAAGCGGTTGGCGAACAGCACATCTCGCGGGCGGGCTTGCCCGCCCGGTAGGAGGAGCCGGCGCAGCCGGCGA